>JAYEGN010000160.1:24655-34945 GCA_034659115.1 Campylobacterota bacterium
TTAGCAACTTTTTTCTTTACAGCTTTCTTAGCAGCTTTTTTCTTAGCAACTTTCTTTGCTGCTTTTTTAGCAACTTTTTTCTTTTCAACTTTCTTTGCTGCTTTTTTAGCAACTTTTTTCTTTAAATCTTTTGCCATTTGTGGCTCCTTTTATTATAATAATTTAGTGCTATTTAACTTACAAATAGTAATAAATTATAGGTATTATATACTTTTTATGTAGGAATGTCAATAAAATAAGTATATATGCTATAATTTCTACATTAAAACATTTCAAGGTATATGATGACATTTATAGATTTTAAAAAAACACTGCTTGATGCAGAGATAAGTTTGCCAAAGTTTAGCAAGCTAATTAAGGTTAGTGAAAAAAACATTCAGGGTTATAAAAAAAAAGGTGAAGTACCAAATACAATAGCTGTAATAGTTACCTGTTTTGCAACGATGCATAAAAACACTATTGATTATGCTTTAATAGTGAACTCTTTGGAATTAAAAGCAAAAACTAAAAAAGGTGCAGGTTTCGCAAAAAAAGAAAATAATGATATAAAACCTCAATAAAGCGTAATACTTTGTAACTGCTCAAGTATATGATTCTTAATAGTTGACTTATATTTATAATGAATCATACTCTTTAAATGAAATACTACTTGGAAGTTTATGAAAGAATTAGGCTTATGTGAGATAAACTACTGCATGCAAAACAAACCAATAACCATAAAAACTATCTACAGCTATATTTTAGATGAAAAACCTGCTCTTATAATAGGGCAAATCATCTCGTTACTTGCAATTTTAGTAAGTGTTCCCATCCCTCTTGTGTTGCCTGTTATGGTAGATGAGATTTTACTTGATAAGCCTGCTGTTGTAGTTGAAAGTATAGACTTTTTTTTAGGTTCGACTACCGCTTTTTACTATATTGCTATCGCTGCTTTAGCCGTTGTTTTATTGAGGTTTATCTACTATTTTTTTACAGTTGTAAATACCAAGATTTTTACAAAAATCGCTAAATATGCAACCTTTATGATACGAAAAAGAGTTATACAGCACCTTGAGATAGTTTCTATGAAAGAGTATGAAACCATAGGAAGTGGTGCTATAACCTCAAACCTTGTAACTGATGTAAATACACTTGATAACTTCATCATAACAGGTATTAGTAAGTTTATCGCATCCATTTTAACACTTGTTGCAGTAGCTGTTGTGATGATAGCGATAGATCCAATCCTTGGCATACTCATACTAATCGTGCAGCCAGTTATTATGCTTTTAAGTAAGAAGATGTCAAGCATAGTGGGTGGACTTAAAAAAGATGAAAATGAGGCTATTTCAAAGTTTCAAGAAGATGTTGGAGAATCACTAGAACTTTTTGGACAGATAAAAGCGAGCAATCAAGAGAGTTTTTTCTTCTCTCGCTCCATAGATATGGCGAAAAAAATAGAGATAACTTCAAATGAGTATAGTTATAAAAATGTAGCGTATGAGCGACTTTCATATACCATTTTTTTAGTGATGTTCGAACTTATTCGTGCCGCTGGTCTTATTTTGGTGGCTTATAGCGACCTTAGTGTGGGGATGATGTTTGCAATGTTTGGTTATATCTGGTTTATTATGACACCTGTTCAAGATATGTTGAGCTTGCAGTATAGCTATGCTTCTGCTGTTTCAGCATTAGAGAGAATCAACACAATTTTAGCTCTAAAAACAGAACACTCAGGTAAACAAAAGATAGAGGAAAAAGATATAAACATAGTCATAAAAAATTTAGATTTTTCATATTCACTATCAAAAGAGATACTTAAAAATATATCTTTAAATATTAACTCAGGGTGTAAGATAGCTCTCATCGGAGCTAGTGGAAGTGGCAAAACAACTTTGGCTCAAATCATCTCTGGTTTTTATGAAAAAGAGAGTGGCTTGCTTAGTTATAACGGTATAGAAACAGAGTTGATAGAGAAAAAGTCATTACGACAAAAGATATTCTTAGTCCTTCAAATGCCCATACTTTTTAATTCCACTCTAAGATTTAACATAACGATGGGTGATGAAAGCATAAGTGACGATGAGATATATGAAGCTTTAAAAGTAGCCCAACTTTATGATACTCTCCAAGATATGCAAGATAGATTAGATACTATAGTAGGACATCACGGCATAAGACTATCGGGTGGACAAAGACAGAGACTAAGTATAGCAAGGATGATTATAGCAGACCCAAGCGTAGTAATCTTTGATGAATCAACCTCCGCATTAGATGTTCACACAGAGGCGAAAATCCAACTTCAGCTAGCAGAACTCTTAAAAGAAAAAACAGTTATAACTATAGCTCATAGGCTAAGTACAGTTAAAAATGCAGATAAGATCTATGTTTTAGATGAGGGAGTTATAGTTCAAAGTGGGACACATAAAGAGCTTGAAGATGAAGAGGGTCATTATAGTGAGTTTATTAAAAGACAGTTGGTGTAAGCATATAAATATGTTAAGATTGCATAATTAAAACAAAAGAGAGTTTATGTCATTTGAAAAACTAGGACTAATCAAGCCTTTGCTTGGTGCCATTAAAGAACTAGGCTATAAAGAGCCAACTACCATACAAAAAAGAGCGATACCTTTGGTTTTGGCAAAGAGTGATATTTTTGCTACTGCTCAAACAGGAACGGGAAAAACAGCTGCTTTTGCCTTGCCTATACTGCAAAAACTTAGAAATACAACAGCTGATGAAAACAGAACTATTAGGGCAGTTATACTCTCTCCAACTCGTGAATTATCGATTCAGATAGATGCAGATGTAAAAAACTACTCAAAACATATGAGCGTTACAAGTGCAGTCTTAGTCGGTGGGAAAGATATAGAGGCACAACTGAGAAGTTTAAAAAAAGGTGTTGATATAGTCATAGCAACTCCAGGGCGATTTATGGAGCTTATGGCAAAGGGTTTATCTGTTTCACATGTGGAGATGTTTGTAGTGGATGAAGCTGACCGGATGTTAGATATGGGCTTTTCTAAAGAGATAAGAAAAATCCACTTAGAACTTCCAAAAAGAGTTCAAACTCTGCTTTTTTCGGCAACCTATAGTGATAAGGTTAGAAAACTCTCAAAACAGATATTGACAAAACCAGCCTTTATAGAAACTGCTAAGAAAAACACTACAGTTGATACTATAAATCAAGTTGCATACATGGTTGATACTGCTAGAAAAGCTGAACTTTTAGCATATCTGATTGGTTCAAGAAACTTCCCTCAAGTTTTAGTATTTACTAGAACAAAGGTTAGTGCTGATGAGCTATTTATAGAACTGCAAAAGGATGGCTTGAAGTGCGGAATTATTCATGGTGACAAAACTCAGGCAAATAGACTCAAAACACTTGCTCAATTTAAAGAGGGCAGAGTTAAAGTTTTGGTTGCTACGGATATAGCATCAAGAGGGTTAGATATAGAGGAGCTTCCCTATGTGATAAACTATGAGCTTCCCTCTATCCCTGAAGATTATGTTCATCGTGTGGGAAGAACAGGTAGAGCAGGGCGAGAGGGTGAAGCTATAACACTTTTAGATATATATGAAAAGTATGATGTAAAAGCGATAGAAAGATTGATTGGTCAAAAAATTCCACAAGAAGTTGTTGAAGGATTTGAGCCAGACCCAACTATTCGAAGAAAAGATGCTGATGAGCTTAAACTAAAGAGTGAACACAAAAAACCAACTGGTAAAAAAGTTCGCCAATACAACAAAAACACAAGCAGAGTACCTTTAACTAAAAAGCAAACTAAAAAAAAGAGAAAAACGACTAAACGAGATTAGTCGTTTCTCTCAATCTCTTTTATATTTTCCTCAACCATATCTTCATCATCAAAAAGATGGTGATATAGCAAGCCATAAGTGATATATGTCATAGGTATACTCCAGATAAGACCTATGCCTAGGGGTAGGGCACTTATGATTATGATAATACCACATGCTAAAGATAGACCGAAAAACTTAAACCATTGCTTAGTCACGGTTTTGCGAGATAGCTCCATAGCTTCCCAAATACCAAGACCTTTGTCTACTATGAGCGTATATGTAAAGGCGTAAGAAACTGCCAAGTAGATACCTGGCAAAACCAACAGTAAAAAACCTACTATTGTTAAGAGAGTCATAGCTATATATGCTAGTGATAGAGGTATAGCTAGGGCATAATAATTAAATATAGATGGAACTACTAGCTCCTCATCTCTTGCTCTTTTTATGCCTAAGATCATTATCCCTACCAAAAGAGGTAGCATAAAAATCATCTCCAAAAAGGATGTTACATATCTGTTTAATTCATTAGAACTTTGTGGAAATATAAACTCTAACAAAGCCCCAACTAAGATAGAAAGAACAACATATATACCAATAGCACCTCCAAAGATTAGTTTTGCACCATCTGAGCGATGAAACCCCTCTTTTAAAACACCAACAATATCAAAATCATAACTCATATCAAGCCTTTTTTGATATTATACCACTATGTTTAAAGATTATAAATTAGAAATTTTATATCAAGATGAATATCTAGTAGCTATTAATAAACCAAGTGGGTTACTGGTTCATAAATCGATGATAGATAAAGATGAGATATATTTTGCTATGAAGATGCTTCGTGATCAGATAGATCAGTGGGTTTATCCTATTCATAGGCTTGATAAACCAACCTCTGGAGTGCTTTTATTTGCTCTTGATAAACACACAGCTAAACTTATGTCAGAGCAATTTAGAGAGCATACTATGCAAAAGAGTTATCTATGCGTTGTTCGAGGATATACAGATAGCTCCGGTATTATAGAGCATGCACTTACTCAAAAACTAGACAAGATTGCAGATAGAGATTCAAAGGTTGATAAAGAGGCTCAAGATGCTATAACGGAGTATAAAACCCTATCACATGTAGAGTTAGATTTTGCTATTGGCAGATATGCTAAAACACGCTATTCGCTTGTAAAAGTTCTTCCTAAAACGGGTCGTAAGCATCAGATACGAAGACATATGAAACATATCTCACACCATATTTTAGGTGATACAAAATATGGTAGAGGAGAGCATAATAAGTTTATACGCAAAGAGTATGGCTGTCACAGATTGCTTCTACATGCACTCTCTTTGGAGTTCATTCATCCATATAGCAATGAGCCTATGAGATTAGAAGCTAGGCTAGATGATATATTTAGTTTAGTTTTATTAAAGGCATTTGATTTTGTATATCATCACTAAGTGCTTTGTTTCCGTTAGGATTTGAATTATCCTCATCGCTATAGGATTTAAGTTTTAGATGTGAAGCTATATTGTTTTTATTATTTGACTCTGTAGCATTGGTACTACATGCACTTAAAAATAAAAATATAGTTATCATTAAAATATATCTCATACTATTCTATCCTAGTAAGAGTAGCTGGATTTACAACTTCAAGTTCTAAACTTTTTCCATCCACATGTATAATAATGAGTGCATGTTGTGTTGAGAATTTTTTGAGATATTTGCCACCCTCTTTGGTGGAACTATCTTTTAAATCACTATTCCATGGAGCCTGTTCATAGGCATAGTATGGTGCACCTGCTGTACCGCTATGAAGTTGCCATATATTTCTGCTAATGACTAGCTTTTCTTCTGGCACATATTGTGTTTCATCATATATAGGCATATTAGGTGCTATATCTAGTCTTGCGTAGTTATGTTCATCACCCGTAAACATCGCTACAGCTTTTTTGCTATCTAGTAATATTTTTATATATTCATCTCGTCTGTCTATAATCCCTTTTTCAACAGCTTTTATATTTCCATGTGCATCTGCTATATAGGGTCTGGTACTATTTTTACCTAAGAACCACATATCTTTATCTACATGTCCACCATTTGGAAAAGCAGGGGTATGTGCTGTTATAAAAATAAAGTCTATATTTTTATCTTCATCAAGAGTTTTAAGTGTATTTTTTAACCATCCTAGCTGGTTATCCATAATATAACTATGAGGATTTCCACCTATGTAGTTTGTATTTTGTTTTGGATGTTGCCCTGGATTATTAGGTGAAAACCAATAATTTGAGTTTAGGACAACCATCGCTATATTATCATAGGTGTAGTAATAAACATTTTCACAATAGGATGGAAAGTCAGTTTTATTTGGATCTGGATCATAATAAGCACCATCTTCTGTTGGTGGGTAGTTGGCTCCATTTGGATTGATAAATCCACCAACTTCTGAGGCTTTTGGATTTGAGAAATGTTTTTTATATATCGCTTCAGCTGAGAATGTATCGTATGGAAATCTATCTATAGTTAGACCGTAGGTAGTTGTATCATCAAACGCATAAACTAAAGCTTCATGATTACCCATCGCTGTGTAAAATGGAAAATAACTAGCATAATTAGCAATAGCATGTTTCCATGTAGTATATTCGATCTCTTGGAGACCTATAGCGTTGTTGTAGCCATTTATCATATCACCTGTAAACTGAAAAAATTTTACACCTTTTGCAGCAGCAAGTGCAGAAAACTTTTTCATCATATAAACATTTACACCAGATAGCTCTGTTTCACCCATCGTTGAACCAGATCTAGAGTCACTTGTAAAAGCAAAACTAAAAGGCTTTCTTGCTCCTGGCGTTGGTGCAGTTTTAAATGATGCTTTTTTAATCTGTTGCCCACCTGCACTAACGCTGTAGTTATATAATGTATCTTGTGTTAAGCCAGTAATTTTTATCTCATGTGTTAAACCACTTGGTGTTATAAATTCGCCAACTCCATCTACACTTACGACTCCTTCTTTTTGAGAGTGTGTTTCAAAGGTGATTACTACACTTTTATCTTTTAGCTGATTTAAAAATGGTCCCTCAATAATAGAGCCTGCATCAACACTAAAGTTATCACTGCCTATAAATCCGATTTCGCCTTCAAACTCAATATCACCAGAGGCATCAGCTACCCTATAGCAGAGGGTTCCTCTAGCTTTTTTTTGCCAATCTATAAAATCATATTTACCACTTAGTTTATTTTTTATGTCAGCTAATGCTCTTCCTGATGAATCAATGCTTGTTTCTCTTTTCCATTTTGGTTGAGGATATTTTTCATTTTCTAAATCGATAAGAGCGTAAAAAAGTGTGCCATCAACGAACATTGGCTGAGTGTTAGCATCTAAAAAACTAAACTCAATTCCATCAGAAGTTCCTCTAGGATTGCCTCTTAGCATCGAAATAGTCATTTTTGAAGTTTCATCTGCTAGTTGATATTGTGTGCCTTTTATCTCAGCAACAAGTTTATTGCCTACAATCTTTAAGCCTGCTAGTGAACTTGGTATTTCATCTTGAGTAAGTGCCAAGATATTGGATGTAAGTAGTACAACATAGACTAGACTTATTGTAAGAGCTTTTTTCATTTTACATTCTCCTTAGTTGCGATGGGATGTTTAACTTTTCCCTCATAAATAACCTTGCAACCTCTAGGCATAACAATTTTTGATACAGAACTCAAAGGAAAATTATCTCTTGATGTGATTTTTGATGTGATAGAGATATTGCTATCTAAATTTAGTATTGTGTTTACACCAAGTGTAGCAGTTTTATCTATAAGGTTTGCTGACATGTCAATAATTTTTTCTCCAGTGTTTAAGATTGAAGATGGCATTGTTTTTGTAATATTTAAGATTGTTTTTGTTTTTTTTGCCATTTTTGGAGATCTTATATCTCCCCTTAAGCTTTGTGAAACGATTGCACATCCCTTCTTATCTAAGATACTCAAATTCAATGTTTCTATCTCTCCATCATCTTTTACATTCCCTATGGCTGCTACTCTGAATTTTTTAGTTGCTACAGCGAGATCATCAAGTTTTACTAGCTTGTCTTTGAGAGATATGTTAAATTGCAGATGTTGTATATCGGTGCTTTTTTTACTATCGCGAGAGTATCCATCTATAAAAGAGTGAGTTATATTTATAATATTTAATCCTACAATATCATTTAGCGTTGATAGAGTCTTATCTATATCTATACCTATTAGTTTGGAATTTTTTAAAGATATATTGGTTTTTCCTATTTTTGATCCTATATCGTATGTGGCACTTCCATTGAGACTACCACCTTTTAAAATATCTTCTTTTGATAAGTATGAAGTAGTTTTTGTTAAGTTGATATCTGCTAGTTTTAAATTCATTATATCTTTATTTATATCTAATGTCATATCACCACCAAATGAGTGAGTATCTATGTGCAATGTATCATCAATCTGTTTGCCAACTATCTTAAGAGAACCATATAGCTCATTATCTGTTAAAGCTCTATAATCATTTAGCTCTTTTATATCGACTGAAAAATCACCTTTAAGTTGTTTATCTTCAAACGACAGTGATTTAATCTCAATCTTGTCTTGATTATTAAAAATATTTACCTGAAGATTATATGGCTTTTGTAGATTTAGATCAGCATCTATGTTTATAGGTATAAGTTTATCTTTGTATTTTAAAGTAAATCCATCTTTGAGTAATATCTGTTTTGGTGTGTAGTTACCACTAATATCTATAAATAGATAGTTATCTATCTCTGCTATGGTCATAGATTTCTGTAGGTCTTGACTGGTTAGTCTAAAGTTTATATCATCAAATTTACCATCTGCTTCTAGGTTAATATGACCATAGATAAGATGTTTAAGTTCAAGTGTTTTTGTTAGTTTTGCCAAATCAAGATCTAAGATTTTTAGTTCTATATCTCCTTTATCTATCTTTAAAAAGGTATTAGAATCAAAGTTTGAACTACTTACATGTAGAGCTAAATCTTTTTCAACAATAACCCTACCTTTAAAAACTAAACTCTCTTTTTTAAGTGGCACAGATAGATTGAAATCGGATGCTATTTTATTTGAGTTTATATTGTAGGAGCCATTAGCTCTTAGCTTTATATCTTTTTCATACGCTAGAGCATCTGAATTTACTTGAAAATCAAAACTGTTAAAGTCACCCTCTATATCAGTATCTATTAAACCAGATATATATGGTTCTTGACTAACAAATTTTAAAAGTTGTGCTATATCTAGATTTTTTGAATGGAGTGTGTAGTTTTTATCATCCAGATAAAACTCTGTTGAACCATTCAAATCATCGCTTTGTGCATGTACTTTAAGAGTATCGCTATATTTGACATCGCCAGTTATATTGAGTGCCTCATCTAAAATCATAGCACCTAAGCTATAAGAAGCACTAAGATGTTTATCTCTGTATCTGAAATCAGGGATATTGAGCTTGAGTGTTTTTATCTTCTGTGATGCAACTGTAATCTTTGGAGAGTGTAGAGATATGTCTGCATCTAAGTTTTTTGTATCTATCTTGCCCTTAAAGTTTATATAACCTCTTGCGATAGGCTTTTGTTGGGCTAAATCTAATATTTTAGAGAGGTGTAAGTTTTTAGCATCATAATACAACTGATCTTCTTTATATAGTAGATTTAGTTTACCACCTAAAGAGGTCGTGTATATCGCTGTTTCAAAACTCTTGGTATCTATGTTTATCTTATCTACATGTAGGGAATGACTTTTGTATAAAATATCGCTAGAAATTTCAACCGCTTCATCTTTTAAGCTAATATTTGCATCCACTTTTGTTTTATGTAGTTTTAAAGGCTCAAAAAAGGAGTAAACTTGAAACCTGTCTTTATCTGCATTTATCTTCAAATCCAAATCTATATTATCTATCTCGGTATCAAAAAATTTAAATTTTTTGCTTGATAGTTTTAGGGAGGAGTTTGAGTCAGTATATAGATCTAACTTTAAACCTATTTTAGCGTCTATATCTAACTCATTATCGTTTTGTTGGAAAAAACTTTTTATATCAAGGTTCTGACTATCGGCAAAAATATACCAATCATTTTGAAGTTCCTTTACAATAACCTTCGTTTGAGAGCCATATATAAAAGCATCTGAATCAACTATGAGTTTTGTGTCATAACTTATGGTTGCGTTTACTTCAATTTTTGCATTGAAGGGTTGATATATATTAAAAGCATTGATATCACCATGATAATCTGCTAGAATTTTTAAGGGAAATAGTTTTAGTGAGTTTATATGAAGAGTATTAGTATCATCTTTTATGTAGCACTCTGCCTTAAAAGGAAAAATCCTGAGTGAATTTATTTTAAACTCTTCTTCAAGCAAAAAAGATGCATAATCCTCTATGATATATACAGTTATAGGTTTAAAAAAAAGTACAACAAGAAGTACAATAGATGATAAAATATACTTTAGCACTAAACGCTCCTATTTTTTTGCATTTTACTATAGGTTCCCTATATATA
>JAYEGN010000161.1:0-2048 GCA_034659115.1 Campylobacterota bacterium
CATGTGCTTGTATCGCTGATAATGAAAAATAGTTCCTACCAAAACCAAGAGGTCTCATCTGTTTGTTTCTCTTTTTTAATTTTATTAGATGTAATTTTAGCTAAGAGATTTAAAACTTAACCTGAAATGTTGTGCTAAGTGTGATACAATCATAGGTATGAAGTTATCGCACTTAAAACAGATAAGAGAGTATCTTAAAAAGTTTACAAAAATATCGGCTATATATAGAGTTAGTGATACCATCATAAAGATGGTATTTGATAGAGATAATGATATATATTTTAATATGCAACGCTCTAACTCCAAGATGTTTAGATGTGATTCGTATGCTAGGTCTAAGGTTTATAACGCTCCCTTTGATGTGTTACTAGCAAAACGATTTAATCGTGCAAATATATCACATGTAGAGCTTGTAAATGATGATAAAATCCTACGATTTACTACCTCTATAGCATCGGCATACAAAGAAGAAACTACACTTTTACAGTTTGAGTTTACTGGCAAATATACAAATGTGATTATTTTAGATAAAGAGGAGATAGTTCTAGAAGCCTTGCGACATGTAGATCTGTTTTCCTCTTTTCGTGAAGTTAGAGTGGGGCAAAAACTCTTAAGCGTTCCTTCTGCCCCTTTTATCGCAAAAGAGTATCCGCTAGAGAGCGTTGAAGATTTTTTATATGAGGAGTATCTCAAAGAGGCTCAGCATAAACTTGTATCATTAAAAAAACAAAAAACTTTATATTTAAATAAAAAATTACAGAAATTACAGAAATTATATAATTCACTTGATGATGAAGAGCAACTAAAAAAAGAGTTTGAGCTATCTCAGCATTACGGGAACTTAATTTTATCAAATATGCATAATATCGCTTCGTATCAGAAGAGTGTTGAGCTAAATGATTATGACGGTTCCTTGGTCAAAATTGAGCTTCATAAAGAGTTTTCAACCCCTGCTATGATGGCTGAGTCTTTATTTACTAGAAGTAAAAAAGCTAAGCAAAAAATTTTGCACTTGCATATTGAAAAGGAATCACTTAGCTCTAAAATAGAACATCTCAAACTCTTTATACATGCAGTTGAAGACGCGATAGATGTATCAAAGATTCAGTTGCTTTTTCCAAAGCAGGTTCAGGAAAAAAAGACAAAACTAAATGATTCTATAGAAACTTTTTTAGTTGAGGGCTATAAAGTACAACTTGGAAAAAATGAAAAAGGTAATATTGAGGTTTTAAAAAATGCACGAGCGAGGGATATCTGGGTGCATATGAAAGATAGACCATCTACACATGTAATCATAACAACGGATAAGCAAAGTCTGCCTATGAGTATCATTGAGAGTGCAGCGAGATTGTGCATCGATTTCTCTACACCTCAAAAAGATAGGTTTTTGGTCGATTATACTCCAAGACGAGAGGTTACTATTCAAAGTGGCGCAAATGTACTTTACAATAAGTATAAAACAATAGAGATAGATACAAGGGGTTAGTTATGGCGATTGGTGCGATAGGAAATGCGATTTTTGTTAATCAGATGACAGCCAACGCTTCTTCTGTGCAAAATGCACACAATAATCGTGTAGACTTTCAAAATATGGTTGCACAAGCTGCTGCTAATGAGAAAGATGAAAAAGTTTTAGAGGTTCGTCCAGCAGAGGAAAATGAGCAGGTTGATCCAGATCGTGAACATCAAAAAAATGAAGCTGACCAAGAAACTGATAGAAGTAAACATGACAAAGATGAAGAAGAAAAAGAGCCACAAGACAAAGCTAAAATATACAAGTTAGATATAACAGTTTAGTCACATGTACATCTAAGTCTTCCCCTGAATCCAATGAGCAGTATAAGAGTTTGCATCACAGATCACAAAGAACTTTAAATTTTAAGAAATCACTAAGTATGTATTTAGCAGTATGTACTTATATTAAATATAAAGGAGATTATCATGTTGGAATTAGGAATCTCACAAGCACAATCTCAATTTACAAAGCTCTTGACTCAGACTGTTGTTATAGTAGATAAAAGAGCACATCAAAAAAAGGCTGTGATAAT
>JAYEGN010000162.1:0-2046 GCA_034659115.1 Campylobacterota bacterium
AAGACTCTTCTATGTATGAACGATAGAGTGCTTCTTGTTTTAGAGTATCTATAGAGATGATTGATTTATCATAGTAAAAGAATGGATTCATATTTGCAGGGATTTTATTTCTAACTCTTTGAATACCTTGTGAATCAAGTCTAGTTAGAGGTATGGAAAAACGATTCCAAAACTCTTTTTGAAACTGAGTAAGCATACTTTTTACAGCAAGGACCAATATCCTTTTACCTTTACCTCTTTTTATAAGCTCCGTTGTAAGAATACCTGCTTCTAGAGTTTTACCAAGACCAACAGCATCTGCCATTAAGATTCTTTGGCGAGGTTGAGAAAGTGCTTGAAGTGCTGGTTCAAATTGGTAAGGTACTGTATCCATAGCAGCTTTTGAAGCTCTGTGAATTTTGTTGTCAGTTGGAACTACATCTTTGAGTAATGATTCCATGTAAAGAAGTGACTTTGTAAAACTACTAGATTTATCAATAATGAACTTTGTTTCTTTAGGATCTATGATTTGGATGTTTTTCTCATAGGTAGTAAGAAAAATTGCTTCTTTACCTTTGATAAAGCTAGAAAAACCATCACAGGTCAATTCATAACCATCATCAGCTAAAATTTCAACTTTTCTTATTGTCCATTCTGCATCACGGATGATTACTCTTTGACCTGGTGTATATGATTTCTTTATCATTAATTTTCCAACTTAAATTTATAGATAGATATTCTACAATAATTTTTCTTGTTAGAATATACCAATTATCAAGTTTCTAACTTATATTATAGAGTGGTAGCTTATTATTCACAACTCGCAATCATCATCACCAAACAAAAAGCTTAATCCTATCATGGCTAATATAGAAAGCATAAGATTACGAATCACAGCAGCTAGCGTGGTAAATAGATATTGCTGTAGAGTTTCTTTAAGCTCTTCTTGAAGTTCCTATTTACGGTACCTTTTGTTGAAAATCAAAATAAAAGATTTTTAAAAACAATTATTCCAAATAGAAAGTTTACTAAAAAATATCTTGGAGGCTAAAATGAAAACACTTGAACTTGACAATGAGGAACAAGAACTATTGCAGTCATTAGAAAATGATGAGTGGGAATCAGTTGAAAATCTAAAAGATGAGATAAAATCTCATCAAGATATTGCAAAAAACACTCTTAGAAAAGATAAGAGGATTAATATTAGATTGTCCTCAAATGACTTAGAAGCATTAAAAACAAGTGCGGTCGAGTTAGGATTACCATACCAAACATTAGTATCTAGTATCTTGCATCAGTATGCTAGTGGAAGACTTATTCAAAAAACAGGATAACAAAAACGAGGCATTGAATATCTACTTTTTAAGGAAAAAAGGGGGTCAACTTATAACTATAACTTTTCTGATTATATGTAAAAGAATTATTCCTCCAATAAGTAAGACCCTCGCTTAGATCACAACACCTCAATATTTCTCATATCGCAAAATAAGAAATTTTTTCGTACAGTCATAATTTGTTCCTACATATTTTACTATCCAACTTCCTCAACATACTTCCTCTCATTAGCAAACTTATCAAAAAAGCCCTCTTCTGTACAGCCCATGCAACCGTGTCCTGCTTGGACTGGCCAGCTGACTCCTCCGTTGAACTTCATGGTTGGGCAGTTTACATTTGTGTATGGGCCTTTGCATCCCATCTCGAACAAGCACCAACCTTTTTTAGCCCCAGTGTCTCCCCACTCTTTTACAAACTCGCCTAGTTCATAGTTTCCTCTTCGCTCACAATCATCGTGAACTCTACCTTGATATGCCCATAGTGGACGGTTAAACTTATCTAGTGGTGGTAACTCTTCAAACATTAGGTATGAGAGTAGTGTTCCTACAATGTTGGTTGGGTTTGTTGGACAACCTGGGAGGTTTATGATGTCATCTCTATCAAGTGCCTTAGCAACTCCAACTGCTCCAGTTGGGTTTGGCTCGGCTGCAACTACTCCACCATCTAAAGCACAACTTCCAACTGCTAAAACAAGAGCAGCATCTTTTGCACATTTTTGAAGTAGCTCTATGC
>JAYEGN010000163.1:0-10407 GCA_034659115.1 Campylobacterota bacterium
AAGATAAATCTAGCTAAAATACGATATGAATTCATACACAGATAAATTTAACAACGCAATCAAAAATACATTTTACTTGAAACTACCACATGTAGAACAAAAATTTATTAAAACAAAATCTTTAGAACATAAATTTTCACATCAAGAGATCAAGCAGATAATTGATATAGCTAGAGATTTAGGAATGTGGGATGAGCGAAATATAGTAGATATATTTCCTAAACATTCTCAAAAAAAAGTAGTTTTTGCTAGACTTCGCAGGCTCTATGATGAGATTCGTTCAAAACCCAACTCCTATAGGGACTTTAAACTTAACAATCTACCCACTGAACAAAAGTACACTTTTAAAACAGAACTTAAGGAGGGTTTTGGCTTAGGGCTTTGTCCTGTTGCAAGTGAAAAAACTCGCTGCTGTAACCTTTTGACACTTGATGCCATTGAGAGTTGTGGCTTTGATTGTTCCTACTGCTCTATTCAAAGTTTTTATAATCAAAATACCATCACCTTTGATAGTGGATTTGGGGATAAGTTGAAAAATCTTAAACTTGATAAAAATAAAACCTATCATATCGGTACAGGACAAGCCTCTGACTCTTTGATGTTTGGAAATCGTGAAGGTATTTTAGATGCTCTTTTTCTTTTTGCAAAAGAAAACCCAAATGTGATTTTAGAGTTTAAAACCAAATCAGACAATATAAAATACCTACTTGAGAACGCTTTGCCATCAAATATACTCTGTACTTGGTCATTAAATACTCCAACTATCATTAAAAATGAGGAACATCTTGCAGCATCGCTACAAAAGCGTATAGATGCTGCTAGAAAACTAGCAGATAAAGGCGTTAAAGTTGGTTTTCATTTTCACCCTATCGTTGAATATGAAAACTATCTTGATGAATATGCAGAAGTTTATGCTCAACTGATAAAAGAGTTTAAGCCCTCGGAGGTTGCACTGATTAGTTTTGGAACACTCACATTTATAAAACCAGTTATAAAACAGCTTCGCCAAAGAGAGTTTAAAAGCAAAATCACACAGATGCCATTTGAAGATGCAAGTGGTAAAAGCTCCTATCCACATGTAACAAAAGTGGAGATGTTTAAACATGCCTATGAAAATTTCAAACCTTGGCACCCCAAGGGCAGTTCTTTCAGGGCGCATAAGGAAGTTTTTTTCTACCTTTGCATGGAGGAACATAAGATGTGGAACGAAACTTTTGGATATAATTACTCAACAAACAATGATTTTGAAAGGGCTATGTTAAGTGCCTATGCAAAAAAACTAAATATGGAGTTTCTACTATGAATATTTTCAAAGCTGCATTAGTGCTATCGCTACTAATCTTATCGACTAGTCTATTTTCACAAGACTCAAAACCTATGAGTGTAAAAGAAAAAAAAGAGCACTTTTTATCTATCATAGTACCTGCTGTTGATGAAATTTATGATGAATTACAACACCAATATATAGATATACTAGACCACCATCATGATCCTATTTATGAAGAGGATATACTAAAACTAAAGAAAGTTTATAAGGTAGAGACAAACGAGGAGTTACTTACAGCTCTAAAGCCACATCCAAAAAGTATCGCTATAGCGCAAGCAGCTATGGAGAGTGCTTGGGGAACATCAAGGTTTTTTAGAGAAGCTAACAATATTTTTGGTGTTTGGTCTGTTAATCCGAGTGAGCCAAGAATAGCAGCTAATCAAAAACGAGGCACTAAAACTATCTGGCTTAAAAAATACAATATAGCCCAAGACTCAATTAGAGATTATTATAAAACTTTAGGACGCTCAGGAGCATACAAGGAGTTTCGAAAGGTAAAGATGCAGACAGATGATCCCTATAAAATTGTAAAAGAGTTAAACCATTATTCTGAAAGAGGAGATGATTATTGTAAAGAGTTGTCTTCGATGATAAAATACAATAAGTTTTATCTATATGATAAAAAGTAAAGCCCATGTCAGGTAGGCTTTACTAAAAACAGAATGAAGTTGAATTTTACCAGTGAACCTCAGCAGTTAGCATTGCAGAGTTCCAGTTAGATACCGATGAGCCTTTATAGTTTCTATCATCCTTGGCATCAAATGATTGACCAGAAAGTAACCACTTAACATTTTTGTTTTGTTGCCAAGCTACACCATAGATAGCATTAGCAGTCTCTTGAGTGATACTAGTATCTTGGTTTTCTGATTCCCATACATCATAACGACCTATGATTGAAAACTCTTTTTTAGCTCCAAAACGAAAAGTTCCATTCACAGAATAGCCATCTCCATTATATTCACTAGTAGTTTTTAAATCATTCTCAGCTTTAATATATTGTGCAGATACCAAAAATGATGGCATATTATATACTGCATGCAAGCCGTAAAATGCATAATCATACTCTACACCAGCAGAGGCATTTTTAGAATTATCCATATTATACTGACCAAAGAATGATGCGTCTAGATAACTATCTTTTAACGGTTTTCTTTTCTTCTTACCATTTCCAAGAATAGCAGCAGTCGCTCTCCACTCAGCAGATATACCAGCACCTATATGTGCATCAGCATCATTTGAACCATGGTAACCCTCACCATTAAACACACCTACTTCAGATGTAAAGTATGAAGTTTTAGTTTTAAAGTTGAAACCTAAATCAGCAGAGTTTGTTAAGTGACCAGCTTCACTAGCTTCAACAAAAACTTTACTTATAGAACGCATCCACCAACCTTGATGTTCTTCATAGTCTATCCAAGGACGGTGAGCCATACCAAACTCAACACCAGTAGATGGTAAAATATCATTTATAAATAGGTAAGCATATTTTACATATACATCAGCATGACCTTCACCATCAGCAGTTTTATTTGTGTATGTAGCATCTAAAGTCACACGAAGGTAAGATTTTGGATCTTGTAGTAGATATGCTTTTACTTGAACATAGTTACGACGCAATTCAAAATTAGTTGTCGTGTCACCCTCTTTGATGTTTTTAGTATTTGAACCTAAATAATGAGTACCACTAAACTTTAGTTTAGAAGCTTTAGAAGAAACCTTTGTACTACTACTCTTTAATTCTGTACGACCCTCTCCAGCAGTTGTAAAAACTTGACCATTTTCATCTGTGTATAATTTCACATCACTTGCAGATGCCCCTACTGTACCTATTGTTAATGCAGCCAAAGCTGATAAAACGATTTTTTTCATTCTTTTATTTCCTTTATCTATTGGCGTGATTGTAAACAACTTGGTTACATAATGGTTACAATACAAGATCTAACTCGAATATGGGCTAAACTAAGAATCACACCCCACTTACCCTTTAACAACATAAGTATCGGCATTTAGAAACTCTTATCTTCCGTGTCGCAACACGAAATGACGGGGTGTGAAACTCTATTTTGATCTACTATGCAAATAACTAAATATGATTACTTAATATGAGTTGCCCAATATTCTCTAATCATCTTCTTTGTATCTTCTGGAAGTGCAATGTAACCTAATTTCGTAGCAGACTTATCTCCATTTTTAAAAGCATAATCATAAAATGCTACTATCTTTTTGTTCATCGCTGATTTTTCTGTTGGAAGCAGAATAAAAGTTGCTGCTACTATAGGGTATGAAGTATCTCCTGGTTGCAGAGCCAGCATCGCATAAAAATTATCCTCTTTTGTCCAACTTGCATATTTTGCAGCAGCTTTAAAGTTATCTTCATTTGCTACAACCCATTTACCACTTGCAGTTTTTAAAACTGCTGCACTAAGATGATTTTTCTCTTTGTATGCATTTTCAATATAACCTATAGAGTAGGGAGTTTGTTTAACTAAGTTCGCAACACCCTCATTACCTTTTCCACCAATTCCAACTGCCCAATCAACTGCTTTTCCAGTTCCAAAATTATCTTTCCACATCTTAGAACTACCGCTTAAATAGTAAGTAAAATTATATGTTGTACCACTTCCATCTGAACGGTGAACTACAATAATCTCTTTATTTGGAAGTTTAATAGCTTGATTTGTCTCTACGATTGCAGGATCATTCCACTTAGTGATTTTTCCAGCAAATATTTTAGCAACAACATCGTTTGAAAGCTTTAAAGTCTCATCTGCAATACCATCAACATTAAACGCTATAACGATTGAACCAATCACTGCTGGAAACTGTAAAAGTTTTGCCTTATTTAGCTTTTTTGTTAAAAGTGGTTTGTCAGATGCACCAAAATCTACTACACGCTTAGTTATCTGCTTAATTCCACCACCTGAACCTATAGACTGATAATTAACACGATGTTTAGTATCTTTTTTATAACTAAATGCCCAATCATAGTATAGTGGAGCCGGAAAAGATGCACCCGCACCATTGATCTTATCTGCCGCTATTGATGAACTAAATGTAACTGCCGCAACCAATGCAACACCAAGAAATTTTTTTAACATTTTATATCCTTGTAAAATTTTAAGATAAACGAATTATAAATTCAGATTATTACATGTAGGTTACAAAAAAATGAAAAAAATGAGATTTTTGTAATCTACATGTAATAAATATTATTTAAAATTCGCACACTAAAAAGAAAAGGAGATATTAGCTTTTGAATACAATCATAATAGACAAACTATTTGCTAACTCTACAAAATTTATCGCTATAGCCATACTGCTTTTGGTAGCTGGAATTTTTACAGTTTTATTTCAACACTCTATGGAATCGATGCAAGCCTTAGGTTTTGATTTTATTACAGAAACTAAATGGGCACCTAATCTAGAGAAGTTTGGAGCATTACCTGCAATATATGGTTCTATTGTTTCAACCTTTCTTGCGATGCTTTTAGCAGTTCCTATCGCTATAGGGGTAGCGATCTTCCTAAGTGAACTCGCACCTAGTAAGTTAAAATCACCCGTTGGTGTTAGCATAGAACTTTTAGCTGCTATTCCATCGGTTATATATGGTATGTGGGGACTTTTTTACTTTGTACCTATTGTCAGAGATACATTTGGTGGTATCGGTATTAGTATGCTAACAGCTGGTATCGTACTCTCTATTATGATACTTCCATTTATGGCAGCAGTAACTCGTGATGCGATGAATACAACTCCCGATATTTTAAAAGAGTCGGCTTACGCTCTTGGCGGAACAAAATGGGATGTTATTAAAGATATAGTAATCCCCTATGCGAAAGCCGGTATCATCGGTTCATTTATCTTAGCTCTTGGTCGTGCGATAGGTGAAACTATGGCTGTAACTTTTGTTATGGGTAATGTTCACAAAATCTCTACAGATTTAACCGCACCTGCTACATCGATACCGGTAACCTTAGCAAATGAGTTTACAGAAGCAGATACGGACCTATACTATTCATCTTTATTTGAATTATCACTTCTACTTCTTGTGATAAGTTTTACCATCATCTCCATTGCTAAATTTTACTTTTTACGAAGAAAAAGGGTTGCTTAATGACACACACTCAAAAAAGAAAAATTATTAACAACATCGTTATGATTGCATCTACACTCTCCGCTGTTATAGGCATAGGGTTTTTACTTTGGATTTTAAGTGTTTTAGTCCTTAATGGAATTGATGCATTGAGTATGACAATATTTACACAAGAGGGAGCACCTCCTGGGTATGAAGAGAGTGGATTAAAACATGCACTTATAGGTCAGTTGATGATTGTCGGTGTTGCTACGATAGTGGGTGTTCCTCTTGGTATACTAGCAGGAACATACCTAAGTGAGTATGGGCAAAAATCTAAACTTGCAGAGACAATTCGTGATATATCAGATATTATGATGTCTGCACCAAGTATAGTTATAGGTGCCTTTGTTTATGCTATCGTGGTAGCACCTATGGGTCATTTTAGTGGTTGGGCTGGTTCTATTGCTCTTACTATTATTATGCTTCCTATCATACTTAGAACTACTGATGACATGCTACAACTTGTTCCATCAACTCTGAGAGAGGCTGCTTTTGCACTTGGTGCACCTAAGTACAAAGTAATAACTCAAGTTGTTTATCGCGGTGCAAAAGCTGGAATATTAACAGGAATACTTTTAGGTGTTGCTAGAGTTGCTGGAGAAACAGCTCCGCTACTCTTCACCTCATTTAATGATAACTTTTTAAATACAGATATGAATGAACCTATGGCATCTTTAACGGTAACTATGTACAACTATGCAACAAGCCCTTATGAAGATTGGCAAAAACTTGGTTGGGCAGCGGCATTTATATTAAGTATGTTTATACTCACTCTTAACATACTAGGACGACTAATAATTATGAAGAAAAAAGGAAAATAATGGCTACAATCATAGATATAAAAGAGGAAAAAGCACTAGAAGTTAAAAACTTTGAGTTTACTTATGCATCGGCGGATGAGCCAAGCGTAAAAAAGCTTACTATGCCTGTAGCAAAAAACTCTATTACGGCACTTATCGGTCCATCGGGATGTGGGAAAACCACACTTCTTAGATGCTTTAACCGTATGCATGATCTCTACCCTGGTAACAAGTATGATGGAGAGATTTTATTTAAAAATCATAATATTTTAACTCCTAATGAAGATTTGATAAATCTTAGAATCCAGATAGGAATGATTTTTCAAAAGCCTACAGCTTTTCCTATGAGCATATTTGATAATGTTGCTTATGGCTTAAAGCTTCAGGGTATGAAAAATAAAACTGAGCTTAAAGACAGAGTTGAAAAGGCTCTTCAAGATGCAGCAATTTGGAAAGAGGTAAAAGATAGGCTAAAACATGATGCAAACGGCTTATCTGGTGGTCAGCAACAAAGATTATGTATCGCTAGAGCAGTAGCCGTTGAACCTGAAGTTTTACTCTTTGATGAACCAACCTCAGCACTAGATCCTATATCTACATCGGGGATAGAGGAGCTCATAGTTGAGCTTAAAAAGAAAGTTTCTATAATCATAGTAACGCACAACATGCAACAAGCAGCAAGAGTTAGTGATTACACAGGTTTTATGTATCTAGGAGAGCTTATCGAGCTTGGAAAAACAGAAGAGCTATTTGTAACGCCTAAGGAAAACTTAACAGAAGAGTATATCACTGGTAAGTTTGGGTAATATGTTATGCAAGAAGTCTAATAAATAATAAAGGATCTAGATGTTAACAAAATATGACACTAAAATAAAAGAACTTAGAGAAACAATAGTTGATTTACTCCAAACCATAGTAGATGCAAATATCACATCTCTCATCGCTTATGAAAACAACGACATACAACTATATAAAAGTATTCCAATAAAACTAAGCAACATAACTTCTCAAGGTGATCTCATCGATAATGAGATTATAAAAACCTTTGCTCTTTTTGGTCCAGAAGCCAAAGAGCTTCGTTCTCTTGTTGCTTACTTAAAGATGACAAATGAGATTGTTCGTATCGGTGTAGGTGTTAGAAAATATGCAAACAGTATGCAGAGTCATCTGGGTAGTGATTGTAAGTTCAGTGAACTCAATTCAACTATTATACAGTTACATAAAAGCACCATACATGCACAAGAGTATCTTTTAGAGTGCTTTAAAGACCTAGATATGTGTGATATAGAATCTTATTATACGAAAGTTATGGTTGAAGAGAGCAAAAATGATGATCTTTTTTCAATTTTAGAAAAAGAGATTTTAACTATAATCATAGATGAAAAAGAGCTCTCTATCGAGTATGTACAAATTTTAAAAACCCTTAGAAAACTGGAGCGTTCTTGTGACAGAAGTGTAAATATTGCAAACTTAATTTTATATGCTAAAAATGGTGGAGAGATCTCTCAGTATAGTTAATATCTCACTCACTCCGGATCTAATCCGGAGTCTAATTTTGATTCCCTGCCCTAGCAAAAGAGGTTCCCTTAATCTTATAAATGATAAAATATACTTCACTTGTGTTCTTAGAACTCGATAGATGAGAGCTAGTTTTAAATTGTAGGATTTGTTTATGAAAAAAATAGTTTTATTTATATTTTTAAGTTTTACTCTATTCGCCAATACCACAACTCAAAATACCACTACAGACAATGTTGTTAAAGTTCAAGAAAAGTTACCATTTATTGCACTTAGCGATGTTCCTCAAAATGCTGCCAAGCTAACGACGGAGTTGAAAAAACTTCAAGAAATAGTTACCCCAAGCAAGAAGATAGTAGAGTTACAATCTAGTGTAAAACCATATGCAGACTCTTTGGATGATTTTTTAAAAGCCCCTAACTATCAAGATTTTTCAACACAAAATACTAGAGATCTTCAAAAGATGCAAAGTGAGATAGCTATCTATATCAAGCAACTAAAGCAGTGGGAAATTATTTTAAAAGATCGCATAACTCTCTATGATGAAAATCGTAAAATTCTTAGCCAGCACTCTGCACTATGGAGCCAAACCCATATCAATGCGATCAATCAAGATACTCCCGAGGTGATACTTCAACATATAACATCTGTTATTGTAAGCATCGAAGAGTTGTCAAATAATTTAAAAATAAAATATGATACAACCCTTATCAATTCTCAAATACTCACGACATATATGCTAAAGCTTCAAGATATAAACACCGCTTTGGCAAAAGAAGAGGAGTTGATAAGAAATAGGATATTTTTTCAAAATGAACCAACACTTTTTACAATGTTTTCTATCTACGATATCTCATTATGGGAGTTTATTCATAATATAGATAAAGTAATTATAGAAAAATATAATGAGTCATATACATATGTTCAAACGAACCCAGAATTAACTATAAAATTTATATTATCCCTATTTGCATCTATTCTTTTTATCGGTTATTTTAATTTTCTTTATAGAAAAAACAGGCTTTTTGTGCTTGCAGAATCATCAGGAAAAAAAGCATTCTATTTTTTAAAAAAACCTTTTTCTACTCTTATAATTTTTGCAGTTCTTGGTGCAACAGCAATCTTTACAAACCAACCTAAATCTTTTGTTGAGATAGAGTTGCTTCTCTTGATTATACCTGTGATTAGCATTTTCTCAACAGTTATTAATAAAGAACTACATAGGTATATTTATACTTTTTTTATGCTCTATATATTATATATTATAGACAAAAATTCTATCGATTACGAGCTTGAAAGTAGAATACTAATGCTTCTCATAACTGTATCGTTGCTTGTATATAATATTTTATTATTAAAAAACAAAGTACTTTGTTTTATCAAATATCAATCTATTATAAAGTTAGGAAACTTTATCCTTATGATATTTATCTTACTTCTTCTTGTTGCAATTGGATCTAATCTCTACGGAAGTGTAATGCTTTGCAATAGAATATTACATGGTATCCTTACAATATTTTATGCCTCGATGATATTTTATACCATATATCTAGTCCTAACAGGGTATGTTGTAATCATATTTAGAAGAAGGATTTCTAGTGCTTCAAGCACGATAGATCTCTATTCACAAAAAATAGAAAAAACTATAAAAATTCTAATCCAGATATGGATGTTCTCTTGGTGGCTCTTAGTTGTTTCAAAAATCACTGGAGCTTATCCATTTATAATTAACTTTAGAGGTGATTTCCTTGCTCTTTCTTGGCAAGTTTCAAATATAACTATCTCAGTTCAGTCTATTTTTGATTTTTTAATCATAGTTGTTGCTACTTGGGTGATTGCTCGTTTTACTAAAACTATACTTGAGATTGAGGTGTTTGCTAGATTTAACTTTCCTCGCGGTGTACCAACTGCAGTTTTGACTACCATTAACTATCTTATTGTTATTAGTGGTGCTGTCATCGCTTTTTCCTCCCTTGGTATCTCCTCTCAACAGTTCGCTTTAATCTTTGGTGCACTTGGTGTCGGTATCGGTTTTGGTCTTAGAAATATTATCGCTAACTTTGTAAGTGGTATCATTATGGTGTTTGAGAGACCTGTTCAGATAGGTGATACCATAGAAGTTGATGGAACTATGGGAAGTGTTCAGAGTATTGGAGCGAGATCTAGTGTTATTAAAACTTTTGATGGGAGTGAGGTTATCATCCCAAATGCAGATTTTATCGCTAAAGAGATTATAAACTGGACTCTGTCCAACGAACATCGCCGTAAAACAGTTGAATTTAAAGTAGCTCTTGGAAATGATATAGAAAAAATTTTAGAGATCATAAAAGATGTTGCAATCTCTCACCCAGATGTCTTAAAAGACCCTGCTCCTCTTGCAACTTTTAAAGGTTTTGGAGAGTATCATCTTAGTTTTAAGCTCTATTTTTGGTTATCAGACAACTTGATAGTTGCTCATAGTGAGATATCTATAGAGATCTACAGAAAACTCCAAGAAGCAGAAATTGAGATGCCTGTCCCTATAACAAATGTTAAGCAGGCATCATCCTGATTAAAGCTCACTAGTAATATATGTCATAACTTCATTTTTATAAGGAAGTCTATCATGACAAATCCATTCTCTCGCT
>JAYEGN010000164.1:0-10403 GCA_034659115.1 Campylobacterota bacterium
GTTGCGCTTACATTTACAGTTGGAGGGGCAACATCTGGATATTCTGAAATAGGAAGAACCAGCATAGAAACAATACCACCAGTGATGATGATAAGAGCGATAACTACAGCGAAGATAGGTCTTTTTATAAAAGTAACTGAAAACATCGTTTAGTTTCCTTTAGGAATTAGATTGTTTTTTTCTAATACTGCTTTTATCCCTTGTGTACTAGTAGTGTCTGTTGCTGTTACTTTACGATTAGCTTTTAGCTTTACAAGTGCAGATACTATTATTCTATCACCATCTTGAAGCCCTTCATCTACACTGACATAATATTTACTTGAATAACCTGTTGTAATATCGGCTCTTTTGATAGTAGAATTTTCATCAACAATATAAACAAAATTTCCAAGTTGGTCATTAAAAATCACCTCAGGTGGAATCATAAGAAACTTATATTTATCGTTAATAAACATATTGATGTAAACAAAGGTACCAGGTAGAACCTTCCCTTTTTTATTGCTAATAGTTGTACGCATAGTAATTGTAGATGTTAGAGGATCTACGGTATTGTTTGAAAAATCCACAAAGCCATTGAGTTTAATTTGGCTACCAGGGACTTCAATAAATGCATCAGATTTGTCTTTATCTCTATATTTTTGAAAGAGTCTTACATCTTTTTGTGAGGGAGAGAAGTAAGCATAGATAGGATCGACACTCATTATTGTTGTGAGTAGTGTGGACTCTCCTTGACCAACAAGGTTTCCAATATCTACTCGCCTTGCACTTACATTTCCGCTAATGGGAGCAGTAATAACTGTATAGCTTAACTGTAACTCAGCTCTATTTATCTCGGCAATATCACCTGCAATGGCTGCTCTAAGCCCTGCGCGTTGTGCTTGGTACTGTTCAAGCGTAGCACGAGGTGCTAAACCCTCTTTAACAAGAGGTATATAGCGATTAACATCAGCTTCTGCTAGTGCCAAAGATGCTTCATCTTGTGCTTTTTTTGCCTTAGCTGCATTGAGTGCTGCTATATATTCGCTCTGCTCTATTTTAAAAAGCTTTTGCCCTTTTTTGACATACTGACCATCTTTAAAATAGATCTCTTCAAGAATACCAGAGACTCTCGCTTTGACATCTTGATCACTGCTCGCTTTAGTCATACCTGTATATTGTCTCCAGATAGGAACAGCCTCTTTTTTAACTGTGATAGTGTTTACATGTAAGGGGGGTATCTCTTTTTTTACAACTGCTTTTTTTTCATCTGAACAGGCACTAAAAAGTACCAATGATGATAAAAGAAGCAAAGATAAAAGATTGTTAGTAATAATCATCGATTACACCTTCCTGTTTTTTTTATGAATTATAGCAAAAGATTTATATAATGAAAATTTTTGGTGCTTAAAATCCTAAGTTTGAGTCTTTGCTTCATGATTCCTTCACTCTCAGCTTCCCAAATAATTCCATAAGGATTTATAAAATTTATCTATGCTTGTGCTTAAGGGATGTTTAGTAAAAATTTTAAGCCACCTTATTGGTGGTGTAAATTTTTAATGAACCTGCCTTGAGTGCAATGATAGTTTAAATTTTTTATTCTTATGGAATTATTTGGGAGCCTGCAAGCTCTTACTTTTTTGTCATAATTTTGATATAATTAGCAATATAATAAAAATTTAATTGGAGTTCCTTATGTTAAAAACAGTAAGGTCAAAAGTTATTTTTTCTGTTTTACTTTTAAGTATAGTTGGTCTTATTGCGATAACTTCTTATCTGTCTAAAACTCTTCAAGACCTATCAGAAAAAACAATGGAACAGTCGCTGTCTATGCTTAGTGAGTCTATTTTTCAAACTATGACTGGTAGTATGATGATGGGTGACTCTACTATCGTTCAAGATGCATTTATAGCTGCAAAGAAGATAGAGGGGATAGAAAGTCTTGAAATATCAAAATCTAAATCTACGCTAGAGGTCTATGCTCCAACAGAACCTTTTACGACTGACGCTCTTGTTATTGAAGTTATGAACTCTAAAGAAACAAAAATTATAGAAAGAGATGAAAATGACAATCATACTGTTCGTATGATTCGTCCAATGAATGCCGAAGCTAAATGTCTTTCATGTCACTACAATGCTAAGCAAGGCGATATTTTAGGTACTTTAGATTTAGTAATTTCACTCAATAAAAATGATGCAGATATAGCCTCAACACAGAGAACTCTTCTGATCGCTCTGATTATTGGTGCTATTTTCTTTGCTATAGGGGCATCTATATTTTTTACAAGAGAAATTTTCTCTCCTCTTTTTAATCTCAAAGATCGCATCTCTGAACTTGTTGGGGGAGATAAAGATTTAACAAAAAGATTAGAACAAGATGATGGTAGTGAGTTTGGTGATACCGCTAAAGAGGTAAACAAATTTATAGAGATGATTCAACATACTATGCGAGATATTAAATCTTTAGGAGAGCAAAATGCCCGTATTGCATATGAGATTGAGCAATCAAGTCATGTTATTCGAGAGAGTACGAACCAAGAACATGTCATTGTAGCTAAGACAAATCAAAAAAGTTTGGCTATTCAATCTTTGTTAGAAGAAAATCTACATGCCTCAAAAGATACACAAGATAATATTAAAGATGCAAACAATGAACTTGATACCGCTAAGCTCTCTTTAAATAAGTTAAGCGAAGAGGTAAACTCTTTTGTTGAGATAGAAACGGAACTCTCAGATGAACTGGTTGCTTTGAGAAGCGATGCAGATCAGGTAAAAGATGTACTTAATGTTATAAAAGATATAGCCGAGCAAACAAATCTTCTTGCTTTAAATGCTGCAATAGAAGCAGCAAGAGCTGGTGAGCATGGACGAGGATTTGCTGTTGTTGCTGATGAGGTTAGAAAGTTAGCCGAGAGAACACAAAAAAGCTTAACAGAGATAGATATAAGTGTTGGAACAATTGTGCAGTCCATAAATGATGTAAGTGATAAGATGAATAGCAATGCAAAAAACATTGAAAGCTTAGCTCATATATCTAGTGAAGTGCAAGATAAAATAGATACCACATCAAACAGCATCGCAACAACAGCAAGTGTAGCCAATAAATCAACCAATGACACTATTGAAATCTCACATAATATCAAGGAGATTATAGGGGATATAAAAGATATAGATACCCTCTCTATTGCAAATAATACTAGTGCCTTAAGTGTTGAGAGTGATTTAGAAAAACTAGTAGGCATCGCAAAATCACTACAAGCAACTATTGATGAGTTTAAAAGTTAATACTCTTTATCCGATTTATACTTAGGAATCAAAATTTTGATTCCTAATATCGTATCAAGGAGGATACTATGAGAGTAGAAAATTATGCAGTAGCTATGAATGCTCAGTATTACAACCTTCAACAAGATCACACTCAAGTCAAGTTATTAAATACAACTGAAGATTTTAGCAGTGATGAATCATCTGACATCTCTAAGGTAGAGATAGATTCAACCCAGCTTAAAGCACTTAACGATGAACTTTCTGTTGAGTTATCAAAAGCTGTACTTGAGAATATAAACAGTCAAACCAATAGGTCTCTTAGAGATAGACTACAGATGAGTTACACATATTCCGAGCAACAATCTCTAAACTATCAACTTAAGGCTTATGTTCAAACGGATGATAGAGAGATTGAGTTGTCTCTTGATATATCTCTATCAAGAAGTTTTGTGCAAAAAGCAAATATTGAGATCGATACAAGTGTGTTAAAAGATCCTTTAGTCCTTTCATTTGATGGAACTATGCCCTCACTTAGCTCTAAAACATTTTCTTTTGACATAGATAGTGATGGAGAGAGTGATCAGATCTCTAGGTTAAATGCAGATGCCGGTTTTCTAGCACTTGATAAAAATGAAAATGGAATTATAGATAATGGCAATGAACTATTTGGTGCAACAAGTGGCGATGGTTTTAAAGATTTAAGTCACTATGATGATGATAAAAATGGTTTTATTGATGAGAATGATGCCATCTTTGATAAGCTAAGAATATGGCAAAAAAATGAAGACAAAGATGAACTTATAGCTCTTGGTGAAGCTGGTATAGGAGCTATCTTTTTAGGTAATACCTCAACTCCATTTAGTTTAAAATCAGATTCAAACCAATCTTTAGGAGAGATCAGAAGTAGTGGATTTTTTCTATTTGAAAATGCTCAAGCCGGTATTATTTCGCAGATAGACTTAGCTATAACTCCTCAAACCAAAGAGAGTGTTCAAGCGTTGGATGAGATGCAAAAAAACATAACAACATTAAAGCTAGAGAGTATCTACGCTGAAGAAAAAAATCAAGATGATGCTCCAAGCGATAAGAAGATGAAGCTACTCCAAGAAAAGATAAAAGCTCTTGAGGAAAAGCTAGCAAAAGCTGAAGATGAAAATAAACCACCACTCCAAGCACAGATAGGAGCGCTTTTTGCACAGATGATGGCTCTTTTAGAGACTGAGTTTACTTAATGACATATAGGGAAGCGATCTCTTAAATGCCTTTTCTAGTGGTATATTTTCAACTATAGATATAAAGGTTTTGATGACACCGCTGTGTGTAACGATTAGAATATTTTCTTTTTTTAGGGATGGAAGGTATGAGAAGAAGAACTCCTCTACCCTTGAGATAAACTCGCTCATTGTTTCTCCTCCAAGGTCGTCTATCCATTGTTGGAAATTTATATATTTTATCTCATCTTTAGCTATTATCTCATCGAAGTTAAGACCCTCATGTTCTCCCCATGATTTCTCTCTTAAAGATGGAGTATATACCGCATCATCGGAATCTATAAACTGTTTAAGAGTCTCTTTTGCACGGATAAGGTCAGAACAAAAAATAGCATCAAAATCTGACCTGTTTAGAACTTGTTTTAGTTTTTTTGCATCACTATAACCTTTTGGAGATAGTCCTATATCTATATGCCCATTATAGCAACCTATATATCTCTCTTCTACCTCTGCATGTCTGAGTAAAGTTATCTTCACAAACCGATACCAAGCAGTATGCTATTGAGAAGAATAAGCTCTGTTACCTCTATAGTAAAGCCATAGATGTCACCACTAAATCCACCATATCTTTTGATAAAGAGATAGCCACATGTGATTAAGACTGCTATGCTTATAGCAAGAAGCCAAATAGAAGAAAAACTAAGAACTGCTACGAATATAAAAGCTACTCCAACTTGCCAAGCTTTTAACTCTTTTTTTGCCAATGTTCCCATTCCATTTTTACTTATGTAAGGAGATAGGTAGATAGCAAGAACAGCATTAAATCGTGATAACATCAGAACTATCGGAAGAAGATAAAAGGCAGAAAAAACTGCTAAAGATGAGGCTTTTAGTATCAGAAAAACAGCAGTAAAAGTCATTCCCATTCCACCTACATGTGAGTCTTTCATAACCTCTAGGGCTTCTGTTTTGTCTACAAAAAATCCATCTATGGTATCGCTTAAGCCATCAAGGTGCAAAGCACCACTTAAAACCACCAAAAGAGCAAAGATTATGATGCCTACATGTGAAGAGGAAAAACTAGTTGATATTAGTAAATATGATAAGTACAAAATAGTTCCAAGCATAAAGCCAACAACAGGGTAAAACATAACTGCGTAGCCATTTATACCCTTGTTGAAATCGTGAACTTTAAAAAAGGGTATGATGCTTAGCATAGATACAGCTAGGGCAAAACCTTTGAGCATATTTGTCATTTGATTCTCGTTGAGATTCCAGCGATAGTATGGTAAACCTCATCGCAATGCGAGGCGATAAGCTGTGATAGCTTTCCGCTAATATCGACAAACTCTCTTGCTAGCTGATTATCGCCAATCACTCCTGAACCAACATCGTTTAAAACAAATACTATGTTTTGCTCTAAGCTTAAAACTCTTAAAAGTTCTTGCTTCATATCTTCTAAATTAAAGCCGTAATAAAGCATATTGTTTATCCACATGCTAACACACTCAACTAACACAGAGCTTTGAGTGTTTTGTATAGCGTCACAGAGTTCTAAAGGCTCCTCTAGGGTTGTAAAGCTATCTTTTCTATTGTTCACATGTTGTGCTATGCGTTCTTTCATACCATCATCTATAAACTCTGTTGTTGCTAGATAGATGGGTTTTGTATCTGAGTTTTTGAGTATATAGTTTTGAGCATTTATAGATTTACCACTCTTGATACCGCCTATAAAGAGAGCTTTCATCTTTTACATCCCATATATTAAAAGCTCTATCGCTTCTAAAAGTTTCTCGTTTGTTATACCATTTGCATCTGCATAAGCTAAAGCTGCTCCAGCACCAACACCCTCCTTAGCCTCTCCTTCATCATATTTTATCAAAATAGGTATCTCTGTTTTTGCAAATGAAAAATCTGTATATATAGCATGTGGAGTATAGCTTAGGAGTGATAAGATATGTTTTATATCGGAGTTTTTATCTTCTGCTACCCAGATAGTAGTTGCTAGTGTGATATTATCACTTTTAACTCTCATCAGTATATCTTCTCTTAATCTGTCTGCTACAAGCAGACATGCAGCCATCTGAGTTCCACCAGCTAAGACTATATGAAATCTCTTTGAAGCTTCTAGTAAAAATCCAGCTGTAAATAGAAGCATATTGTCACTCACATGTGAGAGCTTCTCAAAGTTTGTCATATCTGCATCTAGTAGTGCTAATGCTTTGTCGATAGTTTCATCTTTTATGGAGTCTGGCACATGTAAGAAGCTTGATGAGAAATCATCTCTTACATCATACCCTAATGCTATGGCGGTAGCAGTCGCTGTTGTTGTTCCGCTTGGAGTGCTTTCTGCTAAGATGAGATAGTTTCCTTTTAGCTCATACTCTCTTCCAGCTTTCATACCCTTGGTAAAAATATCTTTTGCATCTATCTTTGCTCCAGTTGCGATAGATTCTGATGGAGATATGTTAAAATTTTGTACAGGTGTGTTTTGTGGAATGCTCTCTAATCCTAGATTTAATATCTCAATATTTGAAAATGGTGTTAAGTTATGCACCGCTCTTGTTATAAGTGCTGGAGTTGGTACACCAGTTGGCGTTTCTGCTAAATCAGGCATAGAGAACACTTGTTCATTTACTATAAATTCTGCGTCAAGAGTGGGTGTGAGAGGGATTTTACCAGATATACCCGCTTGAGTGATACCCTCTATCTCACATGTGAGCGTTACACTCGCACCTAAAAGAAAATCAGCCTTTCCTTGCGGAAGTGAGTCTACCTCTCGTGTAAATATATTTCGTGTCTGTATCATTTTTTTGCCTTAGGTGCCTTAATCATCATTTTAAAAGCTTTTTGTAAAGATTGTATCTTTTTTATCATTTGAATGCTCTTTTACTTTATAGTTTGTATTCATCTCATCAGATAATCTTTTGATAGTTAGTGCTACTCTATGAGATGGGATGTGTAGGTAGTTGTCATCAACGATGGAGATGTTTCCATATTTTGAAGCATTTGTTGGTAGGTTTTGCCAGTTTTTAAGAGCTTGAGCTACATCTACTCCTCCCTCTGTTGCATGAGAGTGTAGGATGATGATTTGGTCTGGGTTTAGAGCTATGATATTTTCATAGTTTAGAACTGCTTGAGAAGTTGAACTTGCTTTGTAGGCGTTTGTATTGCCGCTTAGTTTTATGATGTCATCGAAAAATATGTTATGCCCTGCTATGTAGGTAGATGAACGCAAATCCTCTCTAAGCCCATAGACTATCATAACGCTATGAGGGCTAGAGTTTGTTTGTATGTTTGTTATAGAAGAAGTTATATCTGTTGTTAGTTTATCTGCTTTGTTGGAGTTTATCTCTTTTGCTAAAATAGCTATGGAGTTTTTAATATTTGGTATAGTTTTTAGGTTTAGTTTTAGAGTTTTAATCTTGAAATATTTTAGTTTTTCTAAGGTGCTTTGGTTGAAAGATTGTCCTACAACTAGAGTAGGGGAGAGTGCTAAAATCCTTTCGATATTAGGATTTTCATATCCTCCAACTATGGGAAGTTTTTGTGCCTCTTTTGGATAAAGTGAAAAAGAGGAGGTTCCCACAAGAGAACTCTCTTTTTTAAGAGCATAGATCATCTCTGTTATAGAGGGAGTAAGAGAGATGATCCTATCCTCGGCTGATAGAGTGAGTATAAAAATAAGAGTGAAAAAAAAGATTTTTATACTCATGATGAAACCTTAAAATTTTAGTTTTAGACCGGCTATGGCGGTAGTAGTAAAGTTTACAGGGTAGATAGTGTCATCCTCTATCCATAAGCCATTTTTTTGATTAAATAGGTTGTTTATCTTAGCAAAAATCTCCCAATCTTCTTGTGTATATGTAGCTGAAACATCTGTTGAGTTGTATGCATCTTGTTTTTGAGAAAAGTTGTTTGCAAAATCATTTGCAGCATAGGCACTTGAGCGATAAACCTGTGTTAATGAGATGGTTGTGTCTTGATTTGGCAGATAGCTTAATGTTGCTTTAGCATTATGGTTGCTAACTCCCGGTAGAGTGTTTTGTGCATAGTTTTCGCCATTACCTCCTATCTCTTTATCTATGGTAGCTTGAACAAAGTTGTAGTTTAAAGCAAGATTCCACTCCTCACTTATAAGCCATCTGTCATAGATGTCTAAACCATACTTGCTTGAGCTGTCTATGTTGGTATTTCTTGATCTATTTAGTGGATCCCAGCTAGGAACACTCAGATCTGTGTAGTAGTATATCTCATCTTTAAGATCGATATAATAAGCAGATATTTTAAACTTATTGGTTTTTGTTATGTGATTGAAGCCTATGGTATAGCTATCTGCAATGGATGGTTTTATGAAGCCGTTAAATTCACCATAATTAAAAAACCTATCTATATCTGGAGCTTGATAGGAGTGTGCATAGTTGGCAAATAGAGAGGTTTCTTCATCAAGAGCATAGTTGTAACCTAGCTCTACTCCATTGAGTGCATGTTTATCTTTATTTGATTTTGTAGCATCACTAAACTCATAAGATACTTTTTCATATCTGTAACCAGCCTTGATGGAACTATCTCCAAAGTTAAAATTACCCATAATAAAACCAGCTAGATTATCTTTCGTGGTATCATTAGCGATACTCCAAGCTCCTGCATGTGAGTGTCTTAGACCATTAAACATATCTACTCCAAGAGTTAAGCTTGCAAACTTACTCTCATAATCAAGATTTATCTTGAGTGAATCATAATCATAGTCAGATTTTGAATCATAAGTAACATAGTTGGATTTTTTCTTCTCTTGTGCGCCATCAAGGTTTATGCTTAGAGACTCACCCATAAAATAACTCGCTCCTAAATTAACTACATGTGTATCGTATGTTTGATGTGTGGAGCCCCAGTTTGTAGAACCCATCTGAGTAGGGTCGCTCCTGTACTCATCTTTACTTAGATAGCTAGCATATATAACATCTGTATTTGCAAATGATGCTCCAGCCCTTAGTTCAAGTGCATCTATAGGAGTGTATGTTAGGTTAAATGTTCCTGTGGCAAGTTTATTTTTATCTTTAGAGCCACTCTTATCGATATAGCGAATCCCATCATTTTTTTGAGCCTCGCCACTAGCAGAGATGGATATTTTATCATCACTATGCCCTAGGTAAAATGAACCATCTGTACTGCCATAGGTTCCACCATAAAGTGCAAGCTCTTTATCGTTGTTTTGCTTGGTAGTTATGTTGATAACACCAGCATTAGCACCATCTCCTCCAACAACAATACCGCTAGACTTAATAATCTCTATACGACTAATGGATGCAGGCGAGATAGATGAGAGGAGTTGAGGTACCATATCGATATTGTTGATTTTTCTTCCATTAAGAGTTATGACAATGTTTTGATAACCATCTCCTATGCCGTAACCATGTATATCTAGCTTTTGAGTAAATGGATTGCCGTAACTAGGCATCGCAATAACAGATGTTTGTTGGTTTAAAAACTCATAAACATTTTGCACATGTGCCTTTTGGATATCTTGCGAGGTATAAACCTCTACGGCATCTGTCGATTTTAATTCATCTGTTTTGATAGCACTTGAGATTACATCAAGTGGTTTAAGCACAATAGTATCTCTACTTTGTGCATGGAGTGAGCTTAAAAAAGCAACTAAAACTAGTGATAATTTTATATGTTTTTGCATGATAGTCCCTGATCTTGTAAATATTTTTTATTCTTATTTTAGTTTACAGGAGGGGAGTTGATTTTTATCCTAAGAGGTTTACCGTCGAGTGTTAAAGATGATGCATATAGAGCGATGATTTTTTGTTGCGATACATGTGCTTGTATCGCTGATAATGAAAAATAGTTCCTACCAAAACCAAGAGGTCTCATCTGTTTGTTTCTCTTTTTTAATTTTATTAGATGTAATTTTAGCTAAGAGATTTAAAACTTAACCTGAAA
>JAYEGN010000165.1:0-10370 GCA_034659115.1 Campylobacterota bacterium
CATTTGCACTTCAAAAACATATTCACATAGCTCGCTATGCTTCATATATTTTTTAAGCACAACTGTTTCGTAAAAAAGCTTTTTCTTAAATCATACACTTTTTAATTTACTCTTATAGCTACTTACTTTTTATGCTTATAAATATCATCTTTATATTAGCTCTATTATGCTAGAATTTTATATATTATTTTAGGAAAACTGATGAAAAACTACATAAAAGATCAAATTAAAAAATCATATGAAACAAAACAAAATATATACAATAATGAAGATTTATTAAATAATATAGAAAAGGTATCTAGGCTCTGTGTTGATATCTATAGGGGTTCTAATAAAACTATTTTAGCTGGAAATGGTGGTTCTGCTGCTGATGCACAGCATATAGCGGCTGAGCTTGTTGGTAGGTATGGTTTTGATAGACCTTCTATTCCCTCTTTAGCTCTTACTACTGACACTTCTAATCTTACTGCTATAGGTAATGATTATGGATATGACAAAGTTTTTTCTCGTCAGTTAGAAGGAATGGGTCAGGATGGTGATCTTTTTATTGGTATCTCTACTTCTGGTAATTCTATAAATATTATAAATGCTTTTAGGAGTGCTAAAGAGAAAAATATCACTACTGTTGCTTTGGTAGGTCGTGATGGTGGAGAGATGGCTAAGATAGCAGATATTTCTCTTATAGTTCCATCTGATAGCACTCCTCGCATACAAGAATCTCATATACTAATAGGCCATATCCTTTGTGACATCATAGAAAAAGAGTTGTTTGGTGATGGTGTTGCGTAAAGCTCTGTTTTTAGATCGTGATGGTGTTATCAATGTTGAAAAAGATTATCTCTATAAAAGAGAAGATGTTGAATTTATAGATGGAATTTTTGAGTTATGTCTGCATTATCAGAAATTAGGCTATATTATAGTTGTTGTTACTAATCAGTCAGGAATTGCAAGAGGTTATTATAGTGAAAAAAAGTTTTTAAAACTGAGTGCTTGGATGGTTGATGAATTTTTAGATAAACATATAGTTGTACAAAATATATACCACTGTCCTCACCATCCGGATATAACTGGCAGTTGTAGATGTAGAAAACCTAACAGTGGAATGCTTATGGATGCTAAAAGAGATTTTGATATAGATTTGCAAAACTCTATTATTGTTGGGGATAAAGAAAGAGATATAGAGGCAGGTTTAAATGCTGGTTTGTGTGAAACATATTTTTTTGATGAAAACAAGAAGATAAAAAGCTCCAAAGCTACTAAAATAGTTTCAAGATTAGAGGATATTTATAATGCTGATACTTAATTGCGGAGGAACACTTAACAAAAGATATAATCCTTTAAGTGGAGAACTAGAAGTTCCGTTTGATAACTACTCTATAGAAAAAATTTGTGATAGTTTACATGTAGAATATGATATGGCAGGTGTTATCCATAAAGATAGTTTAGAGATGGACATGAATGATAGAAAGATGATAGCTAGTATTATAATGGAATCTAAGGATGATAGTTTTATCATAGTTCATGGAACAGATACTATGGGCATAACAGCTGAGTTTTTGTCAGAGATATTTTGTGATAGGAAGATAGTTTTAACTGGAGCGATGAAGCCTTTTGAGATAGATAATATTGAATCTAGCTTAAATATTGGTATGGCTATAGGGGCTGTAAATTCCTTGGAAAAAGATGGTGTGTATATCTGCATGAATGGACATGTGAAATTGAGTAATTGTATGGTAAAAAATAAACAACTTGGGAAATTTGAACTTGTCAAATAAGATAGCATGTACTCACTGTCATCTTGAGTTTGATAAAAGTGTAATGATTGAAGATGATGGACATTATTTTTGCTGTAATGGATGCCAAGGAGTCTTCCATCTTTTAAGTGACGAGGGACTTGATAGTTTTTATGAGAAGAGTGGAAGCACTATTCTTACTCCACCTACGCAAAACTATGAGGATTCAGCTACATTTAATTCAGACGCTTTTTATGATGGTTTTGTAACAGTTAATGATGATGGTTTTAGCCAAGTTTCTTTAATTATAGAAGGTATTCATTGTTCTGCATGTGTTTGGTTAAATGAAAAAGCTTTACATAGAATGGAAGGTGTGATAGAAGCGGATATTAATTTTACCAATAACAAAGCAACAATAGTATGGGCAGATGAAGTTGTAAAGTTATCAGCTATCATAGATATGATTCGCTCTATTGGTTATAATGCTTTTGCTTATGATGCTTCTATTCAAGAGATACATGCTAACAAAGAGAGAAAAGAGTATTACCTGAAAATGGCAGTTGCTCTTTTTGCAACAATGAATATAATGTGGATAGCTGTTGCTCAGTATGCTGGATATTTTTCTGGTATGACGCAAGAGATAAAAACAATATTAAATATTGCCGAAGGTATTTTAGCAACTCCAGTTTTATTTTATAGTGGGTGGGTGTTTTTTAGAGGTGCCTATTATGGCATTAAAACTAAAGTTGTAAATATGGATCTGCTTGTTGCAACTGGCGCATCTCTTACATATATATATTCCATATACATCACAGTTATTCAAAGTGGTGAAGCATATTTTGATTCTGTTAGCATGATTATAACCTTTGTTTTAATAGGTAAGTTTTTAGAGGTTTTAAGTAAAAAAAGTGCTGCGGATACTCTTGATGTGATTGGCAAGCATATTCCTAGTGAAGTTAATATTGTTGTAGATGCAAAGATAGTAGCTTGCAAGTTGGAAAATGTCAAAGTTGGTGATAGAGTTGTTATCGCTTCTGGTGAAAGAATTTTATTGGATGGGGAGATTATCAAAGGAGATGGTTCTGTTGATGAATCCAGCTTAACAGGTGAAAGTGAACCAATATATAAAGCAAAAGGTGACATGCTTGTGAGTGGCACCACTAGTATAGACGCAGATGTAGAGTTTATAGCTTCAAAGGATTTTAAACATTCTACACTCTCAAATTTAGTAACACTTTTAGAATCTGCTATCAATAAAAAACCAAAAATACAACAGATGGCAAATAGCTTATCAGAATATTTTTCATCTATTATTTTAGGATTAGCATTTTTTACTTTCATAGTTTGGTTGTTTTTAGGGAATAATTTTGATACCTCATTTATGATTGGAATCTCTGTTATAGTCATAGCATGCCCTTGTGCCTTAGCTCTTGCTACTCCTGTTGCAACATTGGTAGGATTAAGTTTAGGTGCTTCAAAGGGGATACTTTTTAAAGAAGCTGCTCAATTAGAAACTATGGCAAAGGCAGATGTTCTTGTAGTAGATAAAACAGGAACTTTAACTGTAGGCAAGCCTAGCGTAGTGAATGCTCACATGTATAGTGAATTTGATAAAGAGTTACTATATTCTCTTACAAAATTATCGAAACATCCTGTGGCTTTAGGGATAAGCAGATACTTAAAAGAGGAAAATGAGAATATTAAAGAGTTGATTTTTGATGAATTTTCTCAAATTCCAGCATTAGGTATAGAAGCAAAATACAAAAATCATAATATACTTGGAGGTAACTTAAAGCTTTTAAATCGTAATGGCATATCTAATGACTTTAAAACAGATTATACAATCTTTTACTTTGTTGTTGATATGAAAGTTATGGCTATATATGAGCTTAGTGATAAGATTAAAGAGGGTGCTTTTGAGCTTATACAAGATTTGAAAAACAGAAACATTGCAACAGTCATGCTTACGGGTGATAATAAGTTGAGTGCAGCTAAAGTTTCTAAAGAAGTAGCTATTGATGATTTTAGGTATGAGCAAACACCAGAAGATAAATCTAGCTATATAAACACTCTTCATAAAGATGGTAAAACTGTCGTGATGGTTGGTGATGGTGTTAATGATATATTGGCTTTAGCAACTGCTGATATAGGCATAGTAATGGGAAGTGGCAGTGATATTGCAATCGATGTAGGAGATGTGGTTTTATTAAGCAATTCATTAAATTCATTGAAGGATGCTTTTAAAATAAGCCGTACCACATATAGCTTGATAAAGCAAAATCTATTTATCTCTCTTGCTTATAATGCTATTACTATTCCACTTGCTATGGCCGGTTTTGTTATACCGCTTGTAGCTGCAATATCTATGTCGGTGAGTTCACTTTTAGTTGTTGGAAATTCAATGAGAATAAGATATAAGTGGAAAAACAGTTAATTATGAAGGGTTTTTAATGGATAGTTGGGTAATCGCTATGATGCTAGGCGCATCAATTTTTTTAGGTGCTATTGCATTGTTTGCATTTTTATGGGCTGTAAAAAATGGTCAGTTTGATGATGAAGAGAAGTTTTTAAATGCTGCGAAGTTTGATGGTGAAGATGAGTTGAATGATGCCATTAAACAGGAGCAAAAAAAAGAGGCTTTAAAGAAAAATTATAGACCTGAGTAGGCTCTATACATATTGCGTATACAGAGAGATAAGTTAAACTGCCAAAAGGCAGTTTAAAGGTTACCCCTTAGTATCGGAAATTACTTACCGATAGTCTGTGCGAATGCGTCTAGTTCAGCGTCAGAGTATTTTGCAACTTGACCTTTCATAAGACCTTTCATTGGACCACCATAACTTCCATCTTTGTAACCTTTCATAGCTGCAGCGATATCAGCATGAGTCATTTCAGCAACATTTTTAGATTTACCAAGAGCTTTTTTACTCCAGTCTGCACCGTGACATGATGTACATGCTTTAGCATTTACTGCTGCTGCCATTGAAGCTGTTGCTAGTGCTAAAGTAGCGATTGAAGCGATTACGATTTTTTTCATTCTGTTTCCTTAGGATTAATTTTCGAACTTATTATAGTGATATGAGTCTTAAATACTTGTTAATGATTTATACTGTATCATTTTATTAAAATAAAAATGGATGGATGAGTAGATGAGATACATAAAAGATGATTTAAAAAATAAAACGATACTAATAACAGGTGGAGCAGGCTTTATAGGCTCAAATTTGGCTTTTTACTTTCAAAACAATCATCCAGATGCAAAAGTTATAGTTCTTGATAGCTTTAGAAGTGGTGAAACTTTTTCAAATGGAAATTTAAAAAGCTTTGGACATTTTAAAAACCTTATAGGTTTTAGAGGTGAAGTCATAAGCGGAGATATTAATGATAAAGATCTGTTACTTGATTTAGAACTGAATTATAAATTTGATTATATATTTCATGAAGCAGCGATATCTGATACTACAGCACTAGAACAAGATTTAATGATTAAGACAAATGTCAATGCATATAGAGATCTGTTGGAGTTGGCTTTAAGACATGGAGCCAATATGATATATGCTTCATCTGCAGCAACTTATGGAAATGCAGAGTCACCACAAAAAGTCGGAAGAGAAGCACCTCAAAATGTTTATGGTTTTTCTAAATTAAGTATGGATAATTTGAGTCGTGATTATATGAGAGATACCGATATCTCTATAGTGGGATTGCGATACTTTAATGTGTATGGAAAGGGAGAATATTTTAAAAACTCTACAGCTTCTATGATTTTACAATTTGGGCATCAGATATTAGCAGGTAAAAATCCTAAACTTTTTGAAAATAGTGATAAAATTCTTCGTGATTTTGTATATATAGAAGATATTGTACAGGCTAATGTAAAAGCGATGAATCCAATACAAAGTGGTATCTATAATGTTGGTACAGGGCGAGCTAGAAGTTTTCAAGATATAGTCGACATACTACAAAAAGAGTTAGGGACCTCCCTTACATGTGAATATATTCCAAATCCATTTGTCGGTAGTTATCAATTTCATACAGAAGCAGATATAAGCATAACAAAGGAAGTTTTAAAGTATGAGCCAAGGTTTGAGATGGAAGATGCTATAAAGTCTTATGTTGATGAGATAAAAAGAATATATGAAGAAGAAGTTAAATAATGAAGTTACTTAAAAAATTTTCACCTAAAATATTGGTGATTGGTGACTTGATGATAGATCACTACTTATGGGGTAGTTGTGATAGAATTTCTCCTGAAGCACCCGTTCAAGTTGTAGATATTTCTAAAGAAACAACTGTTTTGGGTGGAGCAGGCAATGTGATAAACAATCTTGTAGCACTTGGTGCAGTCGTTAGCGTGAGTGGTGTCATTGGCGATGATGCAAATGGTGAAGAGCTTAAAAATATGTTAAATTCAATAGATGTGCAGAGCAAAAATCTCATAGTAGAGCATGGTAGAAAAACATCTAAAAAAAGTCGTATTATTGCAGTTAGTCAGCAGATACTCAGGTACGATAAAGAGAGTAAAAATGATATAGATGCCCTATCTGTAAAAAATATACTTCATGCTATCTCTAAGGATATATCATCCTATGAGGTTGTGATCCTTTCTGATTATGGCAAAGGTGTTTTAACGCCTGAGTTGTGTCAAGGTATTATTAAGCTTGCCAATAAAAACGGTATCAAAGTTTTAGTTGATCCAAAAGGTAGTGATTTTTCAAAATATAATGGTGCCTATCTTTTAACACCAAATAAAAAAGAAGCCATTCTTGCTACAGGTATAGAGATACAGAGTAAAGAAACTTTAAAAGAGGCTCTTGTGCAGTTAAAAAATGAGCTAGACTTGGGCGTTGCTCTTATTACGCTATCAGAAGATGGAATCTCTACTTATACCGATAAGTTAGAAATATTTCCAACCGTTGCCAAAGAGGTTTTTGATGTAACCGGGGCAGGAGATACTGTTATAGCTTCAATCGCTTTTGCTTTAAGTGCTGGTAAAAACCTAGAAGAAACTGCACAGTTTGCAAACTTGGCTGCTGGTGTTGTTGTTGGCAAGATAGGTTCTGCTACTGTAACCCTTGATGAGATTGAAGAGTATGAGGCATCCTTGCATAAGAGTAGATCAGATGCACATATAAAAAGCTTTGAAGATATAGAAAAAGTAGTAAACCGTTATAAGAAAAATGGTAAAAAAGTAGTATTTACAAATGGCTGTTTTGATATTTTACATGTAGGACATGTAAAGTATCTCCAAGAAGCGAAAAGTTTTGGAGATATACTTATAGTAGGGTTAAACTCCGATGAGTCTGTTTCAAGACTTAAGGGTCCAACTCGTCCTGTAAATATAGCTCCAGATAGAGCTTACTTGTTGGCTGCTTTAGAAGCAGTTGATTTTGTTGTACCATTTGAAGATGATACACCACATGAGCTTATAAAAATGATAAAGCCAGATACTCTAGTAAAGGGTGGAGACTATGAGGGAAAAATAGTCGTTGGCACTGAATTTGCTAGTGAGTTGAAGCTTGTTGATTTTGTTGATGGCAAAAGTACGACAAAAACAATTCAAAAAATACAGGGGATATGATGTTAAAAAAAATTGGATTACTTTTAGTATGTGCGGTATCGGCATTTGCTATGCACAATATTGAATTAAATGTTAATAATAAAGACTTAGAGTTTACAGCAAAACTTGATATGGGGCAGTTTAATGATTCCATTGAACCAGACACAGTTTTTATAGGTGCAAAAATCCTTCATGGAAGTGAAAATCATAGTGATTTTGAAGCTAGCGAAGATATACATGATTACACAGAGATGAACTTTTTAATGAACAGAAATATTGGCGATACAGGTGTTAAGATAGGTTTAGGTCTTAAAGTAAACTATACAGAAAACTTTCTTGCTATACCATTGGGAGTAGAAGCTAGCTATCAGATGCCTTTTTTGACAGATATACTCCCTATGCATCTGGGCGTTTTGCTCTATTATGCTCCTGATGTTTTATCTATGAATGATGCAAAGAATTTTCTTGAATATCGTGCTGAATTTGATGCTGAGGTGATAACAAATGCTCATATTATTATAGGATATAGAAATCTAGATACCAACTATGACGATAGTAGAGGAAACATAAACTATAATAGGTCACCATATATAGGGTTTAAATTCGCTTTTTAATTAGTGGACGTCACCCCATTTATCTCCTGTTTAATTTTGATTCTTTGGCAACAGGGGTATCGGCATTTCACACAAATCTATTTAGTAGATTTGTTGCATCAGACTTTAGTCTAGAAGTGCCAGATTTACAGCCTCTATAACCTCTTTGGCTGTTATATTTTTCATGCATTCATGATGTTTGAGGGGGCACTCTCTTTTCATGCATGGGGAACAATCCATCTCTTTTCTAACAATCTTACTTTTTTCATTCATCCATTGTGAAGTTTCTTTATATCTTGTTGGTCCAAATATGGCGATGGTAGGCACTTGATATGCTGCTGCCACATGCATAGGTCCACTATCGTTTGTGATAAAAAGAGAACATCCTGCTATCTTTGCGCACAACTCTTGGATATCTGTTTTTCCAGCTATATTTGTATAGTTTTTTATACCAAAAGAGATAAGGTTGTCTTCAATATCTTTTGCCATCCCTATCTCATTTGGTCCACCAAAGATTAATATGTCGTAATCCTTTGAAAATTCACAAGCTACCTCGGCAAATCTCTCTGGGTACCATCTTTTTGCACTTCCATAAGTTGCACCTGCATTTATTCCCAGCGTGGGTTTAGTAAAGTTTTCAGGCTTGATATATAGTTTTAACCTTGGAATATCTCCACTCCAATTATCTGTATTTTGCATAGCAAGTCCAGCATACTGTTTTACTAGATGTTGGTTTGTTTTGATTTTTGGTGTGTGAGAATGTAAAAACATTGAGTGTAAAGATTGTCTAGAGATAGATACGACTGTGTTTGTAAATCTTAAAAGTAGAGATGAATGAAGTTGATTTCTAAAACTTACCGCTAAATCAAACCGTCCTAAATCTTTTGCTAGTTTATAGGTAGCCATAAATCTGTTTGGAGCTTTTTTAGTTTCATCTATGACTGCTCGTTTGCATAATGGGTGATACTTAAGAGCTTCTATACTAGCATAACTACCAACAAAAGTAAACTCTACTTGTAGATAGTGCGATGCTAAAAGTTCTATAGCAGGAGTAGCCATAACAGCATCTCCTAGCCAGTTTGGTAATATCACTAAAATCTTCATCTATTTTTCCCTTTATATGCAGTTTACTTTTTTTCCAACAGCTTCTTTTATATAGATATACAGAGGTGATGAGCCTATCTCTAAAATTTCATCATCTATCTTTTTTCCATCACGAGAGAAAACATCAAAAAAAGTTTCATTTTTAAGAGTTGTTGGCTTTAATGTCCAGTGGATTTGTAGAAGCCTGTCATCTACTAGACATTGAAGTATGTAGTAGTCTCTTTTTATGTCTAGTCGCAAAAATTGAGCATGTTTTAGATTTTTAATCATAAACTTGTATGTTTGAAATGCTTCGCGAATTTTTATGCCATCTATGTTATCAACAAGACCATATCCCTTAGCTATAAGTTGGTGCCAAGAGAGAGTATCAACTTGTTGAGAAGCAAAGGCAAGAAGGTTATATCTAAGCATAAAGTTAGCATATAACTCTTCGCTTATGCACTCATGCTCACTAGTTGGAGCATAGGGTGCAGTGCCTGTGAGTGGATAATTGGTTTCAGTAATATGAAGCTCATTTGAGGTTTTCGGACTAAGCCATACCATCGTGCTTAGCCATGCTATTTTGTCTGATAGTGCAAAACCCATCTGCGTATGTTCAGGAGCACCTCTTCTGTCTACATAAAGAAGAGCAGAGATTCCATCGTATTTGAATTTGAAAAAATTAAAAATAGTTCGTGCTGTAAAATGGTACTCAAAATCTATAACACCACTTCCTATAAGTTTAATATGAGGAAATTCTGATTGCTGTAAGTCGTAGGCTACTTGATAAAACCTGCTGTATTCATCAACACTAAAAAATCCCCATTTGGTTCTGTTTATAGTTGAGCCTATCTCAAACATATCTACATGTGGAGTGCAAAATATAGCTCTTAAATCATTTTTTAGTAGTTCTAAATCCTCTATATGTTCTCTATCTTGGAGTATCTTTAATATAATTTGCTTATCGCTACATGTAGAGATAAACTCTTGTAGTTTTTCAAGTTTGTTCATCTCCCAAAGCTTAAATCTTGTAAGAATAGTCTCTATATCTAGCTCTTGTAAAAGTTCAAGTGTAAGTTGTGGCTCTCGCTCAAAATCAACACCCATAGAAAAAAATCTGCTAGACTCAACCTCTTTTCTTTTTACAAAGGGCATTGAAACGATAGAGATAGGCAAGACTATAAGTGCAGTAAATATCATCTTTAAAAGTGAGAAGAACTCTTTCTTTCGCATAGTTTTTTTATATGCTTTATCTTTAAGTAGTGCTGGTTGATCGGAATAGTTATCCCATGCAAATGGTAGCTGCAATTATATCTCTCCTCTTTAAAGATGTGAAATCTTTAAAAATCCCTCTTACTAAAGATTTGCCTTAGGTAACAGAGGTAAATAGTTGTTTCTAAA
>JAYEGN010000166.1:0-10339 GCA_034659115.1 Campylobacterota bacterium
GCTGTATTTACACCTGAGCCATGGCAAGGGTATGGATTTGATGAAGATTCAAAAGCAGTTTTACGCCAAGGTAATATCCGTGGTCGTGAAATAAACTGGGGAGATACTCACCACCCAGCACTTTCAGAAAAAAATGGTGTATATGATGGTAAATGGCTAGTTATCAATGATAAAGCTAATCCTCGTGTTGCTGTTATTGATTTAGAAGATTTTGAAACTAAGCAAATAGTTGTAAATCCAATTTTAAAATCAGATCACGGTGGGGCATTCTTCACTCAAAATTCTGAGTATATCATTGAAGCATCTCAATATGCTGCACCCTTTGATAACAACTATCACCCAATTGAAGAGTACAAAGAAAGTTATCGTGGTGCTATTACTATGTGGAAGTTTAACACTAAAATAGGTAAAATTGATGAAAAAGCTTCTTTTTCTATAGAATTACCTCCATATATGCAAGATTTAAGTGACGCTGGTAAATTTGTATCTCATGGTTGGGGTTTCACTAACTCATTTAACTCTGAAATGTACACTGGTGGTATCGAAGTAGGTATGCCTCCATTTGAAGCTGGTTGTAGTAGAAATGACACTGACTTCTTACATGTATATAACTGGGAAAAATTAGCAAAACTTGCTAAAAACAAGAAAAATGTAAGAGTTGTTAATGGTCATAGAGTTATTCCTATGGATGTAGCTGTTAAAAACAACGCTCTTTTCTTAATTCCTGAACCTAAATCTCCTCACGGTGTTGATGTTTCTCCAGATGGTGAATATATCACAGTTTGTGGTAAGCTAGATACTCACGCTTCTGTTTATAAATGGAGCAAAATCAAAAAACTTATCGATGCTAAAAAATATGTTGGTAAAGATCCATACGGGATTCCTATCTTAGATATGAAATCATCTCTGCATGGTCAAGTTGAACTAGGTCTTGGGCCATTACATAATCAGTACTCAAATGTAGATGGTGAGATTTATACTTCACTTTATGTTGATAGCCAGATTGTTAAATGGAACTATAAAACTTTAAAAGTTCTTGACAAAGAAAATGTTCACTACAATGTTGGACACCTTTGTGGTATGGAAGGAAAATCTGCTGACCCTCAAGGTGAGTATATTATCTCTCTAAACAAACTTGCGATTGATAGATTTGATAATGTTGGTCCACTTCACCCACAAAATCACCAACTGATTGATATTCGTGGTAAAACAATGGATCTTCTTGTTGATATGCCTTTACCATTAGGTGAGCCTCACCAAGCTGTGGCAATTAGAGCTAGTAAACTTCACCCACATGTAAGATACAAAATGGGTACAAACTCTAAAACTGGAAAACAACATATAGGTAAAACTCTTGCTGGTCAAGAAAGAATTGAGAGAAAAGGCAATGTAGTAACTGTATATGGTACTATGGTTAGATCTCACATCAATCCAGAAAGAATTACAGTTAATAAAGGTGACACAGTTATTATGCACCTTACAAATCTTGAGAGAGCTCAAGATGAGACTCACGGTTTTACAGTTGACCACTTCGATGTTCACATGTCTTTAGAGCCAGGTGAAACTTCAACTATTAAGTTTGTTGCTGATATTGAGGGAGTTTTTCCTTACTATTGTACTGAGTTCTGTTCAGCACTTCACTTAGAGATGATGGGCTATATGATGGTTAAAGATCCGAACAAAAAATATACTTCGGCTCAAAAACTTAAAATGAAAACTATGTCTAAAGATGAGTTAATGGCTGAATACAAAAAAACTGTTGCTGTAAATGATGCTACAGATGCTGTAATCCAATCAGTTGTTGCTTTCTTAAAAGAGAACAAATTTGGTGATCACAAAGTTGTTGCTGACCTAGTTACTGATGCATTTGATCAATATGGTCAAATTCCTGCTCAGAAAAAACTTGCAGATAAAGCATTAAAAGATGGTGATATTGAAAAAGCTATCCTTTTTGAAAATATGATTTGGCAATATATGGTTAAAACAGCTGATGTTGGAATCAGAGCAAAAGATGCACTTGTTAGACTAGTTGCTACTAAGCAATCTCCTGCTGTTCAAAGAGGTGAGAGAGCATTTGGCGAAGGTGGTTGTTCAGGTTGTCATGTTATTGGTAAAGTATCTTCAGGTCCAGACCTTACAGGTGTTCTACAAAGACATGAAAACGCTGAGAAATGGGTAAGTAACTTTATCCTTAATCCTGAAAAAATGTACAAAGACCCATATGTTAAAAGCATGATTGACTACTTCAATCTTAAAATGCCTAATCAACATATGAGTAAAGAAGAGACTAAAGACATCATTGAATACCTTAAATGGATTGATGAAAACGCTAACTTATTCTAGGAATAAGAACTCTTAAATTTTAATAAAGAGCTTCGGCTCTTTGTTATACCAACTTCTTTCCTTTTTTTCACTATAATATTGACTTATTGATATAAATCAACGATATTAAGTTTTATTAATATTATAATAAGATAAATTTATTTTATATAGGAATACTCATATGCATCCAAGTTTATTAAAGGCGAGAATTTTTACATTTATCGCTTTACTTATTTTAACCGTATCCTTTACATTCCCTATGATAGCGTTTCATGGAGTTTTAAATAAGGTTCATGAAGGCAAAGGAGAAGAGGTATCTTCTTTTAGTAAGTCGGTTTGGAACCTTTATTCTCAAGGTAGATATAAAAGTGTTACTACTGATAAAGAAGCACATAATGACTTAGAAAAGATGATAGAAAGTCATGCCGAGTTAGGTGTTAGTTCACTCCCGATATGGGCAGTTTCACTAGAAGCTCCAAACTACCCAAAAGAAGCATTTCCAGAAGGAATTCCAGTATTTTTCCACTTTGATGGTTATAGTGGTGAAGTTCATGAGATGAACACAATCAACCACTATGTTGGAATGGATCCTATGTGGGTTGGTGGTACCTTAGAGAGAGAGATTGGTATCTATGCACTTTTAGCCTTATCATTAGGCATGATATACTTTATGGCTTATAACAACAAGATACTAAACTATCTTATGCTTATTCCAGCATCTCTGCCTGTTTTGTTTATAGCTGATTACTCATACTGGCTTTATTGGTTTGGACATAACCTTCATGACTGGGGAGCATTTAAGATAAAACCTTTTATGCCAACAGTTTTTGGTGATGGTAAAATCGCTCAGTTTGTAACGCACTCATATCCAACTATCGGCTTTTATATGCTAGTTGCTATCGGTCTTTTCTCTCTTCTTGCTTTTTTTGCAAAGCAAAAAGCTATGAGAGAGTTGGAAGCGTAAGCTTAAATTAAAGGTTATTAATGTTTAAATATTTATTTATTATACTTTTATTATTGTCAAATCACATTAGTGCCAATGCACTGCAAGATGCTATTGACAATGCACCAGAAGGTTCTATACTTAAACTTCCAGCTGGTGTATATAAAGGTAATATAGTAATAAATAAACCGATAACTATTATCGGCAAAGAAGCAGGTGTAGTTATAGATGGTGGAGGTAAAGGAAGTGTTATAAAGACAACAGGTTCTTTTGTGACGCTCAAAAATTTAAGAATAACCAATAGTGGTGATCTGCACCATCAATTAGATGCTGCAATAGCTATGCAAAATGGAAAACATTGTGAAATAAGTAATGTTAAAATAGACAATTGTTTATTTGGCATAGATTTACAGATGATTAGTAACTCTGTAATATCAAATAATTACATAACTTCAAAAGATATGGATTTAGGACTTCGTGGGGATGGACTCAGACTTTGGTACGCAAATGATAATCATGTAAAGAAAAACACTCTTTACAAATCAAGAGATATGGTTGTTTGGTACTCTCATGGAAACTTGATTGAAGAAAATCATGGTGAATGGGGTAGATATTCCCTTCACTTTATGTACGCTGGTAAAAATTGGGTCAAAAACAATACCTACAAGTTTAACTCTGTAGGTATCTTTTTTATGTACTCACAAGACACTATCGCAACTGGAAATGTTGTTCAAAGTTCTCTAGGTGCAACAGGAATGGGTATTGGTCTTAAGGATGTAAGCAACTTTACTATAGAAGGTAATACTATTATCTATTGTGCTCAAGGCTTATATGTAGATAGATCCCCATTTGAACCAGATACAAATAACTGGATAATTGGCAATAAAATATTATACAACTCTGAAGCTATACATTTTCACTCACTTAGTGAAAATAACATCATTAAAGATAATAAAATCATGGGAAATATTGAAGATGTTGTAAATGATAGTAGAGGTGCTAAAACAAATGAGAATGACATAGTAAATAACTACTGGGACAACTATGCAGGATTTGATAGAGATGGTGACAATATTGGAGATACTCCACATCAAGTATATCAGTATGCGGACCAACTTTGGGTATATAATCCAAATGTAAAGTTTTTTTACGGTTCACCAGTTATTTCACTACTAAATTTTTTAGCAAAACTAGCACCCTTTACAAAACCAATATTTTTGCTTGAAGATGAAAAACCTAAAGTTAGGATAAAAGGATAACTATGGCAACAGTCAAAACAGATAGAAGAGATTTTATAAAATACTCATCTCTTGGCATTTTAGGGCTTGCTCTTGGTGGAGGCATCATTTTTAGCCCCTACCCATTAAGAGCGGAAAACAGACTTCGTCCTCCAGGTGCAGTAGCTGAAAAAGAGTTTTTAGCTCTGTGCATAAAGTGTGGTCAATGTCTTCAAGTCTGTCCTTATCACTCAATAGAGTTAGCAGACATAGGCATGGGTCATGGTGTTGGAACCCCATATATAGATGCTAATATTAGAGGGTGTTATGCTTGTGAAGCAGTGCCATGTGTCCTTGCTTGCCCAAGTGGAGCTTTAGACCATGATACAGAAAAAGCTACTGATATAAAGATGGGGATAGCAGTACTTGAAAACCCAAGAACTTGTTTAGCTGTAAGAAACCAACCTATTCCTGCTAACTATGCAGATAAGATGAAATTATTTCACTCTAGTGTCACAAACCTGAATCCTCTTGAAGTTGAACTTCAAGAAAAGTTTAATGGTTATGAAGGTAAAGATTGTACACTCTGTGCAGACATGTGTCCTATGCCAAATCCGCTTAGTGCCATAGCAATGGTAACAACTAGTGTTGGTATTACAAAGCCAATGATTTATGATGGCTGTACTGGCTGTGGTGTATGTCAAGAAGTTTGTCCAACTTCAGTACCATCCATAGTAATAAAGCCAAGAATAAGTTACGAAGAATATTACGCGAATAAAAATTAGGAGATAACATGAAACTTAAATTATTAACTTCAACTATATTTATACTAGGTGTTTTTGCAGGATGTAGTGAAAACAGTGAAGATAAATCTAAAGAAAAAGAGGCTATTGCTTCATCTACTGCACCAGTCATTGAAATTGTAAAAAATGACAATGCTGAGGAAATTAAAGTTAGAGAAAGAGAAAAAAGAGCATTAGAAATTAAAAATGGTAAAGCTTACTATTATGACTACAATATAAAAAGTGCTTATGATGAAAACTCTAAACCTGCAAATAAAGATGCGTCAGTTAGAGTAAAACCAAGAACAGCAATAGAAGCAAATATGAATATAAGAAGTCCTTATGAAAAAGTGCAAGTTTCTCTTCTAGTTAGAAAACTAAGTAAAAAGTTTATCGTAAAATGTTCAGCTTGTCACAATGATTATGCCAATGGAATTATTGGACCATCACTGCTTGGCAAAGATACAGATTATATTTTCAATGCAATTGCAGATTTCAAAAGTGGTAAAAAATCAAATCCACTGATGGATGACCTTATTAAGATGATGAGCGATGAAGAGATAATGGAAATGGCAAAAGAAGTGTATAAATTTAATCAAGAAATCAAACAGATGGGGAATAAATAATGAAAAACATAATAGTAGGATTTTTTACAATACTAATTATTGGACTAATGGCATGGACAGCTTCTGTTGGTGGTGCATATCACGGTGGTGAGCATGGTAAAATCATTGCAGATTTTGGTGATAGCATGGGTCAAGCAGCAACAGTTGCAGCACCTGAAGAAAAATCAGACAGAGAAAAAGAGAATGAAGCACTTGGCGCATTAAGAGATAAGGCTGGTAATGCTGGAGCATTTAAAGTTTCTCAAGAGTATAAGAGTAAATGTGCCTCTTGTCATGGTGTTAATGGCTCAGGTTTTCAAAATGGTAAAGCGATGATGGGACCTAAACTTATTGGTCAAAGTCCAGAGAAACTATATACTGATTTAGTTGAATTCAAGGCTGGTAGAAAAGAAAATATGATTATGAAAGGTCTTTTATTAAAACTTGAAGAGCCTGATTTAAAAAGACTAGCTGATGAGATTGGTGAGTTTCCTGCTCGCTTAGAAGCTAAGCAAAACGAACAGAAGTAAGATAAACTCAAACGAGGTTTTAAATGGATAAGTATAACAATAGAGAAACGATAAAAAACAGTTCGTTTTGGTCAACTTTTTTTGATTCTACTAGAGATGGTAAAAAGAAGTTCAGCTACAGAATGAAAAGATGGATATTAGTAATATCTATCCATCTTTTCTTCTTTTTATCATTTTTTATAGACTTACAGATGCTTGAGGGTACTTTAAGTGGTTCTAGGTTTCTAGGTTTTCATATGATTGACCCATATATGATTATGGAAGTATTTCTAGCAACCTTTCATATGCCTATCAATATAGTAATTGGTACTACTACTATAGTTATTGTGTATCTTCTTGTTGGCGGTAGAAGCTACTGTGCTTGGGTTTGCCCTTATGGTATCCTTAGTGAGATTGGTGAAAAATGGCATAATGCTCTTGTAAATAAAAAGATTATTAAAAGTAGAACATTTGACCATAGAGTTAGATATATCTTTTGGGCCATATTTTTGATTCTTTCTTTTACAAGTGGTTATATAGTTTTTGAAACTTTTAATGTCGTGGGAATTTTAAGTCGTGCTGTTGCTTATGGATGGAGTGTTGCTCTTATCTGGGTTTTAGTGGTATTAGCTATGGAAGTTTTCTTTTCTCGTCGTGCTTGGTGTGCATATATCTGCCCTATTGGAACAACATATGGAATGATAGGGCGAGTTTCAGCTCTTAGAATAGAATGGAACGACAACTGTGATAGCTGTATGGTTTGTCATGATGTTTGTTTTGAGCCACAAGTTCTTGAAATAACAAAAGCAAAATACAAAAAACAGATTGATGAAAAAGAGATAACTACTCAATATATTACCGGTGCGGATTGTACTTTATGTGGTAGATGTGTAGATGTTTGTCATGAAGATGCTCTAAAGTTTGACTTTAGATTAAAAAGTTTGGTGTAGAGATGATAAAAATATTAAATCTAACAAAAAAATTTGACTCACATCTATCTTTAGATAACATCACATGTGATTTCAACAAAGGTGAAAGCATCGCCTTGATGGGAGCAAATGGAGCTGGTAAAACCACACTTATTCGTTCTATACTAGGCTATTATCATCCTAACAGAGGTGGTGTACTCATAAATGGTTTAAATCCTATTTTAGATAGGGTTAAAGTTTTACAGCATATTAGTTTTGTGCCACAGCTACCTCCTCCGATAAAACTAAGCATTAGTGAGTTAGTAGATTATGTAAGCATCGGTGCTAATGTTGATAAAGAAAGAATTTCTCACTATGCAAATGAGATGAAACTAGATATAAAAACAAATCTAAATAAATCATTTTTTAAACTAAGTGGTGGAATGAAGCAAAAGCTTCTCATCGCTATATCACTTGCTAAAAAAAGTGACATTATTATATATGATGAGCCAACAGCAAATCTTGACCCAAAAGCAAGAGATGATTTTTATAGATTACTACAAAAAAATGAAGATGAAAAAGTTCTTCTGTTTGTAACACATAGACTTGAAGAGGTAAAAGATCTAGTAAATAGACAGATCTATATGGATCTTGGTAAGATTGTTAGTGATGATAAAATTTAAACTTTTTCTATTAACTTTAAGCTTATCACTTTTAGTTATACTAACGGCATGTAGTTCAGCCTCAAAAAAAGAGGTACAAGAGCTAGAGATATGTCCACAATGCAATATGGAGCTACCAAAGTCACACATTCATACTAGCACAATGAGCGATAATGGCAATATACATTATTTTGATGATATTGGCTGTATGATTTTATGGGCTAAAGATAATGATTTTAATTTTACTACGATAAAAAGTAAGGTCTTCACAAATGATACACACAGATACATAGACTCAAATAGAGCATTTTATACTATAAATGAAAAGACACCTATGTTTTATGGATTTTCTGCTTATGAAAATTCAAAAGATGGTGTTATTAATTTTGATGAAGTTATTATGAGAATGTTAAGAGGTGAGCATATGGCTAACCCACGAATACGAAAACAGATACTAGGATACTGATGAAAAACTTATACTTAATCGCATTTTTAGACTTAAAAGAATCACTTAGAGCTAAGTGGTTTGTTGTATACTCACTTGTATTTGGTGGTTTAATCGCTCTATTTTTCATAGCAGGTGTAACAGAATCACAAGTGATGGGCTTTAGTGGCTTGAGCAGGCTTTTACTTATGTATATTCAGATAACTATTGTTATCTTACCTATATTCATACTCATAACAACGGTTCGTTCTATCTCTGGAGATAGAGATAATCACATACTTGAATATATGCTTTCTTTTCCAATCTCACTTAGACAATACTACTGGGGGAAAATCATAGGTCGTTTTATTACAGTTTATCTTCCAGTTGTTTTTGCTATGGTGATTGCAGTTGCATATGGGGCATTTAAAGGTGCAGATATTCCATGGAACATATTTTTCCTATATACAGGACTTCTTTTTGCTATGAGTAGTGCTTTTTTAGGTATAGCATTTTTTATATCTTCATTTGTTAAATCAAGTGAAGTAGCTCTTGGTATAGCATTTTTTATATGGATATTTCTACTAGCATTTATAGATATAGCACTTATCTCACTTATGATGCAAAATAGATTTAATGAAGAGCTTATAATTTTCATAGCTCTTGCTAACCCTATGGAAATCTTTAGAGTTGCTGCCATCTCTTTGTTTGACCCAGAACTTACTGTTATGGGTCCAGTTGCATTTTATATCTTAGACTCTATGAGTCAGAGTGTATTTGTACTTTTATCTATAGGTTACCCGCTACTTATAGGTCTGTTTTTTGCCTTTATGGGTTATAAAATATTTGAGAAAAAAGATTTAGTTTAACACCCCACTTAGGCTTCAGCCACGGGGGTATCGGCATTTAGTGCCAGAAAGGAAACAACCATGATAAAAACAGTTTTAACAATAGCCCTAGCATCAAGCATATTATTCTCTTACGAGATGGATTATACAAAAGAGAGTGCATGTGTAGTAAGAAACATAAAGGTTTATAAAGAGCCTAAATGGGTTTCTAAAATTGAACTGAATAATGGAAAAAAACTTTTCTTCTCTAGTCCTAAATCTATGATAGAGTTTTATCATCGCCCTGGGAAATGGTTTGACATAGGGGTAAAGAGTGAAGAAGACTTTAAAGATATAATTGTTACCGATTATGCAACTATGAAACTCATCAATGCCAAAGGTGCTTTTTATGTTTATGGAAGCAATGAAACATCTCCTGCTGGGGATGATCTACCCGCATTTGCCACTTTTGCAGAGGCAGAAAATTTTTCAAAAGCTCATAATGGTAAAAGAATTATGCACTTTAGAGATATTTCAGATGCACTAATTAGACTTTTAAATGGGAGAATATAAAGATGCAAAAGCCAACGCCACTAAATGAAGAGATAGTTTTAGATTCAAAAAGATATATAGTAAGTGAAACTGATGAAAAAGGGAAAATTACTTTTGCAAATGATTATTTTATGGAAGTTTCAGGCTATAGCCAAGAGGAACTCATAGGAAAACCTCACAACATAGTTAGACACCCAGATATGCCAAAGGTTGTGTTTAAACTTCTATGGGAAACTATCTCCACTGGTAAAAATATCAATGCAGTTGTAAAAAACTTAGCAAAAGATGGACGATACTACTGGATATTTACAGAGTTTGAAATCAGAAAAGATACAGATACTGGAGAGATTATCGGTTATCACGCTTCAAGAAAAAATATCTCTAAACATGTCATAGAAATTATTGCAGACCTTTACTCTAAACTTGTTGAGATAGAAAAAACAGGAACTGTTGAAGATTCTCAAAAATTTTTAGTAGATTTTTTAAAAGAAAAGGGTGAGACAATAGAGTTTGCAAATATCATGGAAGAGATTCATAGGTTTTATTAAAACTCTTCTTAATCTTCTTACTTAGCATCTCTCCTCATTA
>JAYEGN010000167.1:0-10263 GCA_034659115.1 Campylobacterota bacterium
CTAGTTGTTTTTCCATTTTATTTTCAAGTCTAACTGATAGCATAATTTCTCCTTTGTCTTACATGTCATACAATTATAGCATACTTTTTGATTTGTCTCTAGCATAAAGATTTAAAGAAAGAAAAAACTCTTTGGCTTGAAGAGGTCACTTACAGCGCTTGCTTGACTCATTGCATACGAACCAGACTGAGCAAGGATGTTCAGTTTAGCGAAGTTTGCAGATTCAGCAGCAGTTACATTTACTTGCATAACAGAGAAGACAGTATACAATGATAATTAGTGGTGAGAATGTTTCGTATTGTGTTTATACAACTGATATGTTGCAATTACTAAAACTATAACTTTTGTTTTTAGATAGCTCATTCAATATTTCGTTTTTAGTCATTGCAATCTCCCTATACACCCAAACATAACAAAATAGGTTTGATTTTTTGTTTAGTGGTGTTTATGTTTATTTTGAGTTGCATAGTGTATATATAGTGCAAAAACACCAGCCAATAATGCTACTGCTGCAGATACTAAAGCTAAACTACTCATTTTCTAAACCTTTATTTATAAGATAAATTCCAAAAATAACAGCCAATACACCAAAAATAAAAGGTGTAAAATCAAATGCTTCATTTTTTGCTAAGGGTGTAATTATAGTAATTGCAAAAATTATTTTTGCTAAATCTACAAATAGTTTTCCAACTTCTTTTATCGTTTCATTATTTATCATAATTATACCTTAAATTTTTATATTTAAGAGAATAACTGATTTTTAACAATTCTTAAAAAAATATGTCAAATTGCCATAAAACAGATGAAAGGGATATGATTAATACAAAAAAAGCCAAAGAGAGTGACGAAGATTAATTCTGTTGAACAGCGTTTGCTTGACTTATTGCAACATTATATCACACCTCAGGAGAGGTGTAACAAGAGGAAACCGCCCAAGAAACCGCCCAAGAAACCGCCCAAGAAACCACCCAAGAAACCACCCAAGAAACCGCCCAAGAACCTACTAGCAAAATTAAAGCTTGAAGTTTTTAAACAAAATCAACGAGCTATAAATTTATATAGAGATTTTAATTTTCAAGAAACTTGTAGAAAAGAGATAGAGGGGAAAGAAGTGATTTGTATGGAATTAGATAAAAATGAGATATAATAAAAGATTAAAATCAGGAGACATATTATGGGAGCATTAAGAATAGAAGATTTGCCACATTATACTTATGATGATTATAAAATATGGGAAGGTAGATGGGAACTAATAGATGGAATACCGTATGCAATGGCACCATCTCCAATATTTGAGCATCAAGATATAAGTTCAGAAATATCTTATGAACTAAAGAGATTATTAAAGAGTTGTAAAAACTGTAAAGATGTTTTGGCTGTTGATTGGAAAATATCAAATGATACTACTGTTTGCCCTGACAATAGTGTAGTTTGTAATGAAATCAAATCAAATTTTATAGAAGATGTACCACAAATAATATTTGAAGTATTATCACCATCTACAAAGAAAAAAGACAGAACTGTTAAATATAATATTTTTCAAGAACAAGGTGTAAAATACTATATTTTAGTAGAGCCTAAAGGTAATTTTGCAGAGGTTTATAAGCTAACAAATGGCTTTTATAAACTAGAAGGAGAGTTTACAACTGAAAAATACAGTTTTGAGATAGATGATTGTAAAATTGATTTTCATTTTAAAAATATATTTTAAAATAAATAGTAAAAAGGTTAGCAATGTGCAAAATAGGTAATTTTGATTTAGAAAAGATAGTACATACATAATAGCAGAGCTAAGTGCAAATCACAATGGAGTCTTACAAAATGCACTTGATACAGTTAAAGCTGCAAAAGAAATTGGTGCAAATGCTATTAAATTGCAAACTATAGAAAATATCAAGATAATAAGATATTTGCTTTTGGTTATGGAGAGATAGCAAAAACTGTTTTGCCATATACTAATTTGGATAAAATAATTTTATATTATATTGACGACTATTCAAATGATACAGAAATTATTACTTCTCAAAAGTCAAAAGACCTTTTTTTAGAGATAGATAAGATTATGTTAAAATAAGCACAAAGGCAAAAAATGAAAGATAAAATTTTAGAAAATATTATAAAGGATTGTTATTGGGATAGTGATATTCAGGTGGATGATTTGAAAAATATCTTAAAGCATAATGATGACAGAGAGATGAAAAAGCTTTTTTCTAAAATTATTTATAATTCTAAGGATAAACTCTTGTCTTTGGAGCTATTTAAATTAGAACAGTTGAAACAGTATTTTAATGATTTTCAGGTAACTTACAATAAAAAGTACATTACAAAACATGTATTGATATTAAAATCATTGATATTGGATGAAGCAATACATATAAAGAGTTTGGAATGGAAAAAAGCATAAATTATTTAGAGTTGTATCTCCTGCAAGATAAGATACTAAAGTTAGTATCAAAGCTAGATAATGATTTTTATCTTACGGGTGGTACGGCTTTGCATAGATTTTATTATGATGCTAGATATTCAGATGACTTAGATTTTTTTGTGACAAATGGAGACAACTTTAATGAAGATGTCAACGAGATTGTATATGAGTTAAAATGCCAAGATTACGGCATCGTAGAAGATGTAAAATCAAGAGATTTTTATAGAATAACAGTAGATGCTTTACTTCAGCTTGATTTTGTAAATGATAGAGTGTATAGACATAAAAAAAGTAATATGATTAATGGACTAAGGATTGATAATAAAATCAACATATTGACAAATAAAATAAGTACAATTATAAATAGAGATGAAGAAAAAGATATTTTTGATCTATTTTGTTTAGCATATCATGAAGAGTTTAACTGGGGAGAGATGATAGAAATAGCAAATAAAAAAGCAGTTATTGAAAAGGATGTATTGATATATAGATTGAAATCATTTCCACTAGAATGGCTCCAAAGAATAAAGAAGATAAAAGATATAGGTATCAATAAAGAAGATGTATTTGAGTTGTGCAATGATATATTGCACAATAATGATAATAGTTTAAAGATGAAAGCTTAGGAACTTGCAGGCTTTTATGTCGTTGTCGGTACGACTCAGAGTGATTCAATTGGGAGTTCATTGTCATTTAGTAACAATGAGATATACATAAAAAGTTTCGCAGTATTTGTAGGGTTTAATTTTGCATTTTTCAATTCTTTTGAGAAAATCTTATGAATTGCGATATCAAACACTCATTGCCTTTAACTCGTCAAGAGTTACTTTTGTCATATTTTTGCTATTTCTGGCATCTTCAATTGCCTTAATTGTTTCATCATTGGGTATTTTGATTTGAAAGGGTATACCTCTTTCTAAAACAGATTGAGACAAGAACATATTAAAAGCATCACTTAAACCCATACCATATATTTTAAATATCTTTTGTGCCTTTGCTTTCATTTCTGAATCTAGATATACATTAGTCCTTACTTTTGCCGTCATAATAACTCCTTTAAGTGTATTATAACACACAATGTGTGTTTATTTAATCAGAACTTACTAATTTAATGGAGGGAATGCTTTGTATTAAAATAAAAAAGATGGCATAAAAAAAGCCAAAGAGCGTGAACTCTTTGGCTTGAAGGGGTCACTCAAAAGAGAGTGACGAAGATTAATTCTGTTGAACAGCGTTTGCTTGACTCATTTCAACATTATATCACACCTCAGGAGAGGTGTGACAAGAGGAATTCAATTTAAGTTCATATAGCTGGTCTATGCTTTTTTTCTGTAAGTTGACCTGTGATGTATTTATGTAAAACACTTTTGATAAAGGTTTGGTATTTTAAACCTTCTTGTTGAGCAACTGCTTTTATTTTTTCAAGTTCGCTGGATGAAATTCTTATATTCATCTTTGTTTCTTCTTTTTTTACAAATGCTTTTGCAGACTTTTTTAGCAATTTACTATTTTCTTCATCATTTTTAATTTGTAATAAATCAAGATTTTTTAAAGAATCGATTAGTTCTTTTTCTTGATTGTCTATGTAATTAGTTTCCATTACTATTCTCCAATAAATATTTAAATCTTCTATCTTTAAAGATAGTTTTTAAAACAAAATTTGTACCATCCATAACATAAGGAATACAATGCGGATAGTGATTTATTGCAATAACCATTATTCTTTGATTTGGGTATAACTCAGCATTTGGATGTTGAAAGTCTAATAAAACACCTTCTTCTTCTGAAATTATTTCAATAGCTTGTTCAAATGTTAAACCTCTATTTTCAAATAATATTTGGTTTTTCTTTTTATCATAAATAAAGTTCACATGTAATCATAATACAATGTGCGTACAAAGTCAACAAGGAAGATAACGGTTGCTAAAGATTAATACAAAAAAAGCCAAAAAGCGTGAGTTCTAATTAAGATTTAGTGAGTTTTAGGAGTATTTTTAGATGTACGACTTTAGTCGTACCTTGTAGGCTTTTATGTCGTTGTCGGTACGACTCAGAGTGGAGAGCGCTAAGTGTTGGGACTCCTAAAGTCGTACTTCTGAGGTTAGAGTGGTTTGTTTTTCTGAGGACATTATATCTTTGTTTAGACATAGATAATTTCTTTTTCTATTTTTTGTTTATAGTAGCCTCTAAAGCTATCCAAATACCCTACATCAACAGGTAGCTTGAAGCTTGATTCTAAGTAGTTTTTTAAATCATCTCTTAAAAAGAAATCTTTTTTTGTAGATTCTATAACGATATCTATATCACTTTTGGCATTTGCTGTATTTTTAGCATAACTACCAAATAAACCTATTTTATTTATAGAAAAAGTATCTTGTAACTCTTGCTTATGTGCTTTTAAAAAGTTTAATATATATTCTTTAGTCACAAAGATACTCCTTTTCTAGTATTATAGCATACACGATAAATAAACTTCTTTACCTTTAAGGGCACCTCTAAAAACCCTTACATCCTCAGAGCCAAAAAGAGAGGTAAGATTGTGCAGAACTTTTCTTGAGTCATAGCCATAGCTACGACGATAGAAAATTCTGTGCAAGATTGCCTCTCTTTTTGGCTCCCTACGGGCATTATAGCAGATACGCTACTACTTCGTTAAAACTACTTGAAGCTACCAGTAGCTCCTGCGTAGTTTCGCCTTGTATTAGCATATCTGCTATAATGCTGAGGAAGCAAGGGTTTTTAGAGGTGCCCTTAATTAAACTCTTTGGCTTGAAGGGGTCACTCAAAAGAGAGTGACGAAGATTAATTCTGTTAAACAGCGTTTGCTTGGCTCATTGCATTTTAGGATTATTATTTATATGCGTCAACTGATAAACTGAATATAGGATTACGCCTATAAATAGAGAGCCAATTGTAATAATAGTTATTGTAGCCATCTTATAAATCCTCTATCTCTTTAATATTTTTTATTATATACTTAATTATTATAGGTAAACTAAGTATGAGCATTATAACAAATATTGCACCAATGTAAAATAAAATATCAATATTATCTTCATAATAAAGATTAATTAATCCAGCACTAATAGTTAAAATTATAGCGATAATAATACCAAAAGAAGCTCTAAGTGTATTTAAAAGCTCTTTTTTAGAATCTAATCTGCTCACATTTATCCTTATCTAAAATTTGGCAAAAAAAAGCCAAAGAGTGTAAACTCTTTGGCTTGAAGAAGTCACTCAAAAGAGAGTGACGAAGATTAAGAAACTAAACTTATTGTAAAAGTCTCATAACATTCTGTTGAACAGCGTTTGCCTGACTCATTGCATACGAACCAGACTGAGCAAGGATGTTTTTGCATTAGGCAACATCTCTCAATGAAAGCTCAAGCATACTTTCTATATTGAGATGATAATCGATTGATTCCCATTCAATACCAGTATTCATACAAATAAATTTATACTCTTTTAGCTCTGAAATAGAAGCTTTTCTTAATGGTTCATACCATTCCATAGGTGTTGATATGATTCTATTATCTTCAAGCTTTACATGTAAGTATTCATCGTCAAAATGAACTTCTTTACCTTTAATTAAACCACTCATTCCATATCCTTGTAAAGTCAGTTTGATTTTCTTTGATAATTTCAAGTGCTAATTTTAAATCTTTAGGTTTTAAGTAGTTCTGAACTACCTTTAAATTTTCTAATTCAACTTTAGCGAAGCCATCACTTTTCATAATATGAATGTGTTTAGGCTCATGCTCATTAGCATAAAAGAAAAACTTAAAACCATTTTTATTTAATAAAGTTGGCAAGTACTAATCCTTATCGTTGTCTAAAGTATTATATCTAAAATTTCTAGTTGAGTGTCTGTTAAATTTTCGCAAAAAAAAGCCAAAGAAAAAACTCTTTGGCTTGAAGGGGTCACCTACAGTAAGAGAAATGGTAAGGAAAATAAAAAAAGCCAAAGACAAAAGCCTTTGGCTTGAAGAAACTACTCAAAGAAGAGTAGTAAAAATAAGAGACTAAACTTATTGTAAAAGTCTCATAACATTTTGTTGAACAGCGTTTGCTTGACTCATTGCATACGAACCAGACTGAGCAAGGATGTTCAGTTTAGCGAAGTTTGCAGACTCAGCAGCGAAGTCAACATCACGAATTTGAGATTCCACCAATCGCTATCGCTATGATAGCATTTACTAAGTCTATAGCTGCAGAACCTCGCTCGCTCGCTTTACTTGGAAGTATGTATTGTATTTGAGTTGTAAAATGCAATACAAGCGAGTAAGTTCTTATATGGAACTATATTTGCTATATTTTATTTATAATATAGAACGCTACTAAATAAGGTAGATTGTAATGGCTAAAAAAATTCAAGTTGGATTTCGTATTATTGGGGAGAATTTCCCTCCTCTGGTTATTGTAGAAATAGGTATAAATCATGAAGGAAGTTTAAAAACTGCTTTTAAAATGGTTGATGCAGCTCATAAAACTGGTGCAGAAGTTATAAAACATCAGACTCATGTAGTAGATGATGAGATGAGTCAAGAGGCAAAAAAAGTTATACCTGGTAATGCAGATGTATCTATTTATGAAATCATGGATAGATGTTCCTTAGATGAAGATGATGAAATAAAATTAAAAGATTATGTGGAGTCTAAAGGCATGATATTTATTAGTACTCCTTTTTCAAGAGCTGCTGCAGATAGGCTTGAAAGAATGGGAGTTCTTGCATACAAGATAGGTTCAGGGGAGTGCAACAACTATCCACTAATAGAGCACATAGCATCATTTGGAAAGCCTATGATTGTAAGTACAGGAATGAATAATATTGAGTCTGTAAGAACAACTGTAAATATTCTTGAAAACTATAATATACCTTATGCTTTATTGCATACAACGAACCTATACCCAACACCATCACATCTTGTAAGATTTGGTGCCATGCAAGAACTCCAAGATGAGTTTCCAAATGCTGTAATAGGTCTATCGGACCATACTATTTCAAATTTAGCTTGTTTTGGTGCTACTGCATTAGGAGCATCTATACTTGAAAGGCACTTTACAGATAGTATGGATAGAGATGGACCAGATATAGTTAACTCTATGGATCCAGAAGCCTTAAGTGAGTTAATAAAGGGAAGTGCGGAAATAGCTAAAATGAGAGGTGGCAAGAAAGAGGCTGCAAAAGAGGAACAAGTTACTATTGATTTTGCATTTGCAACCGTTGTTAGCATTAAAGAAATTAAAAAAGGTGACAAATTAACAAAAGAAAATATTTGGGTAAAAAGACCTGGAACAGGAGAGATTAAAGCAAAGCATCTCAATGATATTATTAACAAAAGAGTAGCAAAAGATATATCTATTGATGAACATTTATTCTGGAGCGATATTGATGAATAAAAAAAAGATAGTTTTTCTGACTGGTACTCGTGCAGATTTTGGTAAATTAAAATCATTGATAAAGATAACTCAGGAATCAAGCCTATTTGAAGTGCATATTTTTGCAACAGGGATGCATATGAATTCACTATATGGTGCTACGGTAGGTGAAATATATAAATCTGGATTTAAAAATATTTATCAATTTATGAATCATGATACAGTAGAACATATGGACAGAACTTTGGCTAAAACTATAGATGGATTTTCTCTTTATGTGTCAGAAATAAAGCCTGATATGATTATAGTTCATGGAGATAGACTTGAAGCAATGGCGGGTGCTATTGTTGGAAGTTTTAATAATATATTGGTTTCTCATATTGAAGGTGGGGAAGTCTCTGGTACTATTGATGAGTCAATAAGACATGCAGTGAGCAAATTAGCTCATATTCATTTAGTTGCAAATGAAGAAGCAAAACTAAGAATTGTTCAACTTGGTGAAGTTAAAAAAGATATCTTTATATTAGGTTCACCAGATTTAGATTTAATGAACCCCTCAAGCCTTCCTCGATTAGATATTGTAAAAAAATATTATAATATAAACTTTGAAAATTTTTCGATAGCAATGTTTCATCCAGTTACAACAGAATACAACCAAGTAAGCACTCAAATAAGAAATTTTATTGATTCTATTATTGAAAGTAATCTAAATTATATTCTAATATATCCAAATAATGATTTAGGAAGCATAGAAATACTCAACGAATACAAACAACTTGAGAATAACAAAAAATTTAAAATATTTCCATCGTTAAGATTTGAATATTTCTTACAACTACTACAAAGTTCTACTTTTATTATTGGTAATTCAAGTGCAGGAATAAGAGAGGCACCTTTTTATAATATTCCAACAGTAGACATAGGTTCTAGACAACAAAAAAGAATGCTTTCAAAGTCAATTTTTCATGCCGAATATGATAAGAAAAGTATATTACAGACAATTGAGAAAGCCAAACAATATACAGATAACAGTTCAGAACATAAAAATTATTTTGGAGATGGCACAAGTGATAAAATATTTCTAAACCTGTTAAATTCTGAAAATATTTGGACTACAAACTGTCAAAAACAATTTCAGGAACTACAGAGTAATGCATAAAATTCGAATAGTAGCAAGATTGGATATAAAAAATGAATATGTAATTAAAGGAATTCATTTAGAAGGTCTTAGAAAGGTTGGTAACCCAAATGATCTTGCAAAAAGATACTATGCGGAGGGTATAGATGAGATTATTTTTATGGATGCAGTTGCAGCTTATTATGATAGAAATAGTTTAAGTGAAATTATTAAACAGGCATGCAAAGATATTTTTGTACCTATAACAGTTGGTGGGGGAATTAGAACAATAGAAGATATACAAATAGCCCTTAATGCGGGTGCAGATAAAGTATCAATTAATACAAAAGCAATTCAAGAACCTAATTTTATCAAACAAGCATCTGAAATTTTTGGTTCACAATGCATAGTTTTATCTATAGATGCCAAAAAAAAATCTGAGAATAAGTGGGAAGCATATGCTGATAATGGCAGAGAACCGACAGGTGTTGATGTAATTGAGTGGGCTAAAGAAGTAGAAAAACTAGGAGCAGGTGAGATAATACTTACTTCAATAGACAAAGAAGGAACTAAAAAAGGATTTGATATAGCATTAAATCATGCGGTATCCAGTGCTATTTTTATTCCTATTATTACATGTGGTGGTATGAAAAATAGCAATGATGCAGTAGAACTATTGCAAAATTCAAATATAGATGCGATAGCCACGGCATCAACACTTCATTATAACTTAGAAAGTATTAGAGATATAAAACAAAATCTTGTCAATAATAATATCAAGGTAAGAGTGTGAAAATAGTAACTGTTGATTATGATATTGGAAATGTTAGAAGTATTTTAAATGCCTGCGAGAAGATAGGAGTGACTCCTATTTTAACAAGGGATAAAGAAGAGATTTTAAATTCAGATGGTGTTATTCTTCCTGGGGTTGGTGCATTTTCTCATGGAATGAAAAATTTACAGAAATATTCACTAGTGGAAATAATTAAAAAGTATGCAAAATCAGGCAAGCCCTTATTAGGTATTTGTTTAGGTATGCAGATGCTATTAGATGAAAGTGAAGAGTTTGGAGTAACAAAAGGGATAGGTCTTATCTCTGGTAAAGTAATTAAGTTACCTATTAAGGATAAATATTGTAAAAAATTACCGCATGTGAGTTGGAATGAAATAATCCCAAAAAACATTAATTGGGATAATACTATTTTAAAAGATATAAATTCAAAAAGTGATATGTACTTTGTACATAGTTATATTACTGCACCAAATGATGAAAACAATATTTTATCTACAACAACATATTCTAATTATGAATTTTGCTCATCAATAAAAAAAGGTAATATCT
>JAYEGN010000168.1:0-2006 GCA_034659115.1 Campylobacterota bacterium
CTACAACTAGAGTTCAAGAAGGCATGAAAAATGGTGCAAGTGCAGAAGCTATCGTAAATGCGATGAGTGCAGAAACACCAGAAGAGGCGTCTAAAATAATCATGGCTCATAAAGAGTCTGGTGGACACACAAATCAAAATGATGAGCATAAGCCTGAAAAATCAGCAGTTTTAGCTTATGCAGAACAAAATATAGGGAGCATTAAGTAATGGCAACTCAAGCATTCGGCAGAGATAATCTGATAACAGCAACAAAAAAACTAATTACAACAAACACTCTTCAACTAGAGAGCGGAGAAAGTGTAGTTAGAGGTGAAGTTTTAAAAAAAGGAACAACTGGATTGGTGGCATTGACACAAGTAGAAGACGCTCCATACTGTGTGGCACTTCAAAACATTGACGCAACAGCGGCAGCAAAAGATATTTCATACACTTTTGATGGGTCGGTTTTAGAATCAGAACTTACTTATGGTGCTGGAACTATTGCAGACTTTAGAGATGATTTCGTAACATCTACAAGATTACTGGTAGAGGAGTAATAAATGGCATTAATTAGCAAGAAAAAAGACTTTGTTCAGGCGGTATCGTTAATCGTGGTAACTGATATGGGTATGTTAAATGACCTGTTTCCAAACATGAAATTGAGCACAAAAGAAGAGATTGAGTATGATTCAGCAGTAGTTGAAGGTGTGTCTCCTGAGTATGTTTCATTTTCAGAAACAGCTAAAGTTATCACAAAAGATGGTAAAAACAGAGTTTCATTAAAGCCTGTAAACTTTAACAATGCTATTTCAAAAGAGACTATTGATGCAGATGCAGAGCAGTTTGGTCAAAATGAGTATGGTGATGGAACTTTAGATGCTGAAACAGAATCGGCATTAACAGGTGTCGGAAAACATCACCTAAATGCAAAAGTTGGTATCAAAAAGATAGCATACGAAGCATTAACAACTTTTCAGATTGCTGATGGATATATTGGAGAAGATGGAAAAGAAGATATCGTTTTCGCAGTTCCAGCGGCAAATAAAGAGATTTTTGATGGAACAGTTAAAAAGTATTGGTCAAGTGATGTATCAGAACCAGTTGCAGATATCGACAGAGCAGTAAAAGCGATGAAGATTAAACCAAGCCGTGTCATTATGAATGACACAACATTTGCAAACTTTTTAAACAATGACCAAGTAACTACAGCAGATAATTCAACAACTGGAACAAAGAGAAACTTTATCCAAAATGAAAATGTTGAAGCAGATGCTAAGTATTACATGGCTGGTAGATTAATCTTACCAAGTGGTAAAACAGTTGATATCAAAGTTGAAAATGAGCAAAGATTCACTGGCTCCGGGTATACTCCATTTCTACCTGATGGTTTTGTAATTTATGCTTCACCAATAGGTGAGATGAATTATGGCGGTATCCCTATTGCGGAAAATGGTGGTGTGAGAAGAATTGCAGCAGAGTTTGATGTGGAAGAGATTATCACACAAAACCCTCCTCAGCACTTGCTACAGTATCGTACTGCACCACTACCTACTCTAAAGCAGGGTGAGGCATACTATTCTCAAAAAGTGGAGGCATAAGATGTTTGTTAAATTAAATTGTGTTTATGGAAACGATAAACCTGATGATGTAATAGAAGTTGATGACAAGGTAGGAGAAAACCTTGTCAAAGACGGAAATGCAACAGAGGTAAAAGAAGAAGATAGCGTTACAGATGGTGAAGTTGATGCTCTTAAAGCACAACTTGAAGAATCAAACACTGCTTTAAAAGCTGAAGCTGAAAAAGTAGCACAACTTAAAGAAGAAAACACTGCTTTAAAAGGTTTTGTTGATGAAGCAATCACTCTTCCAAAAGGTACTGCTCCTGATGGGTATGAGGCATAAAAAATGGCTCATAAAGTAGAAGTGGTAAAAAATACTGTTATAAATGGCAAAGAAGTTAAAAAAGGAGACACACTCTCATTAGGTGGTGCTCTCTATAAAAAACTAAAAGCCAAAAAAACAGTA
>JAYEGN010000169.1:0-10259 GCA_034659115.1 Campylobacterota bacterium
GTAAATCTCTGTTTCTTGATACTTTACGAAATATATTTGAAGCTAAAAAAGAGTACTTTAAAGGTCTTGCTATAGAAGACAAATGGGATTGGAGTGTAAGCTATCCTGTGATAAATATCTCTTTTGCAGAGGGAAAGATAAAATCTATAAAAGACATTGAAGATAAATTTGAAGAAATCTTTTTATTTAATCAAAAAAAGCTAGATATAACTTGTCAGTATAAAGCAAGTGATAGAAGATGTTTTAGTGAACTTATACGAAAAGCAAATGAAAAATACAATCAAAAAGTAGTAATCCTAATAGACGAATACGATAAACCAATCTTAGACAACATCACAAGCCCTGAAGTAGCTAAAGAGATTAGAGATGTGCTTGTAAACTTTTATAGTGTCATAAAAGGGAGTGATGAGTTTTTAAGATTTGCATTTTTAACAGGTGTGAGTAAATTTACAAAAACATCTATATTTAGTGGACTAAATAACATTACCGATATATCACTTGATAAAGCTTATGGAGATATTTGTGGATACACTCAAAATGATGTAGAAACTACATTTAAGCCATATTTACAAGATGTAGATATGGATAAATTAAAGTGCTGGTACAATGGCTATAATTTCTTAGGAAGTGATATGTATAACCCTTTTGATATATTACTGTTTATATCCAAAGGGCATCTCTATAAAAACTACTGGTTCGAAACTGGAACGCCAACTTTCTTAATGGAGCTCATAAAACAAAATGACTATTTTTTACCAAACCTTGCAAATCTAAAAGTAGATGAAAAACTTCTAAATAGCTTTGATATAGAAAACCTAGACTTAGAAGTGATACTTTATCAAAGTGGTTATTTGACTATTGATAAGATGATAGAAAAACGAAGAGGTGGAATAGAATACACGCTAAAACTACCAAATGAAGAGGTTAAGAGTTCATTTTTTGATGTTATTATAGATGTGATAATCTTACAAAACAATAGAAAATCACAATACCAAAATGAGTTATATCAAAGCTTGGAAGATCAAAATTTAGAAAGCTTAGAACAAAATTTAAAATCAATCTTCGCCTCAATCCCATACAACAACTTCACTAAAAATGATATTCAAAACTATGAAGGTTTTTATGCAAGTGTTATATATGTATATTTACAATCATTGGGACTAGATATAGTAGGTGAAGATGTAACAAACAAGGGTAGAATAGATTTAACTATAAAAATGGAACAAGCTATCTATATTATAGAGTTTAAAGTAGGAGATGGTAACGCACTACAACAGATAAAAGATAAACAATACTCACAAAAATATCTAAATGAGAATAAAGACATATACCTAGTTGGTATAAATTTTGATGAGGGTGAAAAAAATATAAGTAGCTTTGAGTGGGAGAGATGTAAATGAACAGACTTAAAAAAATACCATACGGATTAGCAGACTATAAAAGAATAAAAGAGGAAAATTTTTATTTTACAGATAAAACCCATTTTATAGAAAAGCTTGAAACTTTAAATGAGAGTTATCTTATCTTTTTAAGACCTAGAAGATTTGGTAAATCTCTGTTTATAGCGATGCTTGAAGCTTATTATGATACATATTATAAAAAAGATTTTGAGATGTTATTTGGCGATACATACATAGGTAAGCATACTACACCTCTTGCAAATACTTATCATATTATGAGGTTTGATTTTAGTGGAATTGATGTAAATGATGTGGAAAATGATTTTAAGTATTATTTGAAACTCACCCTAAGGAGTTTTACCCACAAGTATAATTTAGATATTACATTTGAAAACGATAACCCTATATCGATGTTTAAAACTATTTTTGAGTATTTTACTAAAAATAGCCTAGAACTCATGATACTTATAGATGAGTATGACAACTTCGCAAACAAACTACTACTGCGGGAAAAAACAGAGTATTTAGGATTAATGAGTGAAAAAACAGCATCATTTAAACAGTTTTTTACCGTACTAAAAACAGCTACAAGCGGAAATGACACCCCACTAAAAAGAATGTTTATCACAGGTGTAACCCCTATGACTATGTTTGATGTAACAAGTGGATTTAATATAGGGAGCAATATATCTCTTCATCCAAAATTAAATGATATGCTAGGGTTTAATGAATATGAGCTAGAAGAGATACTAAACTACTATAAACTTGATGTTGATAAAGATATACTAAAAGAGTGGTACAACAACTATATATTTAGTGAAGACACAGAGCAAAAAGTGTTCAATACAGATATGATTTTATACTTCATAAATAAATACCAAATAAACAATAAACTCCCAAAAGAGATGATAGATATAAATGTAAGAAGTGATTACTCCAAACTTAGAAATATCATCTATACAAATAAAAAACTAAACGGAAACTTTGAAACGCTTCAAACTTTAATAGCAGGGGATAGCGTATCTGTTTCAAACCTTGTCCAAGACTTTTCAGCACCAAGTCTTGAATCAGGAGAAAGTTTTAAATCCCTTATGTTTTATTTAGGTTTAGTTACTATTAAAAATAGGGAATTAAATCTAAATTTAAAAATACCAAATGAAGCTGCAAAAAGGATATGTATATGGCTCATCTTCCCATCACTCCATGCTTTATAGTAGAAAGTGAACTAGAATTAAACAAAGGGTTTGCAGACAAACAAACAATAGAAAAACTAAAAACAGAAGCGATAAATCAACTAAACAGATATGAAGATGATACTTTAGTAACAACATATACAAAAGATGGTGTAAAGCTTAAAAAAGTTGTACTTATCTTTCATGGTTGGGAGTTGATGCTTTGTGAAGAGGTGGAAGATACATGAGGGGAATTAGTATGAAAAAGACAATAATAATACTCATGTTGCTTACAGGTACTCTCTTTGCCAATAGCACTCAAAAAGTTTCACTGCAACTTCACTGGAAACATCAGTTTGAGTTTGCTGGGTATTATATGGCAAAGGAGAGAGGTTTTTATGAAGATGTCGGCTTAGATGTAGCTCTAAAAGAGTTTGATTTTGGCATTGATATTGCCGATGATGTGCATCAGGACAAAAGTACTTTTGGACTCAGTTACCCCTCTGTTGTTTTACAAAAGTCAAAAGGAAAAGATATTGTACTGCTTAGTGCAATCTTACAAGCATCTCCTCATATACTTGTAAGTTTAAACTCTTCACCTATAAAATCGATAGAAGATTTTAAAAATAAAACTATTATGATTAACCAAGATGCCTCACAAAGTGCCTCGTTTATCTCTATGTTGCAGGCAAATGGTATCTCTTTAGATGATATGAAGATATTAAAAGAGAGCTTCAATGTAGATGATCTTATAGATGCAAATACAGATATATCTACAGCGTTTGCATCTAATGAACTCTTTGTTTTAAATGAGAGAGGCATAGAATATAGAGTATGAGACCCTAAAGATTATGGGTTTGAGTTTTATGATGGGATTTTATTTACCTCAAATAAAACCCTTAAGAGTGATTCTCAAATGGTTGATGATTTTACAAAGGCTTCACTTAAAGGGTGGCAATACGCTTTTGAGCATATAGATGAAACTATTGATCTCATACTAGAAAAATACAATACACAAGCTAAAACAAAAGAAGCACTATTTTTTGAAGCTAAAGCCTTAAAAAAACTCGCTTACTATAAGAGTAAAAAATTAGGAGCCATAGAGACAAACAAAATACAGAGAATTATAGATATTTATGCACTGATGGGCTTAATGCAAAAGAAGATAGATCTTGATAGTTTTATACATACTCCCAATAGTGATAACAAATTTTTAACATATAAAGAGAGAGCCTATTTAAAAGAGAAAAAAAGAGTCACTGTATGTATTGATCCCAACTGGATGCCCTATGAAAAATTTGATGAAAATAGAGAGCATGTTGGTATGAGTGCTGATTATTTTAAACTTTTTCAAAAAACGCTTCAGATAGATTTTGAGATAATAGAGACCTCAACATGGAGTCAATCCCTCAACTTTGCTAAAAGTAGAGAGTGCGACATCTTGTCACTCGCAATGAAGACACCCCAAAGAGAGAACTATCTTAACTTTACAGCACCCTATTTAAAAATTCCTATTGTTATTACTACAAAAACAGATGTTCCTTTTATGAATGATATTGGCTCCATTACCAATAAAAGAGTAGCCACACCAAAGGGCTACGCTCTCATCGAGATACTCAAAGAGAAATATCCAAAATTGAAGATAGTAGAGGTTGAAAATATTACACAAGGGCTTAAAAAGGTTGATTCGGGTGATGTCTTTGGCTATATAGGAACCATTGCAAGTGTGAGTTATGAACTTCAAAATAAGTTTTATGATAATCTTAAAATCGCAGGGAAACTTGATGAGTATTTAGAGCTAGGAGTTGGAGTAAGAAATGATGATAAAACTCTTTTAGAGATTATGCAAAAAGCAGTTAAAAGTACTACCATCAATGATAAACAGGAGATATTAAACAGATGGATCTCCGTAAAATATGAAAAAGGGATAGATTACAGAATAGTATATAAAACTATATTTGGCTTCACTCTCTTAGTGCTTATCATCTCATATTTCTTAATGAGACAAAGACGCTTAACTGCGAAAATAAAGCACTTAAATGATAATCTTGAAATAAAAATCTCCAAAGCACTTCAAGAGAACACTAAGCAGCACCAAATGCTTCAGCAACAGACTAAAATGGCACAGATGGGAGAGATGATAGGTGCAATTGCCCACCAATGGAGACAACCACTTAATGAGCTAGGACTAAGTATTCAAAACCTTAAATACGACCAGAGGGCTGGTAAAATTGATGAGGTATTTATACAGGAGTTTATAGAGTACAACAAAAACACCATCATGTTTATGTCTAAAACTATAGACGACTTTAGAAACTTTTTCAGAGTAGATAAAACGAAACGAAATTTTGATATCAAAAAGGCAACAACAGCAGTGGCATCCATGCTCTCATCACAACTGAAAAATCATGAGATCAAACTCAATATAAGCGGAGAAAGCTCTGTCTGTAATGGATTTCAAAGCGAATATCAGCAAGTTATCTTAAATATTATCAATAATGCCAAAGATGCTCTTGTCGAAAATAAAATAGATAATGCAAAGATAGATATAGTTTTCAAAAACAGCACTGTATCGATTAAAGATAATGCCGGTGGAATACCACAAGATGTTGTTGATAGAATTTTTGAACCCTACTTTACTACCAAAGAGCAGGGAAAAGGGACAGGAATGGGGCTTTACATGTCAAAGATGATTATTGAAGATAATATGGGTGGTAGTTTACATGTAAGCAATGGCGATGATGGAGCTATATTTATTATAGACTTAAATAACCTGTCTTAATAATAGTTGGCGAAATTCTTAGTTTTAAAATTCTTGTAAAGTCTATTGTTTAGGAATTAAGAAGTGGTGGGTTCTGAGAGACTCGAACTCTCGACCACTCGGTTATGAGCCGAGGGCTCTAACCAACTGAGCTAAAAACCCACACCATAGTTAGAGAATAATTATAAAAGTGAACATCTTAATGAACACATATTAAATAAATCCAGTAGTTTTAAGCCCTCTTCAAGGCTACTGTTCGTAGGGCGACATTATATTCAAAAATTCCTTATATTTTTCTTTTATGGTGTTTCATCTTTTATTTTAAATACTATAGCATACAAAAGTGGTACATATATCAAGTTTAAAACTGTTGCCCATGCAATACCAAAGCCTAATGATATAGCCATAGGTTGCAGTATCATAGCCTGTCCTGATGCAAAAAATATTAAAGTCGAAAGCCCAAGAACTGTTGTTAAGGATGTAAGCAAAATCGGTCTTAGCCTTGTACCCGCCTTTTTCATCAACTCTTCTGTATTTTTTGCATCTCCTATAAAGTTCACTACAATAAGCCCATCATTCACCACAACACCTGCTAGACCTACTACTCCTATCATACCTGTCATTGTCAAGTTTATACCCATGACCAAATGCCCAAAAAATACACCAAGTAAAACTAATGGTATTGTACTAATCACAATAAGAGGTTTTTTCACAGAATCAAATAACCATACTAAAGTTATAAAAATTAAAAAGATAGCAATAACAGCAGACTGCATCATCTCTTTTTTGTTTTTAGCATTTTCCTTTTCTTCACCCTTTATATCTACTCTATAGCCATCTTTTTTTAACTTCTCAATTGTTACTTTAAGTTTATCCATAGCTTCTGATGATGTAACTATTTTTTTATCCAAGGATGCTAAAACAGTTCTTATTCTGACACCATCCTCTTTTTTCAATGCGACAAACCCCTGAATCATTACAAAATCACAAACTTCACTCAACAAAACAAAGCTATCTGTTGATGGTATCTGAACTTCAATACTATTGATAGAATCTATCTCTTTATTGATTGAACTCTCAACTCTCATGCGAACAAGACCATCATCATTAAACATCTTGCCATATTCACCTTTAAGATAATAAGACCTCAACTCACTAGAGATCAACTCCTCATTAAATCCCAATTGCTGCCCATAATCATTTACTCGAAGTTTAAGCTCTTTCTCCCCTGGATTTGCATCATCTGATATATTACCTACACCATCAATAGAGTTTAGTGCTGTTTTTAAATTTTGTATACCTTTTAAAATATCTTGTTCACTTTTACCACTAAGACTTATCTCTATATCTGACGCGACAATACCTGCACCTGGAACTTTTACAACTAACTCTTCATAAACCAAGTCATCTTCATTTTTAAGCTCTTTAAATGGTTCTATCAAGCTATCGATATCTTTTGCAATATCTTTTGCGTCACTTTGTCTTGTTAAATTATCTGCATCATACTCAAGAGATAGATATGGACTTATATATATGTCAAAAAGGTTTGTGGGTGCTCTCTCTTTTAAATCTATAAAAATATGGAAGAGATTATCGCCTGTTTCTACCTGATTTTTAGCATCCATCTTAAAACCAATAACGGATGTGATAGAAGAAAAATCATCTTTATTTGTATTGTTTAAAAGTTCTTTTTCTAAAACCGTTATAATCGCTTCAGTATCTTCTAGTTCACTATTAACATCTACTTTTCCATATACATATATTTGAGTAGTGTCAAAATCTGGAAAAAGTTGAAATTTTGAGTTTTTTATCAATACAAATGTTAAAAATAAAATACTACTAACAATAATTATCAACGATATAATTTTGCGTTTAAATACAAAATGCAAGGCCCTACTATGAAAAGAACTCAGTTTTTTCCAAAATTTCTTAGTAAAACTATCATCGTGTGCAACTTTTAAAAAATCATGTGCATGCAAGGGAAGAAAATAAAATGCCTCAAAAAGTGAAGACAAAAGAAGAACTGTAATCATAATGGGTATGATTTTTATAAACATCCCCATCTCACCAGTTAGCAACAGCATAGGTAAAAATGCAAACACCGTTGTTAAAGTAGCAGTTAAAACAGCTGGAAACATCTCTGATGCACCTACAATAGCAGCCTCTCTTCGCTCCATACCCTCCTCAAGATGTCTGTATATATTTTCAGCTACAACTATCGCTTCATCAACAAGCATTCCTAATGCGATTAAAGCACCAAGAAGCGAGAGCATATTGAGACTATCACCCATCAACTCTGTGGTAATTAAACCTATCATAAAACTAACAGGAATTCCAATTGCTACGACCATAGCAATACCACGGTTTATAAATAGTAACATAGCTATAAAAACAAGCATAAGCCCAAATGCTATATTTGCAAAAACTGTATTTAAACGATTTTTAATCCATACAGATGTATCGGTATATATTTCATATTTTATTTCTGGATTATTTATGGATTTTTCTTTGAGAAGTTCTCGTATCTGCTTAACCAAAGCTATCGAATTTCCATCTTTAGACTTTGTAACATTTATAGAAACATTTCTTGCCCCATTATAATGAGAAAGCTCAGATTCATCACTCAACCTAAAATCTACATCAGCTATATCACCTATACGAACTTTAACATCTCCAACTCCAATAATAGTATTTTCAATACTTTCTTTAGACTTTTCACCATTAAATGTCGAAATATAAAGATGTTTTCCTCTTTCTTTTATGGTTCCAACAGGAAAAATTGAACTAATATTTCTCAAAGATGCTATAGTCAATGATGGTTTTAATCCAAAAGCAAGAAGTTTCTGTTCATCTATAGTTATAACAAGTTCATCATCTGCATCACCACGAATACTTATTTCACTTAAATCTTTAAACCTACTCAAATCACTTTTTAATTCATCTGCCAACAGAAGTAACTCTTTTTTACTCTTATCACCAGCTAGTGCTATTAAGACAAGCGGAAAGTTATGCAGTTTTATCTTGGCAATAGGTTCAGCCATATCTGCTGGCAGATCTTTTCTAACAGCATTTACTACATCTTTGACATCACTTAAAACTATTATATTTTGTGAACCTGTCTTTATATCGCTATTAATAGAGAAAAAACCATTTTTTATGACTGTTTTTATATTGTCAAGCTCATCTATATTTTGTAAAGCATCCTCTATATTTTTTACAACCATTTTATCGAGAATATCAGCCGATGTTCCTGTATAACCACCACTTATGGTAATTTTATCCATATTCATTGGAGGGAAGATTTCTTTTGGGATATTAATATATGCAAAAATAGAAAGTATAATTATAAAAGATAATAGTATATGGTTTAGAAGTGGTTTATCTATAGCAAATTCTAAAAAACGACGAATCATTACCTATAACCTTTAAAAAAGAGTATCTAAGATCTGATTTTTAAACCTTATAGATTCAACAGATGCATTTATAAGTCTATTTTCCTCTACTAGAGTATCATACTCACCTTTCAACTTAGCAATATCTCTACTTTTAAAGTATATGCGTTGTTGAATATATATCTTTGGAAACAGAACTAAACTAATAAAACTCAAAAGAAGCAAAACAAAGATAAGGTAGTTTAAATCAAGCTTCTTTTGTGCATTTATGACAACTTCTACTTCATCTAAGAGTTCATTTTTATCGCTCATTATTATCCATCTTAAAAATTCTCATCTTTGCACTTCTACTTCTAGGGTTTATTTTTAGTTCCTCTTCTTGCGCTGTTATTGGTTTTTTACTTAAAATTTTTCCAAGAGCATTATCTCTGCTACATGTGCATCGCATCGCATCACTCAAACAGATACAGTTCCTGCTCCATAAACTATATGTTTGTTTTACAATCCGATCTTCTAATGAATGAAAGGATATAATAGCTACAACAGCATCTGGCAACTTAGCCTCCTCTATACTCTTTAAAAGTGATTTAAGCTCTCCTAGCTCATCATTAACCTCTATGCGAATCGCTTGCATTAAAAGCGTGGCTGGATGTATCTTTTTACCTCTTGGAAGTAGGTGCTTTGTAGCATCACTAAGTTCTTTTGCAGACGAATATGGACGAGAGTTGAAGATAAATGATGCAATTTTTTTATAGTTTCTAAGTTCACCATATTCTAAAAATATTTTTTCTAGCTCTAACTTTGAGTACTCATTTACAACATTTAAAGCACTCAATAGTGCATCTTTATCCATTCTCATATCTAATGTTTGGCTCTCGTAAGAAAATCCTCTATCTTTATGATCAAGTTGAAGTGATGATACCCCTATATCAGCCAATATACCCTTAATGTTTTCAACACCAACTTCAGCTATAATATCTTTTATTACAGATGAAAAACGACCTTTTCTAATGCTGACTCTTTCTCCATATATCTCTAATCGCTTAGTAGAAAAATCTATAGCTGTTTGATCTTGATCAATAGCGATAAGTTTTATATTTGGATTTGCATCAAGTATCATAGATGAGTGTCCTCCATAACCCATAGTACAATCAATAACAATTCCGCTATCAATTTTAGAAAAAGTATCTATAACTTCATTGTATAATACTGGTACATGCGGAATATTTTGCAAAGAAACTCCTGTTGTATTTTTTATGAATTATACATCAATTGACTTAATAAGTCATTTAAGTACTACCCAAATAATTCCATAAGGATTTATAAAATTTATCTATGCTTGTGCTTAAGGGATGTTTAGTAAAAATTTTAAGCCACCTTATTGGTGGTGTAAATTTTTAATGAACCTGCCTTGAGTGCAATGATAGTTTAAATTTTTTATTCTTATGGAATTATTTGGGTACTACCCATAGGGCTTTAAAAGACTTTTCTTTTTTTAATATCACAGTATCGTCACAATAAAGAGAAAAATCAC
>JAYEGN010000170.1:0-2003 GCA_034659115.1 Campylobacterota bacterium
GCTACACCACCAACAGGTATGGCAATAGGAAAGTTCCAAGGGCTTATCACTAAACCAACCCCTTTCCCACTCGCTTCAACCCCAGTGAGTCCCGACATTTTTGCAACACTATATGGATAGAAGTTTGCAAAATCTATCGCTTCACTTACCTCTACATCAGTTTCCGTAAATACTTTTCCAACTTCAGCCGCAGCTACACCTATAAGGTCAGCTCTTGCTACTCTCATCTCATGTGCTGCATCCATTAGCATCTCTTGTCTTCTAGCAGTTGTAAGTTTTCTCCAACCATCAGGGTCTGCTTTTGCCGTGGCAATAGCTATTTTCATATCTTCAGGCGAAGCTTGGACATAAGAACCAGCCAATTTTTTCTCATGGTATTGGCTTTTATCAATCACATCAACATGCTCATCTCTTTGAACAATCTTACCACCAACAACAGGGTATGCGTTAAAACCACCAACTTCACTTATGTTTTGCCATTTTTCACGAATAGCTTCTGCCCATTTTCTATTTGCAGGAAGTACAAAGTCAGTATCAGGTTCATTTTCAAAATGGTAGTGTTTGAGATTTATATCTTCTTTTACTATCTCTGCGTTTCTATCTTGTGTTCTATATGATGTTTGATCTACAGTAGGCATAAGTGCGATGGCATCATCATAAGATTTTATAAGTGTATTCCAAGCTGGAGTATCAACCTCTAGTCCAAAACTATGTCTTAAAAAGTTTTGATCTGCTGTGTTTTCATCAAATCTTCGCACAAGGTAAGCGATGGCGTTTGTGAAAGTATCTTTAGTAGCCGTTGGAGCATATAAAATAACATTTAAGCCTTGCTCTTTTAACACTTCATATGCAGCCTCACTCATCCCCTCTAGCATCTCAGCACTAACATATTTTTCAACCTTTCTCTCACGAGCTAAAAGCATCGCTAAGGCATGGTCAAAAAGATTGTGAGAAGCTACGCCCGTGTGTACATAAGGAGCAACTTCAGGGTCAAGTAAAAAGTCCATCGCTATTTTAAAGTTTGCATCAGATTCTGCTTTAGAGGAGTATGTTACGCTATCCCATCCTCTAAGAGAGGCTTCTGTTAGTTCCATCTCTTGATTTGCACCTTTTACGATTCTAATCTTCATCGGAGCACCACCAGCGTCAACTCTTTTTTTAGCCCATTCATACAAATCTTTGATGTAAATAATAGCATCAGGCAGATATGTTTGAATCACGATACCCGCTTCAAGGTTTCTAAACTCCTCTTTTTCTAAAACATTTTTAAATGAATCTATAGTAGTTTCAATATCTCTATACTCTTCCATATCAAGATTTACAAACTTATACTTTTCATTTGAATCTTTATCTTTGTAAGTGTTTTTCATAGCTGCACGATAGACTTTTTCTAACTGCTCAGAGATATGTTCTACATTGTTATCATGTGCATGTGGAACGATTTGTGAAAAGAGATTTGAAATTTTTATAGAAAGGTAATCAACGTCAGGGTTCTTAAGTAGTTTAATATATTTACCAACTCTCTCATCAGCCTCCTCTTTACTTAAAACTATCTCGCCAATAACATTAATGTTTACACGAGTTCCCTCATTTTTTCTAGCTTTCATATGTTTAGATAAAACTGGGTCTTCCCCTTTGATGACAATAGAGCTAATGTCATTTCTCAAATATTTTACAAACATAGGAATAGAGATAGAACTTACATAAACACCAACATCACGAAAAAGCCAGATAAGTACCTGTTCAAATTGAGAGAAAAAATCTGTACTTTTGTATTTTGCAAAGATATGTTCTAGTTGGTCAGCAACTCTATCTCCATCATGAGAACGAAAACTTTGATCCAGCAACTCAATCAAAAAAATCTTATTTACTGGATTTTTAAGCATTTTTAACATCATATCGTGAAAATCTTGCTCTTTGCCTTTTCGTGAAACTTGTATTTTTTTCTGCCAATCATAAGCAACTGTTTTTACTTCTTGAACTGTTTTTTCTGGTATGTTCAT
>JAYEGN010000171.1:0-34182 GCA_034659115.1 Campylobacterota bacterium
GTTGCATTTTTTTCTAAAAATGCTCTTGTATCCCCTCATGCTTTATTTCACTTTACACGGTACTTATTTTTTGCAGTTTGCAACAAAAAATAAACTCAAGTGAAACTCACTTGAGTTTTGCTATAATAGTTCAATACAATTTTAAAGGATGAGTAATGCAACTTCAACCAAACTACATAGTTGATAATCATAACCACAAAATAGCAGTTCAATTAGATATAAAAACCTATGAAAAAATCACAGATGTACTAGAAGACTATGCACTTTTTAAATTTATGGATGAAAATAAAGATGATGAAAAATTATCTCCTATGTATCCAAAAAATAGACCACCCAAAGGACGAACTAAAAAGCCAACCGCAAAAGCAGCAAAAGTAGCTACAACTGATACAAAATGGTTTTCAGATGGAAAGAAATTTGCCGCTATTACTAGAGCAAAAAAACCATAGACTGTAAAGTCAAACCACTCCATTATCTCACCAACTAAACCAGCAGTATGCAACTTTTTCTTTATCTTTTTATCTAGCATGACTACCCCTTCTTTAAGTATTTTAACATAAGTTATGGCAATTTTGTGTTAGAGTATGGAAATCTAATTTAACTTAGGAGTTGATATGAAAAATTTATTTAAGGTAGTTTTTCTGTTAAATTTATTTGGCTTTTTATCGCTGTATGCTTGTACAACGATGATTATAACAAAAGGTGCATCTAAAGATGGGTCAGTTTTTGTTGCACACTCTGATGATAGTGAGATGTTTGATAACAGACTTGTTAAAGTGCCTGCAAAAGATTACAAAGTAGGTTCTCTAAGGGCAGTCTACTACGATGCTTCTGCTTTAGGAAATAGACCTGAATTTAATGCTAATGTACTTCAGCGCTATGTTGGAGAAGATAGAGGAGAAGTCTATAAAGATAGGAGTAAACCTCAGAGTATTCCCTTAGGTTTCATTCCTCAAGTTGCGCATACTTACGCTTACTATGAAGGTAATTATGGGATGATGAATGAGCATCAGCTAATGTTTGGAGAGGCTACAAATGGCGCTAAAGTTACAGCAGAACCAAAGCCTGGTAAACTTCTTTTTTATAGTGCAGAGCTTAGTCGTGTTGCATTAGAGAGAACAAAAACAGCAAAAGAAGCCATAAAACTTATAGGGCACCTCATAGACACCTATGGGTATTATGGCACAGGAGAAACACTTCCTGTAGCTGATAAAAATGAGGGTTGGGTTATAGAGATGGCACCAAGCCCAGAGGGAAAAGGTGGTCTTTGGGTAGCTAAGAGAGTCCCAGATGGAGAGGTTTTCGTAGCTGCAAATGAGTTTAGAATCAGAGAAGTAGAAACAGACTCACCAGATATGATCTACTCTAAAAATCTTCATAGCATTGCACAAAAGCATGGTTGGTGGAATCCTAAAGATGGAAAACTTGACTGGTTAAAAACTGTAAGTGAGGGTGAATATAGCCACCCTTACTACTCTCTTAGAAGAGTTTGGAGAGTTCAAGACAAATTAGCTCCATCTATGAAGTTGAGTCCATGGGTTAAAAATGGCTACACAAAACACTATCCATTTTCAATCAAACCAGATAAGAAGCTTGGCGTTAGAGATGTAATATCTTTGTATCGTGACTACTACCAAGGTACAGAGTTCGACCAGTCAAAAGGTGTTACAGCAGGACCATTTGGCAATCCTTACAGATACCCCGGTCCAATGGATGCAGGAAATGATACAGGAGACCCAAATGCTAAACTACAAGGTGCTTGGGAGAGATCACTCTCTATATACAGAAGTGGTTACAGTTTTGTTCTTCAAGCAAGAAGTTGGTTGCCAGATGCAATAGGTGGTGTGGTATGGTTTGGTCCTGATGAGCCTATGAGTACGGTTATAACACCATTTTATGTAGGTGCAGACTCCATACCAAAAAGTTACTACACAGGGTTTAGCGATAAGTTTGACCAAAAGAGTGCTTGGTGGGCATTTAACTTTGTAGCAAATTGGGCAGGACTGAAATATAGCTACATCATAGAAGATATAAAACACAAGCAAAATGAGCTAGAGTATGCTCAAGTTCAAAGTCTTAAAGATATAGATGCCAAAGCTCTAAAAGTATATAAAAAGAGCCCACAAAAAGCTAAAAAGATACTTACTGAGTACTCAAATACACAAGCAAACAAGGTTGTAGATGAGTGGTGGAGTTTAGCTTGGCGTTTGGTTGCAAAATATAGCGATGGCTATGTAAATGAGCATGGAAAAATGGCTCAAGAAGTTGGTTATCCTAAAGAGTGGTATGAAAAATCTGAGTGGAAAAATGGTCCTACAAAGTATGAAAAACCAAGAAAAAAAGTAACAAAAGATTTGATTCTGCTTTTAAAGAAAAACTCTGAGCTAAAAAAATTACTTGTGGCATCTATAGCTAAAGCGAAAAAAGCAAATCCAGATGTTAAGTCAAATCCGGTCAGGAACTTAGATGATTATTATGATTTTATAGACAGCTCTGTAGAACTACTTCCAAACGAGATATTAAAAGGTCCATCTTCTTCAGTTAGAGACCAGATGCTTCAAGGTATATGCTATTTCTACTACTTACTTGATCAACCTCTAGATGAACTTAAAGGCAAAGGGCTCTATAGGAATTCTCTGCAGTACTATCCAGCTTTTTCTACTTGGTTGGTTGAGTTTTCTAAGAGTTGGGGAGCTTACCTTGATACACCTGCATCATGGAGCAGTGAACTTTACAAAGAGCTCTACAAAGACCCAATTTTTAACCTAGATAAAGGGTGGTATGAGTCTGAATCAAACTGGAAAACATTTAATGATTTTTTTGCTAAATATTTAAAATCTAAAGATGTAAGACCTATAGCATCTATAGCTGATAGTTCTGTAGTAACTCTTCCTGCTGATTCAGTTCCTCAAGGGGTGTGGAAGGTTGATAAAGAGTCAAATATAAGAGTAGAAGATGGACTTAGTGTAAAGCTTGCGACTTATTATAATGTAGGTGATTTGCTTGGCAAAGATAGTAAATATAAAGATGCTTTTGCAAATGGTGTTCTAACGCATACATTTTTAAATGTAAATGATTATCACCGTTTTCACTTTCCAGTAGGTGGAGTAGTTAAAGAGAAGAGTGTTATAACAAAAAATGTAGCCTTAGAAGTTTCTTGGGATAAAAGTAGTGGTAAGTACATTCCCATAGACTCTACCGGATGGCAATTTACTCAAACTAGAGGGTGTGTAGTAGTTGATACTAAAGAGTATGGTTTAGTAGCTCTTATTCCTATGGGAATGGCACAAGTATCTTCAGTTGTTTTTGAGTCTGATGTAAAAATTGGTTCTACTCATAAAAAGGGAGATATGTTGGGTAACTTCTACTTTGGTGGTTCTGATTTTATTGTACTGTTTCAAAAGAGGGCAAATTTTAAAATGACTACAAAGGTAAATAAACATGCCCTTATGGGACAAGAGTATGGAAAAATGTCTAAATGACAAATAAACATATTTTCATGTTGGCTCTTCTAGTGGCAGGGGGTATGATAGGTGCTGGTATTTTAGCGATGCCTATAGGTGCTGGTATTGCTGGGTTTTGGCCATCCATAGTGATGATGATGTTTTTTTCACTTAGTATGTTTTTCTCAGGTGCTGTCCTTGCAAAAGAGGTAAATGAGAAAAGAGATGATACTTTCAATTTCCCTAGCCTATATCAAGAACATTTTGGAGTTAGTGGAAAATGGATAGCCTCAGTAGCAAACTTGATTATCTTTTATGGTTTGCTTATTAGTTATCTCGTAGGCGCTTCAAAGATTATATTAAGCCTCTTTCATATAAATGCAGATATGAAATCTATAGTGCTGTTTGTTATCTTTATGGCATTTACTTCTGTTGCTATGTTAAATATAGCAATCATAAAAAAATACAATACAGCTCTTATGATGTTGCTATGGTTGGCTTTTTTGGTTTTGGTCTATATTGGAAGTTCAGGTATAGATGCCAATAGATTTGCTCATGTTGATTTAGTTTATTTACCCATGGCTGCACCAATGATAATAGCAGCATTTGTTTTTCACAACATTATTCCTTCTATATGTAAGGATGCTAACTATAGTAATGATATATATAAGTCTATAGCTATTGGTCTTCTTATCGGTTTTGTGATGAACACTATCTGGTTAACTGTCTCAGTGGGTGTTGTTCCTGAATTTGGTCATATTAGTTTAAATGAAGCAAGATTGACGGGCGTACCTATCACTATTGAGATGTCACAAATATTAAAATCAGAGCTTTTTATGGTTGTGGGAACACTATTTGCCATCATAGCTATTGTGACCTCTTATGTTTCAATAGGGGTGAGTTTAAAAGATTTTTACAAAGACATACTACAAAATAGCCTAAATATTTACAACAGATGGCTTCTTTTGGTACTATCTTTCATACCTCCGTTAATCATCTCGTACCTCTTTGTAGATGTTTTTTTAAAGGTTTTAAATATAGTTGGAGGAGTTGGTATAGTTCTTCTCTTTGGAATACTTCCCACCATAATCTTCTATAAAAAAAGCTCATCAAAGTTTGCTCTATTTATTTCCATGGTGTTTTTTATGGCTTTTAGTGCTACACTTATTGTTACTGTATTGCAAACCATTGGAGTGTTGCATTTGCAACCAGCTAAATAAATTTAAATGGAGAAAATATGCTACATATAAAACACGCTGACCTTACACTAAATGACCCACAAGAACTATCTTGGATTTTTACAAAAGCTGCAGACTTAGCACCAGATAATCTTGCTGTAGTTCATAATGAAAACTCGATTACATATAGAGAATTAGACCTACTTTCAAACCGTTATGCAAAATATTTACAAGAGGTTTATGATATTCATAGTGGTGATATGGTCTGTGTTGTCTATGACAGAGGTGTTGATTTTATTATCTCTATTTTAGCCATACTTAAGTGTGGCGGTACTTATGTTCCCATAGATGCAAAAGAGCCATCAACTAGACATAAAATGATTATTGAAGATGTTAATCCAAAACTTATGATAATAGAGAAAAAGTATATACAAAACTTTGACTTTTGTAACACAATGACAATAGGAGAAGTTGAAGATATTGGGAGTTACTCAGATGAGAGAAAGAGCCTTCATATAAAAGGACATAACATCGCTTGTGTATTTTTCACATCAGGCTCAACTGGTAAGCCAAAGGGTGTGTTGATGCCTCATATGGGTATAACTGGGTTGATTCGTAGCCCTCACTACTTAACTATGGAGTCGAGTGATAATGTACTATCATCAAGTAGCATAGCTTTTGATGCCGCTTCTTTTGAGATATGGACAGCACTGCTCAACTCTGCAACACTTGTTTGTATAGACTATGAAGTCATTATAAACCCTGAGGAGTATGCTAACTTTTTAGACCATCATAACATTACAGTAATGTGGGTTACCTCCGCTCTTTTTGACCAACTTGTAGCATTTCAAGCAGGAATGTTTAAAAAGGTAAAGTATCTTCTCTCAGGTGGAGATGTAGTTAACCCTAAAACCGTATATAAAGTTTTAAATAATGATGAGGGTCGTCCAGATGCTTTCATAAATGGTTATGGTCCTACAGAAGCTGGTATTTTGGCAACTTTTCATATAGTAAAGGAGCTAAATGATGATCACTCACCTCTACCTGTCGGAAAGGCTCTTGCTGATACAGTGTTGTACATACTTGATGAGGAGCAAAACCCTGTTAAAGCAGGGGAGACAGGTGAGCTTTATATAGGTGGGCATAGATTGGCTAGAGGCTATCTAAATCTTCCCCAAAAAACTAAAGAGCATTTTATAATCAACCCATTTACAAGCAACCCCATGGATATGCTCTATCGCACAGGTGATTTAGTTCATTTTAATAGAGATGGAGCTTTAGAGTTTTCTGGTCGTGCAGATAGGCAGATTAAGTTTCGTGGATTTCGTTTAGAACTTGATGGCATAGAGAATGTTTTAGTTGCTCATAAAGATGTTGCAAATGCTGCTATTAAAATGGTTAAACATAAAAATGATAAACTTCTCGTAGCTTACATACAACTAGAAAACAACCAAAAAGAGAACTTCTTTATATCTGAGTATAAACTATACTTAAAGTCTAAGATGCCAGAGTATTCAGTACCATCAGAGATAGTTGTTTTAGATAAACTACCAGTGACTCAGCGTGGTAAAATAGATAGAAAAAATCTACCAGACCCAGAGTTTAAAGAGGAAGTTTGTGAAAATATAGTTGAACCAGAGACTAAAACTCAGAAGATTATCTATGATGTTTGGTCAGAGTGTTTAGGGCGGAAAGCTTTTGGTATAAAAGATAACTTTTTTACACTGGGTGGTTCTTCTATTTTGCTAGCGACTGTATATGCGGGAATAAGAGCTAAAATAGATAAACCATTTTCACTAAATACATTCTTTGAAACACCTACCATAGAGGGTTTAGCAACATCTATAGATAAATTTGGTGGTAAGTTTGACCATCAAAATGAATTTTTAGATGCCAAAAAAGATTCTATCTTGGATGAGAGTATCACTCCAAACTGGAATAATAGTTTAGTGGCATCTAAAGATATAGTACTGCTTACTGGTTCCATGGGTTACTTGGGCGCTCATGTTCTTTGTGAATTATTAGAGAGTAGTTCTAGCACTATCTACTGTCTACTAAGAAGTCATGAAGATCTATCTTTACATAGACAACAGCTCCATGCACTACAAAAATTAAAACTAGATAGTGCTATAGAATTTAGTGATAGAATCCATACAATATCTGGAGATATTTCTAAAGAGAAGCTAGGAATGAGCGAAGATGATTATGAGTTTGTTGTTGAGAACACTACTCATATAATCCACTGTGCGGCAGCGGTAAATCATATGTATGGTTACTCCAAGCTAAAAACTCCAAACACTTTTGGTACTATAGAGTTAATAAAAATTGCTATGAATTCCAGAGAGAAAAAATTCTCCTACATCTCTACAGAGAGTGCCATTAGTCACAACAATGAAGATGGTGTTGGCTATGAAGCTGATGTTGCAGATGCTCCAGCAGATTTTTTTGGTGGTTATGCACTTACAAAGTGGGTCTCGGAGAGACTACTAAAACAAGCTTTTGAGAGAGGCATGAGTGGACTGATTTTAAGACCTGGAAATATCTTTTTAAATACACAAACAGGCGTATCTAGTCCACTAGAGAGTAACTTTGCACTTTTAATGATGAGAGCATATATAGATAGTGGTTTTGCGCCTGATATAGGTTTGATATTTGAAGCAGTCCCCGTTAATCAACTCTCAAAAGCGATAGTTTCTACAACTCTAAGTGAGTCCAATAAGACGATGCTAAACCTTTCAAATCCAAATGAGATTTCACTTAAAGAGTATGTTGGTATATTGAGTTTGGTTACAAATAAAAATATAAAAATCATCCCTTTTGCTGAATGGAAACACAGAGTTATAGAGCCTCTAAAAGAGACAAACCCACTATTTCCATTAACGCTATATTTTCAAGATGAAGTGAGTGAAGAGTTAATGAGGTTTGATACTTCATTAGCACAGAGTGAACTTAAAAAACTTAAGGTAAATTTTGATAGTAACTATGAAGAGTTATTAAGTAGTGCGTTTAAGAAAACATTTAATGAGGCATTGAAAATAAATTAGTATGAATGATGTCGAGATAATAGATATTGATGAAAATACTAAGGTATTTATCTTTAGTGTAGATAAAAATATAGCTATGGCAAATCTATCTATGGTTCCAAAGTATAGAGAGGATATAGATAAAACCAAGAGGCTCTTAGCAAGAGTATTTCTTTTTGAGCATTGTAAAAAACATTACGGCTTAGAAGATTTTTCTTTTGAGTACACAGATAAAGGGAGACCAAAATTTAAAAATAGTGAGATTGATTTTAGTATCTCTTACTCTAAAGATATTATAGGAGTTGCTATCTCTACTAAGCCTAAAATTGGCTTAGATATAGAGTTTTTAGAACCATTAATGGTATCTGATAGAGTAGCGTTGGAGTTTATGAGCAGTGATGAGTTTTTAACATTTAGCAAACTTATAAATGATGATAAAAAGAGATACTTTTATGAAGTGTGGACATCTAAAGAGTCATTTCTTAAAGCTAAGGGAGATGGACTCTATACTAACCCAAAAGGTGTTGTAAACACAAAAGGTCAATTTTTTTATTTTAAAAATTTCATTGCTAGTTTTACAAGGATTTAGGTTGAAAAAAGAAGCAGTAAAGTTTATGTTTATGGTTTGTAGCGTGTCTGTTTTATCTATGGCATCTATAGCTGATGATAATCTTGAGGATGCCTTTAGAGATGCTAAAGTAAGTGGTGAGATTCGTTATAAATATATTGTAAAAGATGATGGTAAGCTTGGTGGGGATGCTGAGGGTTCTGCTGTTGGTGGAAGTTTAGGTGTTGAGATGGCACCTCTGTATGGATTTAGTGCAGGAGCTATGTTTTATACAACAAACAGAGTCACAGGAAGTGATAACCCTCTAAGTGCAGAAGATAAGCAACTGACAAATACTCACCTAATAGATGGAGATAGAAGTTATACAATTTTAGGTCAATCATACCTAGTCTACAAAAATAAAAATACAACTTTTAAAGCTGGACGCCAATACTTAGACACACCATTTATAGGTGCGGATGACGCAAGAATTATCCCAAATCTTTTTGAAGCGTATATGTTTACAAATAGTGATATAAGTGATACGAAAATAACTATAGGTCATGTTTCTAAGATGGCAGGTTGGGACTCTTTGGGTGGAGATATTACAACCTTTGTTCCTATGACTCAAGCAGCTGGAATCACAACTAGCCAAAATGGTGTAGAACAGTACAACAAAGGTGTGAGCTTAGCGTCTATTATTTACTCTGGCATAACAGATACGGTTTTGGAAGCATGGTATTATAGGGCACATGATTTGGTAGATATATACTATATCCAAGGAGTTTATGACACTAAGGTAGCTGATGTTTCTTTGATGGTAGGTGCACAATTTTGGCATACAAATTCAACTTCAAAATACAATAAATGGGCAAGTGGGACACAAGAGGATCAGATAGACTATAGTGTATATGGTCTCATGTCAGAGGCAACTATTTACGATGCGACACTTATGCTAGCCTATCATAGTATGGATATGAGGCAAAATCTTCCAGCTATTCATGGCATCTGGGGTGCATACCCTGAGTATGTTTTTGCACAAGAGTCTTTTGTTACAAGCTACAATCTTTCAGGTGTAGATGCCATAAAAGCAGGAGCAGTATATGACTCTACATTTGGGGAGTTTAGTATTGGCTATGTGATGTTTAACTCCCACGATGAAGCTCTGGTAAATAGCCAAAATGTACTAGACCTTATCTATGCACATGATGTAAAATATGTTAAAAACCTAAGTGTAAGTCTGCTGTATGAGAATGCTAGAGTAAGCCAAGATAGCAGAGTAAATGAAGATTATGACTTCTACAAGGCATCTATAACTTATGCGTTTTAAAAATAGTTTAAACCCTCAACAGCCAAAAAAACTACTCCTAAGAAAATAACTGAAGATAAAAAGACTAAGCCAGTTACAACTTTTGGACTACAATCATACAGAGATGCCAAGTTTACATTTGCCACAGCTTAAAGTTACACCCCTCATTGAATCTCCACTTTCAAGGTGTACGGCAACAAAGATATAACAAATTCGAGGAGACCAATAATTTACCCTAGCGGGGAAATTATTGCTCACGATTGACGCTAGATGACGGTTACTGTGAAATTGAAATTTATCAGGATTCTATAGTTTTTTAGATAAAATATAAAAATTAAAAAGTTGGAGTAATTTTGACAAAACCAATAGCTATAAGATTTTTATCGATTCAAATATTTTTCTTTATGCTTTTAATGATGATGATATTGAAAACAAAAGGTAGCCACTAAAACAATAATGAATGAAACAGTAGTTATTATATTAGAGCTTTACAATGCCAGTTTTACAGATAAAGATTTTTATGAGTTACTATGCTACAAATGTTATGGCAAAAAGTAAAATGATAGAAATATATATGAAATAATGCTAAAATAGCATACTGAAGTTGTAGCTATCGAGTATAAAACTTCATCGAGGTAAATATGAAAAAACTTAATGAACTTTCACGAAAACAAAGAGAAGAACTTTTCAGACAACTTCGTATCTCAATCACTCATCACTCAAATGCTATGGAAGAAACAACTCTTTCTTTTGGTGAAACAAAAGAGTTACTAGAGCATGGAAATACTGCTGGAGATAAATTTAATAGTGGTAAGTGGAGTTAAGGCTGTGTTTTGCAAATTCTATCTCCTTTTTCTTCTCTTTCATTCCAATATTTTCTAAACTTCTCACTATAATAAACATCAGCATCTTCTCTAGACATTCTTGCCGGTATCTTCATATTAGGTGGCTTAGACACCCAAGTGCCATCCACAAGTTTCATATCATACTTTACTTTATAATAATACTCACCATATGTCATATTCTAAAAACCTCTAAACTGTTTAGGCACAAATGCACCCTGCCCTATCTCTAAAGCTACTTCTAGTTCTTGCATAAGTCTATCTCTCTCTTTTGGAAGTGTACCAGATAAAACCCTTTGCCCTTCCCTATCTCTTTATCAATCATTTTAAAATAACTATCAATTTCTTACAATACAACAATCTTAGCACCAAAACCACCTAGATGTTGTGGTGCATCATCAAAACTTTTTACTCTTGGGTGTGCTAAAAGGAAATTTTTTATAGCATAAGATAGTTTTCCTGTTCCTATACCATGATAGATGATAACTTCATCCCAGCCATTGAGAAGTGCATCTGAGAGAAACTTATCTAAAACTTCGGTTGCTTCATCAGCTCTCATACCATGAAGATCACACTTTAGTCCTGAGCGTTTTTCTACATCAACTTTTATATTGGTTTTTACCTTTTGTTTTATGATTTGAGTGTGTTTTAGGTGTTGTGTTTTGACTCGTACTCGCATCCCTTCTATCTCGATAGTAGCTTCTTTTTTACTTCTCATAGAGATGATAAAGCCTTTTTTGGAGTGATATTTTACTGTGTCACCAACATTAAACTCAACATCTATCTGTTTTTGTTCTTTTTTATCTTGAGGAAGTTTTTTGTTTGCCTTATTCATAGCTCTATGAATAGCTTTTGTATCTCCAGCTTTTGCAGCTGTCTTAGCTTCATTTATCGCTACTGCATAGCTATTTTTAAGAGCATCTTTTTGCTCATCTAATTCTAAAAATAGTTTTTCTCTTTGTTCTTTAAGGTTTAACTCTTTAACCCTTAGCTCTTGGAGTTTCTTATCAACTTTTATATGTTTTTGTTTTAACTCTCTTTCTAGTTGAGAGCCTCTTTCGATAAGAAGATTTAACCTTTCGCTGTTGTCTCCATAAACATTTTTTGCCTCAGCTACTATGGTGTTTGATATTCCATATCTACTTGCAGTTTCAAAAGCATAACTTTTACCGATAATCCCTTGCATAAACTCATAGGTAGGAACTCTTTGCTCTTCATCATAGATAGCTGCCATCAACTCAACATCATCACGATCAGCCATAAGTGCTGCTAGTCGCTTATGGTGAGTTGTAACGACAACTTTTTGACCTCTTTTTATCAGATCATCAAGTATGACTTTAAAGAGTGCGGCAGCCTCGTCACTATCTGTTCCAAGTTCTATCTCATCTATACCAACAAGAGCTGACTTATGCCCAAATATACGGGAAAATTCCTGCATCCTTCCAGCAAAAGTTGATATATCATTTTTAACATTTTGAGGGTCATCGATGATAGATAAAATAGCTTTAAAATTCCCTACATGTGAGTGGTTTTCATTTATGCCCATAGGGATAATATATTTTGCCATAAAAGCAGATGAAAGAATAGACTTTAAAAGCATAGTTTTACCACCAGCATTTACACCAGTTACCATCAATATATTTTTACTAAAATCAACATTGACAGGTTTTGGTTTATGCAGGGCAGGATGTATAAAATCTTTTAAAATAATTTTTGAGTCTTTTTTAGTTTTTATAAGTTGTAGATTTTTAGCTCTTGCAAACAGAACTCTTGCTTGATAGTTATCAAACTTTGTAAACTCTTTATCTATAAAGTTTATAAATGCTTGAAGTTCACCTAGTTTTGCTGAAAACTCTTTAGCGTAAGTGTAAAATATTGCTTCGCGTTCTTGTTGAATATAGCGAATTTTTTCTTTTGACTTTAGTATAGAGTCTGGTGAAACATAGAAAAATCCATTTGTACTTCTTGCAATTATCGCACCTTTTAGGACATGGTTAAATCCACCTCGAACTAAAAGACACTCCTCATCATTCATAAGATGCACTTGAGTATCTACTAGATAACCAGCTAGTTTTGAACTGTTCATCATTCTTTTTAGGGAGCCACTCATATTATTTTTATGTTCTTGTATTCTAGCACTGAGTCCAAAAAGAGTTTCATCAAGGTTTTCTTCAAATTTACCATCTGCTGTAAAATACTTTTCTACCTCTGTAAACTTAGTGTCGATGATAAACCTACCCATCCATTCACCAATAATTCCATCAAGTTCACGATTTTTGAAGTAGCGAAAATATCTAACAATTTTAACTATTTCAAAGATCTGTTCAAAATTCAATACACCTCTTTTTTTAAGATGCCCCTTGATATTCGCAAAACTACTAACCTTGGGTGGTGCTTTAAACTCTACCCTATCAAGTGCTTTTATAAATCGAAAATGTAGTTCTTGATCACCCTCAATGTAAAGGGTGCTTTGTCGTGAAAAAAAGCTTTTAAACTGCTCTACATGTTGTGTTAAATCAAGCTGATCTATAAGTAGGTCTAGTTTGGAGGTTTTATCTGTTTGCATATTTGCTGTTTGCCTATATTTTTACTTGAGAAAAAGGCAAAAAAATCTGCCTTTTTGTATTACATGTGAGCAATATTAGTTGCTATAGTTTATCTGTTTTTCTAAACTTAGTGAACCGTCAAAAAGTGTCTGTTCATCGTAGGCTTTTGCAATGAGTTGCAGACCTACAGGCATACCATCTTTAGTTTTTGTTATAGGAAGACAAAGAGCAGGTAATCCAGCAAGATTTACAGAGATTGTATATATATCACTGAGGTACATGTCAGTAGGATTTGATAGAGCTCCAAATTTATTTGCTGTTGTTGGTGCAACAGGTGCAAGAATCAGATCTACATCTTCAAATATAGCTTCATATTTATCTTTTATAATATGTCTTGCTTTTTGTGCTTTTACATAATAAGCTTCATAGTATCCACTACTTAAAACAAAATTTCCAAGTAGAATCCTTCTTTTTACTTCATCACCAAAACCATTATTACGAGTATTTATGTAGGTCTGGGCAAGATTACTGCCATCTACACGGTTTCCATATCTGATACCATCATATCTAGCCAAGTTAGTGCTAGCTTCAGCGGTTGCTGTGATGTAGTAGGCGTAGATATCATACTTGGTATCTTTTATCTCTTTTTCGATTATCTCATGCCCAGCCTCTTTTAGAGCATCTATAGCCATAGCATAGGCATCTTTTATCTCTTGGCTTGCATCTTCTATATAGTGAGGAAGAGTGGCGATACGAAGTTTTCTATCAGGATTTAGATTTGGGGTTACCTTATCGTCCATCTTTGCATTTGTGGAATCTTTGTCATCTGAACCACTGATGATATCATATAAAATAGCAGCATCTTCAACATTTTGAGTCATTGGACCTATCTGATCAAGGCTTGAGGCATAAGCACCTAAGCCATAACGACTTACACGACCATATGTAGGTTTCATTCCAACTATTCCACAAAATGCGGCAGGCTGGCGAATAGATCCACCAGTATCACTTCCTAAGGCTGCTATAGCCAGACCAGCACCAACAGCAGCAGCACTACCACCAGAACTACCACCTGGAACAGACTCTGCATTATGAGGGTTTAAAGTTTTACCATAAAAACTAGATTCAGTAGTTGAACCCATAGCAAATTCATCCATATTTGTTCTGCCAAATGGGCTTAAGCCAGCATCTGCCATCTTCTGTATAACAGTTGCATTATAGGGAGCGATATAGCCTTGTAGTATATTTGAAGCTGATGTTACAGACCAATCTTTTACTTGAATATTATCTTTTATAGCGATAGGCACACCATCACCTGCACTCTTTACATCTATATAAGCATTTAGTTCAGGGTAGGCTTCGATTTTAGCTTTTAAGTCTTCTTTAAAGTTGTTTAATTCATCTTTATTTAATGTTAGAGCTTCTTTTAATGTAATCACTAAATTTCCTTATTTAAATTTTTTAACTGCATATATTCCAGCACCAACCATCGCAAATATCAAAACTATGCTAATTCCAATAAATGTAGATGTGACTGGTTCAGAAAAATTAAGCACCTACAACACTCTCGCATCTTTGACATATAGAATCTTCACTTGCTGCTTGGTACTTCCAACATCGTGGGCATTTATGTGCTGTAGCTTTTGCAATAGTGAACTTGTCTCCATCTACTTCAAAACTACCAAGTGCATCTGCAACTTTTGTATCTGTAACTGAAGATACTACAAACCAATCCTCAGCATCAACACTATCTACATGTAGAGCTGTCTTGGAGTCAGTTGAGATAATGAGTTCTAAAGTATTTTTGATGATTTTTTCTTTTTTAAGTCCATCAACGATAGAGCCAAAACCTTCACGAGCTTTTGTCATATACTCAGCATTAAAGTTTGATTCTCCCGTAGCAATACTCTCATAAACCAAATCAAAAATAGATTCGGCATCACCTTTGACAACCGATGGAGCATTTTCAACTATCTCATCTGCAGTATAGGTTAAAACTGGAGCCATTAGAAGTAAAAGTGATTTTGTGATGATCGCCATCGCACTTTGACTTGCCATTCTTCTTGGGTCATTAATCGCATTACAGTACAAGCTGTCTTTTGTCATATCTATATACATGCCACTTAGCTCATTTGCTATGAAGTTGTTTAAAATTCCCATGCCATTTACGAAGTTGTACTCTGAAAAAGATTTATGAACATCTCTAAATACTTTAGAGGCAATATCAAGTATCCATCTGTCTAGTTCACCCATATCATCGTAAGCTGTAAGTGTTTTAAGATCGTTAATATTTGCTAACATAATTCTAAAAGTATTTCTTAGTTTACGATAGTTTTCACTTATCTGCTTTAGTATTCCTTGTGATATTTTAAGGTCGCCTTGAAAGTCACTTGAAGCAACCCAAAGGCGAAGAATCTCACTACCATACTCTTTGAGAACTTTCTCAGGAGCGATAACATTACCCTTAGACTTTGACATCTTTTCACCTTTGTCATCTACTGTAAAACCGTGAGTAAGAACAGCTTTATAAGGTGCTCTATACTCTACAGCACAAGATAAAAATAGTGAAGACTGAAACCAACCACGATGCTGGTCACTTCCCTCTACATAAAGGTCGCAAGGATAGGTTCCTGCATCATAGTTGCGAGATTTTAAAACAGAGTTCCAAGTTGAACCGCTATCGAACCAAACATCTAAGATATCTGTTACTTTCTCAAGCTCATCAGCCTTGTATCCACTACCTGGATAGAGAAGCTCTTCTATTGACATGCTGTACCAAGCATCACTACTTTGCATCTCAAATATCATAGCAACATAGTTTAGAACCTTTTCATCAAGAATAACTTCATCAGTTGCTTTTACTCTAAAAAATGCGATAGGCACACCCCAGTCTCTTTGACGGCTAATACACCAATCTGGACGATTCTCAACCATAGAGTTAAGTCTGTTTCTTCCAGCTTCTGGAATAAATAGAGTTTTTTCTACCTCACTCAGGGCGATATTTCTAAGGGTTTTGTCGCTACCATCAGGTTTTTCATCTACACTTATAAACCACTGTTTAGTGGCTCTAAATATAAGTGGAGTGTGACTTCTCCAGCAATGTGGGTATGAGTGAGTAAACTTAGACTCATAGAGTAAAGCATCATCTAAAAGTTCCAAGATCTCATCATTACATTTAAAGATCAGTTTTCCTACAAAGTTTTCAGGATTTGGAAGAAGTTTTTCACGAACTACTGTTTCATCAAAACAACCTGTTTCATCAACTGGCATAACAACTTCTAGATCGTACTTTAGTCCAACACGGTAATCATCTTCACCATGACCAGGAGCCGTATGAACACCACCCGTACCGCTATCCATAAGAACATGATCACCTAAAACTATCTTAGAAGTTCTGTTGTTTAACGGGTTTATAGCTACCTCATTTTCAAGTAGTTTTGCATCTACCTCCTGAGCGATATCTCCTTTAATAACACCTAGCTCTAGCAGGGATTCAAAGAGAGCTTTAGCTACTATATATCCATCAGTTGTAAGCACATATTTTTCTTCTGGATGAAGAGAGATACCTGTATTTGATGGGAGCGTCCAAGGAGTTGTAGTCCAGATAACAAGAGATGCTTTTGTAGCTATGGAAGCTTTAGCTTTTGCTGCATCACTAAGCTCAAATGCAACATAGATAGAGTGAGATTCTTTGTCTTCATATTCAACTTCTGCTTCTGCTAATGCTGTTCTCTCAGCCCAAGACCAGTAAACAGGCTTGCTTCTTTCGATAAGAAGCCCTTTTTTAGCTACACTACAAAGAGTACGATAGATGTTTGCTTCAAACTTGTTATCCATCGTAACATAAGGATTTTCCCAATCAGCTAAAATACCAAGAGTTTTAAACTCATCTCTTTGAACAGCTACAAACTTCTGGGCATGTGCTCTACAAAGCTCTCTTACTTTTGTAAGATCTAAAAGTTCTTTTTTCTTTTTACCACCAAGTTTTTTCTCAACTTGTTGTTCTATTGGTAGTCCGTGACAATCCCAACCTGGAGTAAAGCGAACAGATTTTCCATTAAAATAGTTGTGTTTAACGATGATATCTTTAAGCACTTTGTTGAGTGCATGACCGATATGAATATTTCCATTTGCATATGGAGGTCCATCATGAAGGGTAAAGCTCTGAGCATCTTTGCGGTTTGCTTTCATTTTTTCATAAACTTTTGCTGTATCCCAAGAAGCGTAACGCTTTGGTTCATTATTGATTAAGTTTCCACGCATCGCGAAATTTGTAGTTGGTAGAAGTAGTGTGTCTTTGTAATCCATTTGTGCCTCAAAATATTATAAAAGTTTTGCATTATACATTTTAAGTGATTAAAAACATCTTTAAAGTGGTATAATACTTGCATAGGATTTGCATAAAAGGCTATTTACGATATGAAACTACATCTTTTATTTATAGGTAACAAATTTGTTTATAACAGCTCTTTAAAAGAGTATGTGATTAGAAAAGTAAGAGAAAAATCTGATTTTATAGATTCTATTACATATTTTAAAGAGAGTGATAACTCACTGTTTTTATACTTAGAAGAGGAGTTAAATAGATGCGATAAACTGATAATCGTAACTACAAAACATAATTTTTCTACTATTGGAAAACTTATATGTACAGTTACAAGTGATAATCAAGTTTTAAAAGAGGATATGCTTATCCCATCAAAAACTAATATCTTTGAAAATAGAAGTTATCTCTTTGAACATAATTGTTGCGTAGCAAATGTTTTACAAATAGATGAGATGCAACTAATGCCAGAACTGTTGTTGAGTTTTGATGATTCTACTGCAGTAATTCATATATTTGATGAAAATAGGGATAGTATACAGGCTATTTTAAATCCTATCGCTCAAACCTATGATGTAAATATAGAGATAACACTCTATGTGGATGGATTTGCAAGAGTGAATATTGTTAGTAAAAAATATGGAAATATCTCTAAATTTATAAACTCTGCTAAACAGTTGTTGCCAAATAATCTTATTAGTGCATTGAACATATCTCAATATATCATTGAAACGCTTTATAAAAATCAAAAAAAGCTTACCTTTGCTGAGAGTTGTAGCGGGGGTTTGCTTAGTTACTATTTTACTAAAGAAAATGGTGCATCAAAAAGTTTGGATGGTTCATTGGTTACATATTCAAATATTTTAAAAGAAAATTGGCTTGCTGTGGAACATAAAACATTAGAAGAGTTTGGTGCAGTAAGCAATCAAGTTGTAGAGGAGATGAGCGAAGGTGCTTTAAATGTCAGTAGTGCAGATTATGCAGTTTCTATTAGTGGCATAGCAGGAGAAGGTGGAGGAAGTAAGCTAAAACCTATTGGAACAGTTCATATTGGAGTACGGAGCAAGACTAAACATCTTGAAGTTCATCTGAAATTGGATGGAGATAGAAACTATATACAGCAACAAAGTGTATTATATGCTATAAAAATGCTTATTTTGATAGATAAAGAGACTTTTTTCTAAATTTGTGTAAAAATATCTTGACATCTAAAATCTATTTGTCTATAATTTCGACCTCTTAACATTAAGAGATGAAATGTCTTGTTAGCTCAGTTGGTAGAGCACGTCACTTTTAATGATGTGGCCGTAGGTTCAAATCCTACACAGGACACCATTTAATTTTAAATGGGCGTTTAGCTCAGTTGGTAGAGCGCTACCCTTACAAGGTAGATGTCACAAGTTCGAGTCTTGTAATGCCCACCATTTTTTCGATATAAGCACAAAGCTTGAAACTCACATACTTATAGTATATAGTATGTTTCGCTTCAATCTTAGCACTTCTATCAAAAAAGAGTTTTTATACTAACTTTAAAAGTATAAGTGATAATTTTTTCTTAATCAAAAAGAGAATTTAGGAAGCATACTGTAGTATGTGAGTGAATTTTTTACGAAGAATAAGGAATAAATTTGCGGTGGTAGTTCAGTTGGTTAGAATACCTGCCTGTCACGCAGGGGGTCGCGAGTTCGAGTCTCGTCCACCGCGCCATTTATTTATAGACCTTTCGTTTTTGAAAGTAACAGTGACCCTTTCGTCTAGTGGCCAAGGACACTATCACTTCATGGTAGGAACAGAGGTTCAAATCCTTTAGGGGTCGCCACAAATTGGTGTTTAGTTTTAGAAAAATTTCTAAAATTTGTAATTTTTTCTTTAATCTAGGAAAGAGTGAATGAGGTATACGATAAGTATCCGAATAAACGAATGACGACGAGTAAAGTAAAAAGTATTATTTTAGGGCGTTTAGCTCAGTTGGTAGAGCGCTACCCTTACAAGGTAGATGTCACAAGTTCGAGTCTTGTAATGCCCACCATTTTAAAATATTACAATTATATGCGCGGTGGTAGTTCAGTTGGTTAGAATACCTGCCTGTCACGCAGGGGGTCGCGAGTTCGAGTCTCGTCCACCGCGCCACTCTTTTTTTAAATTAAAACCTATATTCAATACCACCAGAAATTATTAAAATATTTGAGTTAGAAAATTTCCCATTTATATTTTCATTTACTATAGATTGTTCCTCTTTCATCGAGTATAAAGCCGATATACCAAAATTTATATTTTTTGTAACTTGGTATCGAGCACCTATGGATAGTGATAGTGAATCTGAATCGCTAAGTTCAAAATCTACTGTTTGACTAGGTATCGGGGTTTCATCAAACATCACACCGCCCATAAGTGTTAATTTATCAAAATCCTGTGTTAAACCTAGATGCAATATATTAGTATCTTTATAATTTTTTGAAACAGGAGAGCCAAAACAGGGTTCTAACTTTCCTATATTGCCTTTATAATTAAAATCTAAAGTTTTATAAGCAGACCAAAAATTTCTTTCATATACAAATTCAATGGTTGTTTGTGATTTGAGTGTGTATGCTAAAGCTAAGTTTATAGATGCTGGTAATAGCATATCAACACTCACACCTCCATAGTATGTTAAATCCGAAGCGGTGTATAGTTTAGCACTTCCTTCTTGTGTCAAATCTATTTTTGAACGGTATGTAAGGGCGATGTCAAACTGTTTTGTTGGCTTATATGCAACAGCTAAATTATAACCATAATCTACGCTCTCACATGCTATATCACGAGAAACTATGGCACTACTTTTAAAAGTTGTTGAAGAACTTACTACTCTTAAACCAAATGCTATACCAAGAAGATCTCCTATAGGGATAGCAACTGTTGGATTTATCTCTATTGTTTTGAGTGAAAACTCTTTTGCTGTTTTAATGGCAGGTGGTGTGAGCCATCTATCTGTTAATTGTGCTGGAATCAAGATGCTTAGACCTAATCGAGTCCCAAAAATCTCAGGTGAAACATAGTTGAGTGATGGAATGAAAAAAGTTTCATTTTCACTCTCTATATTTGTGCCATCCAAAGAGCCTTGAAAGTTTGTAGAATCAGGATCTAAATAGATTATATCAAGCTCTACATGGTTACTATCTTTCATAAATGCCATATTGGCTGGGTTATAATAGGCTGCATCTGCAGATGTAGAATGAGCTATATTTGCACCACTAAGTGCAACCCCATTAAGTGAAGTTGTTGGAACTTTATATGCACTAGCATAAAGCGTACATGTGATTATTAAAAATAGTAGTGATAGTATCTTCATATGATTCTCCAGTGAGATTTTATATACAATGTTATCAAAATAATGCAAAATTCTTTAATAGACCTCATTAATTTTGATAAATATACAACTATTCAAGAGATATATACAGCCATTTGGCTAGAATACAATAAGTCACTTATGGGAAGTATAATTTATTAGGATTTTTAGATGATGAAAGTTTTTTTACTGATTTTTGCGGTATTCCTTTTTATAGGATGTGGTGATAAAGAAGATGATTTATATCTGCAAGCACCTCAAGCAGGTGCATATGCTATTTTTGATTTAGAAAACTCAAATATTCCATATCCAAATGATATCTTGTTTTCTGGTTCAACTGATAGTACACTCAATATACCCTATCAAGAGAGTGATTCAGATGCAGATGCTAAGATAGCGTTAAATACTTTAAATGGTTTTTCAAATATATCGCCAATTGTGATAGGTTTTAGTGGGGATATTGATATTGATAGTTTAAATGAATATCTACACTTTTATGAACTCTCTTCTGGAGAAATTCACAGAGAGTTAAAGCTACATGTAGAAGGTGAGGCAACGGGTGATTATATAATAACTATTGAAAAAAACAGGATAGTTGTTCAACCGATTAAACCTTTAAAGAGTGCAACAACATTTGTAATAGTTCTAACAGATGATATAGTGAGTACTCAGGGGTATCCATTAACACCAGATTTAACAACACAACTTATTATATCTAATCAATCATTATTTGATGAAAATGAAAATCCAAAATTTTATATGGACTTAGAAACAGCAACAACTCTGGAACATATTAGAGTTGCTACTATGCCTATAATAGATCTAGCTTTGGCATATGATAGTGATATGTCAAGGGATGATATAGTTATGGCATGGAGCTTTAAAACACAAAGTTTAGGAAGTTTTTTTACCAATGTTAAAGATGTAAATAAATCAGCTATCTTACATGTAGAAGATAGTGGAATGACTACAGATGTTATTGGTGCTTATGGAAAAGCAGATATTTGGTTAGGTTCTTTATCTGATCTTTCATATTATTTGGGGCCACCATCAAAAGAGAATCCAACTGCTCCAATTGAGGACTACTTTACAGATAGAAATGGTAATCCTAATTTTGGATATATGCCAAGAGAGAGAGCCAAAGTAGATATACCTATATTAATGACAAAGCCAAACTCTTCTTCAGATGCTGTTATTAATGGTGCAAAAGAGCCTTGGCCAATTGTGATTTTCCAACATGATATTAGTGGAAATAGAACAGACCTTTTAGCTATTGCTGATGCATTGGCTGATGTAGGATATGCAGCAATTGCTATAGATCTTCCTTTGCATGGAGTAGAAACAAATACCACAGGGTTTATGAGTAGTAATGAAAGAACATTTGATTTAGATTTAGTGGATAATACTACTGGTCTCTCTGGTGGTGATGGAATTATTGATATCTCTGGAACACACTATATAAATTTAGAGAGTCTTTTAACTACAAGAGATAATATGCGTCAAACTGCTTCAGACCTGTTGGCTTTGAAAAATTCTTTACATGATTTAAAAGATTTTAATATTACACAAGAGATAGAAAAAGATATAAATTATTGTCATGAAGTCAATAGTTCAACTGTCTTAATTGGTCATATACGCTGCGAAGATGCTAATGGAACAAGAGTACATGTGAGTGATATTAACTGTAGTGATGAGAATAGTAGCGATATCAACTGTACACTAACTACTACTGTAGAGGTAACAGTTAATGATATTGATAGCTCAAGAGTTGCATTTATTGGTTATTCTTTTGGAGGTATCGCTTCATTTGGATTTTTAAATCATACGGTTTTAGAGAGTGTGACTATGGCTATGCCTAGTGGAGGAATAGCCCAAGTATTAAATAATTCTATAAAATTTTCTTCTATCTTAGAAGATAAATTGGCAACTTTTGGAATATATAAAGGTACTCACACCTACAACTCTTTTATCTTAACAATGCAAAATATTTTTGATGACGCTGATCCAATAAACTATGCTAGCAATGTTGGAACTGCACAAAAAGTTTTTGCCATAGAAGTTGTAGGTAATAGCATGGAAGGTAGTGATGATCAAGTGATACCAAACTCTATACCTAACGCTCCATTATCGGGTACAGAGCCATTACTTAAACGCTTAAGAACAGTTAATCTCATAGAAAGTGCAGCAGTAAGACCAAATAGAGCAGCTAGATTTACAGAGGGTAATCATAACTCTTTTTTAGATTCTATAAACTCTATAGATGCTACAGTTGAGATGCAAAAACAAACAGCAAGTTTTATCTCTTTTAAAGGAGAGAAGATAACTGTAACAGATGAGTTTATATTGTACAATCCCTAAGGAATCAAAATTTTGATTCCTAAAGAAAGCTTTTTGTACCTCTAACATCATACATGTCTTTGTATCTGAATGTGATGAGGTTTTGCATAATAGCAAATAGGATAATAAAATTTATAAAACTACTACCCCCATAGCTAAACATGGGAAGAGGTACTCCAACTACAGGAGCGTAGCCTATAGTCATAGAGATATTTACTCCCATATAGATAAATATCATAAATGCTATAGATATGGTAACCACCTTAATATAATAGTCAGTATTGAAAACACTTAGACTCATAAGATGGAGAATGAGTGTTACATAGATTAAAATTACTCCAAGTGCACCCAAAAAACCACTTCTTTCAACAAGAAAGGCGAAAATAAAATCACTTGTAGCGATAGGTAAAAATCTCATCTGGGTTTGTGTGGCTTCATCTTTTGATTTTCCTGTTAACCCACCTGAACCTATGGCAATAATAGACTGCTGAACATGGTAAGATGGTTTTTCACTTAGAAAGTCTTTAATTCTTATTTTTTGATAATCATGGAGTGCAAATTTATACACAAGTGGAGAAGCAAACAGGATGCTAACAATTAAAACAGCCCATATTTTCCAATAAACACCTATGAAAAACAGGACACTATAGCCTATAAGTAAAAGAACAAGGGCTGTTCCTAAATCTGGTTCTCTTACTATTAATATAAAAGGAAGAAGTATATAAAAACTTATTTTTAAAAAATCTATAATTCTATACCCATTTATTGGTGGTGGTTTTTTATGAATTAGGTAAGCAAGCATAAGTATGAGTGCTGGTTTTACAAATTCTGATGGCTGTATAGTCGCATTTATAAATGGTATCTCTATCCATCTTTGAGCTCCAAGTCTTGCATGACCAAAAAATTCAACTGCTAGTAAAAGACCTATATTCGCCCAGTAAATAAAGGGAATAAGCCAACTCATTCTACGAATAGGTAACAAAAAAATAAAAAAGAATGTTATGACAGCTACACCAACATAGGCAGTTTGCTTTTGAGCAAGAATAGGAACCACCTCACCTATAAGTTTATTTGATATAATGACTAATGGAATAATTAAGATAATAGAAAAAAAATCAAATTGTGCTAAAATACGCTTATCAAATCTCCACAAAAGTAGTAACTCCAAAATTTTTTTAAAATTGTATCACATAAAGGGACATAATGAACGATAAAAAAAACTATATCTGTGATAATCCACAAAGATTGGATCTATTTTTAGCATCTCAGATTGGGCAAACTCGTTCACAAATAGCATTATTGATAAAAAACAGAACTGTTTTTGTACAAAACAAGTTAGTTACTCGCCCAGGTATAAAGTTAAAGGTAGGTCAAAATATAAGCGTTGAATTCCCTCAAGCTAAAGAATCTCCAGCACTTGATATCGATTTTGATGTTGAAATCCTTTATGAAGATGATGATATTTTAGTTATAAACAAGCCAACTAATCTTACTGTGCATCCTGCTCCAAGTGTAAAAGAAGCAACGCTTGTTGATTGGTTGAAAAACAAAGGTGTAAGACTCTCAACTATTAGTGGCGAAGAGAGACATGGTATCGTTCACAGACTAGATAAGGGCACTAGTGGAACCATGGTTGTAGCAAAAAATAATGAAGCTCATGAATTTTTGTCACAGCAACTTCAAGATAAAAGTATGGGTCGATACTATTTAGCTATTGTTAATCCTCCTTTAAAAGAGGATCTAACTACCATAGAGCGTAGTATAGGAAGAAGTTCTCATAATAGATTGAAGATGGCATGTAGCCAAGACGCTAAGACCAAGTATGCAAAAACGATGTTTAAAGTTTTAGCACTCTCTAGTGACGAAACGCTCCAGTTGGTGGCATGTAAACTTTTTACTGGACGAACTCATCAGATTCGTGTTCATTTGGAGAGCAATAATCGTCATATTATTGGTGATCATATTTATGCATTAAGCCCCAAGCAAGAGAAATCGGAACGAATTTTGCTGCACGCATATATGATATATTTTATTCATCCTACAAGCAAAGAAAAACTCTCTTTTGTTGCACCATTGGATGATGTAATGAGAAGCTATATAGATAAAAAATTTAATATGGAGCAGATAGATGAAGTTATCCAAACCAATAATATTTTGCATAGTTTTACTACTGATAATTAGTGGTTGTGCAAAAGATCCAAAACCTAAAGATAGGGGTGTTGTAGATAATACACTGCCGTTAATAGTTCTTACTCAAAATGGTACTTTTGTTGATATGAATGCTATAGCATTTGAGTGGAAAAGTATAGAAGATGAAAGAGTTAAAGGCATCTATATATACAAGTCAGGTAATACTAAAGATACCAACACTAAGTTGTCGTATTATAAAACAATAGATAATCGTTTTACGACTCACTTCATCGATTCAGATGTAAAACCAGACACAATTTATAGCTATAGCTTTAAAACATTTTCTAAAGATGCTGAGTCAAAAATGAGTGGGGTAAAAACTCTCAATTCACTTCCAGTTTTACAATCAGTTACTTGGATTAAAAGTATCCAAAATATGCCAAGAAGTGCTAAAATCATCTGGAGACCTCATCTTAACACTAAAGTCGATTCATATATAATCGAAAGAAAAACCCTAGAAGATGCTAAATGGAATAAAATTGCTACAATTAAAGGTCGATTAAACGCTGAGTATATTGATAGCAATTTAAAAGATAACTTTGTTTACAAATACCGTGTTCGTGTTGTGACCTTTGATGATATTATTTCTACCCCAAGTGAGATTGTAGAGGTTGTAACAAAAGCACTGCCGTTGAGTGTAAATAACATTGTGGCAAGTGATGATTTACCTAAAAAGATTAAACTCTATTGGGATAAATCAACAACTGAGGATTTTGATCGATACTACCTGTATAGATCTCAAAGTTATGATGGTTCGTATGAGTTAATTGCTAAGCTTTATAATAATAAATTTGAAGATCTTATAGAAGAAGATGCAAAGGAATATTTTTATAGGGTGAGTGCCGTTGAAAAAAATGGTCTTGAAAGTATATATGATAAATCTACAGCAAGAGGCTCATCACTTACTAAACCAGAGGCTCCCGTTTTTGTCAAAATAAGACTTATTAATTCAAAATTTGAGATAACTTGGGATAATAAAGATACAAGAGTTAAGAACTATATAGTTTCAAGAAAGATTAAAACTGGATGGTTTGATGAAAAAGAAAAAAATTTCACAGGTATACGAAATAGAAAGTTTGTAGATGATGATATAGATCCAAATATTACATATTTTTACAAAGTTTATGCTCTTGATGAAAACTCAATAAAGTCTGAAGCAAGTATTGAAGTTGAAGTTAAAACACCGAGTACAGTTGTAAATAGCAGAAAAAAAGCAAAGTTTCAAAAAGCTCAAGAAAGTTCTAAGTCTCAAGAGGTAATAGTACCTACTCAAGATTTTAAATAAGATGAGAAAAGATGCCGCATTTACATATTGAAAAATTTAAAGAGATAGATTTTCCGCAGAAATATGATGATGTTTCTTTTAACTTTATTGCAAAAAATGTAAAACATAGTGATGAAATCCTTATCTCAGTTACTATAGAAGAGGATAATTTTTTCCTACTTGCAAAAGAGGAAGAGAATAAAAATCTTTTAAAATCTGACAAATTGACTAGACCAGCATCTACGCATAGTGTTCACAAGGCATTGTCAGCATATGCTAAACTTGCTGGTTTACATGTGCTATCATCAAATGTTCCACAAAAACAAAAAAATATCCATCTTCAAGAATCTTCAGCACTTAAGCATATAAGTTTTTTTGCTCAAAATTTTCCAACTGCAAAAGAGATAAGAGTTGAAGTGGGTTTTGGTTCAGGTAGGCACCTTGTACATCAAGCTACGCAAAATCCAGATATACTTTTTATAGGCATAGAGATTCATCGACCCTCTATTGAGCAAGTTTTAAAACAAATCAGTATACAAAATATTGATAATCTGTTGGTTCTTGATTATGATGCTAGATTGTTTATGGAACTAGTGCCATCGAATATTGTAGGTACAATCTATGTGCATTTTCCAGTTCCATGGGATAAAAAACCGCATCGCAGAGTTATCTCTACCTCTTTTATAGAAGAGTCTAGGCGAGTTTTAAAAATTGATGGTCGCTTGGAACTTCGTACAGATAGTGAAAATTATTATGCTTACTCCTATGAAACTTTTATAAACTTTAATAAAACTATACTCCATATCAATAAAAACAGAGATATTGCTATTAGCTCAAAGTATGAAGATAGATGGAAAAAGATGCAAAAGAATATATACGATCTAACTATGATAAATGAGGAGCATTCACAAGAACTTAGCTTGGAGGGAAATTTTGAATTTTCACATGTGAAGCTTTTAAGAGATGATATTGTAAAACTACATGGAGTAACCGAAAAATTTGATGGAGGCTTTATACATTTTGAAAGAATATACCTCCTTGAAGATGGCGTAATGTTACGAGTGTCAATGGGGAGTTTTGATAGACCAGAGCATCTTTATCTGATCATAAGAGATGATCGAGCATCTTACTACCCTTTGGTAGCATTAAAATCCAAAAGTAATCTTTTAGCTCATAGATTTTTAGATGGAATTTTTCATGGATAAAGTGATTGTGGCTAAGGATCTTTCATTATCATATTCTTCTAGTGAAACAATTATCAATAAAGCAAATTTTTCTATAGAGTCTGGAAGTTTTATCTTTATAACTGGTGCTAGTGGTAGTGGAAAATCAACCTTGTTAAAATCACTTTATGGCTCCTTGAAACCGGTACAGGGCAGTTTAATAGTTGGTGGAGTTGAGCTAAAAGGAGTATCAAGCTCTAAGTTGAATTTTTTAAGAAGACATCTTGGTATAGTGTTTCAAGATTATAAACTTGTTAAAGAGTGGAATATAGAAAAAAACATTATGCTACCTCTTATTATAAATGGATATGAAAAAGGTGTAACTAAAAATCAAGTAGACTCTCTTTTAAAGCATGTGAGATTAAAGCACCAAGCCGGTAAATATCCACTAGAACTAAGTGGTGGAGAACAACAAAGGGTTGCTATGGCTAGAGCTTTAGCACATAATCCTATCTTGATACTTGCTGATGAGCCAACCGGAAACTTGGATGAGTATTCATCGGAACTTATTTGGAACCTATTAGAAGGTGCAAATGAACAACTTCAAACAACGGTTATAGTAGTGACCCATAATATACCCAATAATTTAAATGTAAATTATAAACATTTTAATATTGAGTTTGGAAGTGTTAATGAAATCATTTAAAAATCATCTTTCCCTAGTTATCGCACTTTTAAGTATACTTTTTTCAGTGCAGATCTTTATTATTGTTGATAGGTCTATAGAAGCTTATAAAGAAAATTTATCCAACAACTATTCTGTGATTGTTGTGAGTCAAAAAAGAGTTGATGAAATAACTGTTCTGGATCTGAGTGATATGATTTTGGATGTTAATGAGTTGAGTGCTGATAATGTAATTAAACGCTTAAACAGTGGGATAAATAGTAAAAATATAGAGATATTAAAATTAACTCTTCCGAAATTTTATAAGCTAACCCTTAAAAAATATCCAACTCCTTTAGAGATAAAAAAATTAAGAAAAGATTTGTTGAAAAATAAAGCTATAGTCAAGATTGAGGATTTTTCAAAAAATCATAATAAAACCTATAAACTATTGCTACTTTTTAAAAATGTAGTTTCACTATTTGCAGTAGTTGTGATAATAGTTACAACACTTCTGATATTTAAGGAGCTTCGTATATGGCAGTTCAAACATAGTGAGAGAATGAGCATTATGGGATTATTTGGTGCACCCGTATGGCTTCGTTCAGCTGTATTGTTTAGACTTGCTATAGTAGATGCAATTATTGCTGCTATTATGGCTATAGCACTTTTTACATATCTGTCTACATCTTCATGGATTCAAGAGCAGTTTCATAGTGTGGATATAAGTGTTGTTGTTTATGATAGCATCAATGATTCAATATTGCTTTTTAGTACAGCTATTGCACTATCAATACTGCTTGCATCATTGATAGTGCTGGGGCATAAAGAAGAGGTATGATTCGTTTATTTTTAATTTCATTATTTTTGTTTTTATTTTTAGAGGCAAAAACTAATGTAGATAAAAATATAGAAAAAACAAGTAGTAAATTAAATACATTTTCTAAAAATTATTCAAATATTAATAAGAAGATGTCTAAAACTGCAAAAGCGATTATAAAACAGAAAAAAGAGATTAAAAAACAACAGTTATATTTGGATAAGTTGAAAAAAGAGTTATCCCAAAAAGAGAGTAGCTATAGTTCAAATACTGCTCAATTAAAAGATTTAAAAAAAGTTCAAGCAGGCCTTAAAGAGAATCAAGAAAAGTTAGAGGAAGAGCTTCTATTTACAATCTCTAAAAGTATCTCCTTATCTATAATCCTTGATGAAGAGATTAGTTCAAGTGAAGAATCTTTAATAGAACTAGAAGTTTTAAAAGCTATGTTAAAAAACTCAAAAAAAAGAGTAAAGCGATTAAATTCAGAGTTTAATCATAATACAAAAAATATAGATACATTGCATAAACATACCTCCTCTTTAGAAGTTGCTATAGCAGCAATAGATTCAAAAAGAAGGGAGCTACTTAATGTTCAAAAGAGAAATAAAAAGTCATTAAAAAAACTAAATATAGCAAAATCTTCCTATAAAAAAGAGTTGAAGAAACTTCTTCAAAAACAAGATGAACTTAAAAAAACATTGGCAAAGTTAAATATTATAAAAGTTGATGAGATTAAAAAAGCCAAAGAGGAAGAAGCTAGAAGAGTAGCTTTTAATTCTAAAAAAATTATTTCAAATGAAAATCTCCCTAAAGTAAAAAAGCATGGTAGTAGCTATCAAAGAGTAAAAACTAAAAAATACCGAGGGAAAAAAACAATAGCACCCTTTAGTCCATACAAGATAACAAAAAGATATGGTACTTACACAGACCCAATCTATGGTATCAAGGTTTTTAATGAGTCTATCTCTTTAAAGCCAGAAAAGAAAAATACAAAAGTTAAAACAGTGTTTAATGGTAAAATCATATATGCTGATAAAACAGTGGTTTTGGATAATATTGTTATTATAGAACATAAAGATGGACTCCATACCATATATGCAAACTTATCACAAATATCACCAAATGTTAAAAAGGGCAAAAAGATAAAAAAAGGCTATACGATAGGTCGGGTAAGTGATGAGCTCATCTTTGAAGTAACACAAAAAACATATCATATTAATCCTATTAGACTTTTTCAGTAATTACAAATTTGTCATAAATTTGTCATAATCTGTGTTACTATTTTTCACAATTGTTTGTAGTGTTATGTGCTTTAACTCCCTATATTATGAACTTTTATCTATGACTGTGTTAAATTAATAGGATTATACTTATAATATTTATAATAATTATGATATTATATACATAAGAAAAATTTAATATTTTAGAGTTTTTTTTAAGTGGGGTTGATTTTGGGATTAGAATTTAGAGATAAGCATAATATGATTTATTATAATCAAATGCTTAGAGCAGATAAGAAAAAAAAGAAGATTAAAAAGAAAAAAAATACAACTTTTGCAAAACAAGAGGTTGATTTAAAAGATTATCTTTATGTACCTGAGGGGTATGAATTTTTTGTATATACATTTTATTTTCTTGTTATCCCCTATGTTACTGGAGTAGTTTTTCTCTTTTTTACAGTTGCTGGTGCTGATTTTTCAAATTTTTCTTTGCTAGATAAATCTGCATTTTTCATTGTTTGGGCCATCGGTTATGAGATTGTAGCAACAGTTATACTTATATCAATACTTATAATGTTCTTAACATATGATGAAGAGGATTAATTTTTAGATATAATTTCAAAAAAATTAATTATAGAGAAAAATATGAATTTTATTCAAACTCGAGGATGTGATGAAAACAGACCTCAAAGCGTAACATTTTCCCAAGCTATCTTAAGCCCAATTGCTTCTTTTGGTGGTTTATATGTACCACAAACATTGCCAGTTCTAGGTGAGCTGTTTTTACAAAAACATCTTAACTCCTCCTATAAAGAGTTAGCACTTGATATTTTAAATCATTTTGAAATAGATATCGATGATAATGATGTGTTAGAAGCATTAAGTTTATATGATAATTTTGATGATGCCACCAATCCAGTACCTGTCGTAAAAGTAAAAGAAAACCTTTTTGTAAGTGAGCTTTATCATGGACCTACTCGTGCTTTTAAAGATATGGCACTTCAACCATTTGGACATATACTTTCATCAGTTGCACAGAAAAAAGATAAAAATTATCTTATTTTAGCTGCTACAAGTGGAGATACTGGTCCAGCCGCACTTGAAACTTTTAAAAACAAAAAAAATATTCAGGTAGTGTGCATGTATCCTGCAAATGGAACTTCTGATGTTCAGAGATTGCAGATGGTTACTGAAGATGCACCAAATCTAAAAGTCATAGGTATCAAAGGAAACTTTGATGATGCTCAATCAGCCCTAAAAAAACTTTTAGCATCTCCCAATTTTGCTAAAACACTTCAAGATAAAAATATCTCTATCTCAGCTGCAAACTCTGTAAATTTTGGACGAATAATTTTTCAAATTATTTATCATATTCATAACTATCTTGAGCTTGTAAGACAAGATGCTATAGAGATGGGCGAAAAAATTTATCTAAATGTACCAAGTGGAAATTTTGGAAATGTTCTAGGTGGTTTTTATGCACAGGAGATGGGGATTCCAGTAGAAAAACTTGTTATCTCATCAAATGAAAATAATATCTTGACTCGTCTTATTCAAACAGGTATATATGATATTAGAGATGGAGATTTAAAGCTAACTACATCACCTGCTATGGATATACTAAAATCATCTAATGTTGAAAGAGTTCTTTATAGTTTATATGGAGCACAGCGAACAAAAGAGTTGATGGAGAGTCTTGATAGAGACAATATCTATACTTTAACTGCAGATGAACTTTTAAAACTCCAAGAGTTTTTTGTGGCTGATTATTGTAGTGATGATGAGGGTAAAAACTATATTAAATCTGTGTTTAAAGATGGATATTTGATGGATCCACATACCGCAACATGTTTTAAAACTTATGAGACTAAAACAGATCAAAATATAAAAAGTGTTATCTACTCTACTGCAGAATGGACAAAATTTTCTCCTGTAATTGCAAATGCCCTAACTGGAGAAGAAGATACGCAAGATATAGTAGCCCTAAGGTCTATATCTAAAGAAGCTAATGTTGCAATACCATCCATGATAAACGAATTATTTAGTAAAAAGATAGTTCATGAGAGCGTTATAGAAAAAGAAGATATAGAAAAAGAGATACTAAAGTTTTTATAATGCATAAAAAAGTTAAAAAATTTGTAGATAGTTATAGGTTTCAAAATTTTATAGTAGCAATTATATTTATAAATGCTATAGCATTAGGGCTTGAGACATCTAAGGATTTTATGGCTAGCTATGCTTCTTATGCCGAAACCTTTGATCATATAATAGTTACAATCTTTACTATTGAGATTATCCTTAGAATTTATGTACATAGAATCTCTTTTTTCAAGGATCCATGGAGTCTTTTTGATTTTTTTATAGTAGCCGTATCTTTAGTTCCTGCAAGTGGTGCTTTTGAAATACTTAGAATTTTTAGAGTTTTAAGACTTTTACGCTTAATTACAGTTGTGCCTTCTATGAGAAAAATCGTCTTAGCTTTAGTAAATGTACTTCCAGGTATGGGAGCAATTGCGGGTCTTTTAGCACTTCTATTTTATATATTTGCAGTTATGTCAACAAATCTTTATGGTGAGGAGTTTCCTCAGTGGTTTGGAACTCTGGGTAGTTCTATATACACGCTCTTTCAAATTATGACACTTGAGTCTTGGTCGATGGGTATTGTCAGACCAGTTATGGAAGTCTATCCAAATGCTTGGATCTTTTTTGTAACATACATAACAATAGCAACTTTCATAATGATTAATCTCATCATAGCAGTAGTAGTTGATGCGATGAATGACTTAACTCAAAAAGAGGAAAGTCATATTGTTGATGAGATACATGTTAAAGAAGATGAGACTATAAAAGAGATTCAAAAACTTCATGCAGAGATAGAAGAGTTAAAAGTGCTGATTAAAGCTCAGTAGCTCTTTTATAAGCTTTTTCAATAGCATCCATACAAGATGCTCTTACATTTCCATCTTCTAAAGCTCCGTAGCCTGCGGCAGTTGTTCCACCAGGAGACATAACTCCATCTTTTAAAAGTGCAGGGTGGATATCTTGAATAATATCTGCAAAACCATTAAATAACCCACGCATAGTTGCTATTGCATCTTCTCGTTTCATCCCTTGCTTGACTGCTCCATCACTTAGGGCTTCAGCAATAAGAGCTAAATATGCTGGTCCACTGCCTGCTAATGCAGTTGCTATATCTAGTTCTTTTTCACTTGTGAGCCAAAGAGTGTTTCCTATTGTACCTAAGAGTTCTTCTGCCTCTTCTTTAAAATTTTCATCACCAGTGAGTGTGGTCATAGATTTTCCAACACTTGCAGCTAAGTTTGGCATAGTTCTTACTACTGCATGTGGATTTAGATTATGACGAAGTTTTTGAACTGTAGTTCCAGCTAAAACAGAGAAAAGAACTCTAGCTTTTCCTTTGAGTCTGATAGCTACTTCTTCTACATTTGCAGGTTTTACACAAAACATTACAGTTTTGTCATGCATATCAAACCCATCTAGGATGAATTTTTTGATTTTTATGCCTAAATTTTTTTCAAATAAATCTAATTTTTCTAAATTTCGCCCAACTACTTCTATCTCATAGTTTGACTTTAAACCTTTGGCAATACTGAGTGCCATATTTCCATTTCCAATAAAAGTGATTGTTTTCATAATAGTCCTAATGTTTTATGGTAGTATATCATTTTTTATATCTTCATATATATCTAAAGCAGCATTGACATTTTCTGAATCCATATGAAATCCACCATGGTCACCATCCTCATCTTGAATGAATAATCTTACATCTGCTCCATGACTTTCTATCCAATCTTTTGTCCTTGCCATCGCTGGTATACCATCTCTCTCAGGATTTGGATCATTTGCTCCACCATATAAGACCCAAGGTATATTTTGAAATGGCATATTTCCATACACACTATTATCTATGTCAATATTTGGTTGGTAGGTCATAGTAGCTCCACCTGCATTTGAAATAATCATCTC
>JAYEGN010000172.1:0-10091 GCA_034659115.1 Campylobacterota bacterium
TTGTGCTTAAGGGATGTTTAGTAAAAATTTTAAGCCACCTTATTGGTGGTGTAAATTTTTAATGAACCTGCCTTGAGTGCAATGATAGTTTAAATTTTTTATTCTTATGGAATTATTTGGGATAATCATAGTTTTAACTAAAATTAGCTAAAATCACTAAATGAAAAAAACATTAATCGCACACTCTCCTGACGCTGATGATATCTTTATGTACTATGCTATCAAATTTGGTTGGGTAGATATGAAAGATACTCACTTTGACAATATCGCTAAAGATATTCAGACACTTAATGAAGACGCACTAAATGGTGTTTACGACATCGTTGCTATCTCTTTTGCTCTTTACCCTCATATAAAAGATGATTATGCTCCACTTAGAACTGCTGTAAGTTTTGGTGAGGGTTATGGTCCTAAGCTTATCAAGCAAAAGGGTGCAAAACTAAAGAGAAACTTCAAAGTTGCACTTAGCGGTGAGCATACTACAAACGCTATGCTCTTTCGTATCGCTTATCCTGATGCTCGCATAACATATATGAACTTTTTAGAGATAGAACAAGCTGTTATTGATGGCAAAGTTGATGCTGGTGTTCTTATACATGAGAGTATTTTAACCTATGATGATGCTTTAGAAGTTGAGAGAGAGATGTGGGATATTTGGCAAGAGTTGGCTGGAGATGAGCTTCCTCTTCCTCTTGGTGGTATGGCGATTCGTCGTTCACTTCCACTTAACAAAGCCATAGATTATGAAGCTACTTTAACAAAGGCAGTTCAAGTAGCAAGAGATCACAAAGATAGACTCTCAAAAATGTTGATTGAGAGAGATTTGGTTCGCATAGATGCACCAACACTTGACAAGTACTTAGAACTTTATGCAAATGATGAGTCTATTACTCTAAGCAAACTTCAGTATAGGGCGATAGATAAGCTTTTTGAGCTTGGATATAAACATGGTTTTTACGACTCACTCGTAAAGATAGAAGATTATGTGATTCCTACTGAGTACACACAGCTTAGGAACTCATAATATTATGGAGGCTAAACTCATCGCTCTTGGAGTAGAAACATTTAAAACTGCTCTTGTATTGGCTCTTCCAGGACTCTTAACTGGTATGTTTTTAGGTTTAGCTGTAAGTATATTTCAAGCTACTACTCAGATAAATGAGATGACACTGAGTTTCATCCCCAAAATCTTAGGTGTTGTTATTGTGATAATCTTAACTATGCCTTGGATGCTAAATACGATGATAGATTTTTCAACAAATATCTTCAATATGATGCCAGAATTTATAGAGTGATGCAGATAAAATCTATAGATTTTTCCAAGTTTTCTTCTATTAAGATTGGGGGTTTTGAAGATGTCTCTCTTCTTGAAAATCCTGATCAATACACAAAAGATTACTATCTTGTAGGCTCTTGTAATAATATTCTTATGGGAGATAATCCACCAAAACTGATAAAGCTTTCAAAGAAATATGACTATATTAAGATAAAAGACAATACCCTCATCATAGGTGGAGCAACACCATCTGGTAAGATAGCCTCATTTTGTAAAAAAAATAACCTTGCTAACTTTGAATTTCTCTCTCATCTTCCCGGAACTCTTGGTGGTTTAGTCTATATGAATGCTGGACTTAAAGAGTTTGAAATATTTAATCATCTTCTATCTATAGCCACATGTGATTCTGCATGTATAGACAAAAAAGATATAGATTATGGATATAGATATAGCGATATTGACTCCCCAATACTCAAGGCTACATTTGCTTTAAAATATGGCTTTGATAACAACAAAGTAGAGCTGTTTAAACAGATGAGAGCAAACCAACCCTCAATCCCAAGTGCTGGAAGTTGTTTTAAAAATCCAAGGGGCGATTATGCAGGACGACTCATAGAAGCTGTTGGACTAAAAGGAAAAAAAGTTGGAGGGATGGAGTTTAGCAAAAAACACGCAAATTTTTTAGTAAATAACGGTAATGGTATTTTTGAAGATGCTGTTTATCTCATACAAGAAGCTCAAAAAAGAGTTTACGATAAATTTAGCATCAAGCTAGAGTGTGAGATTGTAATCTTAAACAGAGATCTTTAACTGTTAAAAATTAAAATTAATTATTGTGCTATTGCTATTATGAATTATGCAGGTGCTTAGGTTATTTAGGGCAAACAGCCCTAAAAAGGAGGAAGAATAAAATCAGAATAATCTGATTGTTTGATACATATGTATTAAAAAGCTACTCAGGGGAAGAAAAGTAGCTTTTTTGGAAAATTAAATCTTGTTATGTCTAGTGATTAAGCCTATAGAGCAGCTTTTGCAGCAGCTAGAGCTTCTTCATAGTTAGGTTCAGTTGTGATTTCTGGAACAACTTGCTTATAAGTTACTTTTCCATCTTTACCAACTACAAAGATAACTCTTGCAGTGATACCAGCTAAAGGTCCGTCAGCTAAAAGAACACCATAGTTGTTAGCGAAATCTTTGTTTCTGAAGTCAGAACATACTTTTAGGTTTTCAATCCCAGCAGCTCCACACCATCTTGCAGCAGCAAAAGGTAAATCCATAGATACAGTGATAACTTCAACACCCTCTAAAGATGCAGCTTCTGTATTAAATCTTCTAGTTTCAGCGTCACAAACACCTGTATCTAAAGATGGTACTGCTACTACTAGTTGAACTTTACCAGTTCCACCGATCTGCTCATCTTGAAGCATCGGGTCACAGTTTACTACTGTTGTTACTGGTGCTGTATCACCTACATTTACTTGAGTTCCTGCTAAATTACATACGATATCGTTTTTGAATGTTACTGTTGCCATTTTGGCTCCTTTTGTTTTTTTTAAATTTTAGTTTATGCTTTATCACTTCATACTTAAATGAGAAATAAACCGATCGCTTTTATAATCTATAAGCGATTTGCTAATTGGACGAGGGAATTATATATAAATCGGATAAAAATACTCTTATTTAGAAAATGCCTGATTTTGCCTAAGTTTAACTTAAGTTTATAATTTACTTCTAGGAGAGATACTCAGTTCACTCAAAGAGCTAAACATCTCTCTTTCATACATCTCTACTGCAACTCTTCCTATCATGGCTGCATTATCAGAACACCATTTTAGTTCACTTAAAAGCAACTCTGCATTATACGGTTTTAAAAGTTCCTCGATTTTTGAACGAAGATAAAGGTTGGCACTTGCTCCACCAACGATAGCAAAAGTCTTTGGTCTTATCGTTTTAAAATACTTTTTTAACTTTTGAGTTAGATGAGCAGTTGCAATATGCTCAAATGAAGCTGCTATATCTTTATAGTCACCTTCACTACCTTTCTCTATAGCTAATCTTACTGCATTTTTAAGCCCAGAGTATGAAAAGGCTATAAGGGGAGATTGTGATAGCGGTATAGTAAAGTTAAACCTCTTTATATCCCCACCTTTTGCTAGTTCCTGAATGAGTGGACCACCAGGGTAACCTAAGCCCATCATCTTAGCAACCTTATCAAAACTTTCCCCAAAACTATCATCCATACTTTTAGCAACTGTTTTTATATCTTCCAAAGACGATACTTCCATCACTTGAGTGTGACCACCTGAAACCAACAGAACAGTTAGAGGAAAAGATGTTTCTTTATCTATAAAAAGAGAGTAGATATGCCCCACAAGATGATTTACACCGATAAGAGGAATATCTAAAGCTACAGAGACAGCTTTTGCCATAGTTACCCCCTCTACGAGAGTAACAGCAAGCCCAGGAGTAGAAGTAACCGCTACAGCCTTTAACTCTTTAAAGTATGGCTCACACTCTGCTAAAATCTTTGGCAAAGCCTCTGCATGTAGTCTAGCTGCAAGTTCAGGAACAACCCCGCCATAAACACTATGCTCCAACTCCTGACTTATCTTTTTATGAAATATAAGCTTTTTTGTTTTTATACATGTAATAGCGATAGCACTATCATCGCATGAACTCTCTATGCTTAGTATCATTTTTTCTCTTGTTCCTCACGATATTTCTTATCCCATATAGCCAGTCCTACAGCTACTACAATAAGCAATCCAAACATAATACTCCATGTTAAAAAATCTCCACCACTTGATGCTTGTTCTACTTCATCTGCCATTTTCTATATCCTTACATGCAGGTACTATTTTTTGTAATATATGAAGATACTCAAAAGTTTTATCTCCACTAAATTTTTTATGTACTTTAAATCGTTGATACTCTTTTTTTACTAAGGAGTAATCACCATACTTTTGCATAATGTTTTTAATATCAGATTTACTCATTAGTCCCTCATTATTGTAGCTTAAAAATATATACTCAAACCTAGCATTTTTTATTAACTCTTCAAAGTTTACATGTACTGTAGTTGTCTTTGCATAGTTGGAACGATTGTACTCCCCTCTTCCTGTTTTACCTTTTGGAGCAAAATGACTATATTTTGTAATTGTATTTAATATATGATAATTAGCACCATACTGTCTTTGATTATATGGTGGGTCAAGATATAGTATATCTCCGCTTATCTTTTTGATTAGCTCATTGCTATCCATGTTGAACACTTTGTGAGTATTGTTGTTTTTTTGAAAATAAGCAGGCTGTAAAATCAACTCTTTTAAAGCGGATCTTTTTATATCTTTTAAAAATGCTCCATATACAGAGGCTGTATTTGCAACTTTATCAGCACTTTCTATCAGCGAAGTCAATAAAAAGTAATATAGGTCATCTTCTATTTTTTTATCTTCTTTGTACTCTTGTATTTTCGTTCGTATTGAGTCTATTTTTTTACCATTTTCATCACTAAAATATTGTCGCCCACTTCCACTGCCAATACAGTAATTTTGAAATATAAAGCCATCTTCCATCAAAGGTAAGTTATTAAGCTCTTCTATAAACTTTTCTTTATTTTTGATAGGTTTATGGTTTTGGATATAGTTTTTATTTAAGACATAGCTATAGTGTTCTAAATCATTACTGATAACTTGCTTCACATTTTTCTTAAAAGTTCTTCCAATTATACCTGTACCTGCGAACATATCACAAAATACTTTTTGAGATAAATCCCTTCCAACTACTTTTTTTACCTCTTTTTCTATCCAAGATGATAGCTTAAACTTTGAACCTATATAGTTCATGTTAGTACTTAAAAGAAGATGCTCTTACCTCTTTATCAAGAGCAAAAACATCATCAATATTTTTTGGTTCATCTCTAAACTCATTAAAAGCTTTGATGATAGTTTTGCTTATATCCATAAAGCCTATCTCTTTGTTAATAAACTTCTCTATAGCTACTTCATTTGCCGCATTTACTACTACGCCTCGTTTAGGATTATCTAGCAGTTCTTGTTTTATCTCCCATATAGGATAACGAGTTCTATCTATCTCTCTAAACTCTAGACCTCCTACCTTTAATAAATCTACATTATCTAAAATATTTTCATTTACTTTCTTATTGAGAGCATAAGCTATGGGAAGTTGCATAGATGCATGAGCAAAGTGAGCAGTAGTTGAGCCATCTTTAAAATCTATAAGAGCATGTATGAGTGATTTTGTTTCTATAATAGCATCATAGTCCCCATCACCAAAAAGCCATCTTGCTTCAAGTAGTTCAAACATTTTGTTTACCATTGTCGCACTATCTATAGTTATTTTTTGACCCATCGACCAGTTTGGATGTTTTTGAGTATCTGCTAGTGTTGCATTTTGAAGTTTTTTTATGTCCCAATCACGAAAAGCTCCACCGCTAGCTGTAATAATCATCTTGTGAATAGGTCTATCTTGAAGCAGATACCACAGTCCAAAATGTTCGCTATCTATGGGTTGAATTTTGTTCATATCTACAAAAGCCCCACATGCTACTAAGGACTCTTTGTTAGCAAGTGCTATCTTTTTGCCAGAGTCTAAGGCTACTAAAGTTGGACGAAGACCCAAGAAACCAACAAGAGCATTTACAACTAACTCACTATATGATTCTTCTATTGCTCTAAGTATTGCATCTATACCCGCATAAACACTATCATGATTTACTTTTTGTATATCTTTAGCATCTGCGATAACCACAACTTTTGGTTTATACTCTAGTATCTGCTTGTTTAAAAGTTCTATATTTTTACCACATACTAAAACTTCAACTTCTATGTTGAATCTTTTAGCAACCTCCAAAGTGTTTACACCTATAGAACCTGTTGAGCCTAATAGTATCACTTCTAAACTAATCCACGAAGCAGCACTAGCATAACAATAGCGCCAAATAGATAACCATCTATTCTATCTAAGATACCGCCATGTCCAGGAAGAATATTACCGCTATCTTTGACATTAGCAGCTCTTTTTAAACTACTCTCAAAAAGATCTCCAAAGATAGAGCTAACTGCAACCACAAATGAGATAATAAAAGCGACTCCCAAATCCACAATGCTAAGTCCAACAAACATACCACTAAGAGTTGCTACCACTACACCACCGACAACCCCTTCCATCGTTTTATTTGGACTAGTGTCACAAAATGGTGTTTTTCCTATATTTTTACCTACAGTATAAGCTCCAACATCGGTCATCGCCACAATAACTAAAAGCCAAAGAAGAGATAAAACACCATACTCTTGATAGAGTGTGAAGATGAAAAGCATACCTGCTGTTGGATATATAAATGGAAAAAAGTTATTCCATTTTAGCTCTTTGTTGAAAGCTACCGCACTAGCATAAGCAACACCTGCTAAAACAAATAGATCGTCCCCATAGGGATAAATTCCAGCAAGCAACCAAACAGCTGCTGCATAAATTAAAAGTGAACTATTTTTTAACTCAAAGAGTCTTAGAGCCTCACTAAATGCTATAAGATATACAAGCCCAAGAAATGCCCACATCATAAAAAAATTATCTATAAAACCAATAACTAAAAGAACTCCTACTAGTGAAAAACCAGTAACAACTCTCTCTTTATTTGAACTAAAAGCTTTAAAAAATCCCATAAGTTTCCTTTGAAGAAATTATACCAAATCAGCTTCTAAATAAAGATTAAATCTACTCCCCACCTCTAACACATCTCACAAGACTTTCATCATCTGAGTCTGAACTTTTATGAGTAGCATCAAAAAAATTCACACGATATGCGCCAGATATACCACCTGCTGAAGTAGTAGAAGTCCAGTATATTGTAGATGTCATACCGGAAGAAAAATCATAAAAACCTGTATTGACAAAGGTAGTATCTATAGATGGATTAGACTTAGTTTCATCCACTAAAGATGTCAGCTCTTTTATGTTTGGTAGTCTCCAATCACTATGCCCAGCTAAAAATAGTGTCTCGCATTGGTTAATTGCAGCTATCCAACTCATATCAGAACCGATAGCATCATCTTGCCACTGTAGTTTTGTTATGTTGTCTGTAACAACATCTCCATCTTTAGTAAAATCTGCATTTAAGATGCTCATTATTGCTATAATCAAAAATATAATTTTCATAAGCCACTCCTAACACATCTTGAATATCTATAGTAATTTTTACGACTATCATTTTTTTGATAACCGCCTAAAAAATCAACTGTCCAAGCATAGTGAGGGTAATTTAATCTAGTTGTAGATGTCCAATAAAGTTCAGAAATTATATTTTGAAATGTATTGTTAATCGCTGATTCATAAATACTATAATCAACCAAATCTCCTAACTCTGCCCTTGTTGGCAATCTCCAGTCTGTATAACCACCTAAACTTAAATTTGAACAGTAAGATACCGCTGTATCACCTGATGTGTCATAACAGATATCTGAACTTTGATCATTTTGACAATCTGTTGTTCTGCCATCATCTAGCCATGGTTTTCTTGACTCTACTGTCGCAGTTGCTTCATCATCTTGCCACATCAAACCGGTAACTTCATCTGTTACTATATCTGAAGCTCTTGTATAATTTAGTGTTGCGCCCATCTCATAATATCCATCATCCTTTATAGAATCACCAGACACCTCTTCCCCAGCCCCATTGTAGCTTTTTCTTTGCCCTGTTTTTTTAAGCATACCATCAATATTTCCACCAGTTTCATCAGGAATCTCAACAGAACCTCCAGTAACAGGGGAATCTCCTTGCACTGGAACAGAGGAGAAACCTAAGGTCTCAGTGACAAACAACTCAAAATCTTGCTGTTGCCCAACTATACTATCTTCTTGATTTGCTCCAACATCATATGTAAAAGTATCTGCTAATCGTACATTTATAGTTGCACCATTATTTAAGGTTAGCATTATTTCATCAGACACTACAAGACTAGAAGAAATACTCAAACCTCCTACTAATTCAATACTATTTGCACCTTCTTTATCAATAATAACTATAATGTTATCAATGCCCACATACAAAGGGTTAATCGAATATGTTTGATTTGATAAACTTCCTACAAGCGTAATACTTTCTTGAACCTGAACATACTCTTCATCCACATGCTTTACTGTTGCATCCAAACCTACAGATACAACTAAAGCTATTAATAATAATCTAAATATTTTCATCGTCAATATGGTTTTTGCCCAATATAATTACCAGGAGCATAGTATCTACAAACTACAACTGTGTTATAGCTAATATCGGGCCCTAGCTGTACCTCCGCGCAACCAACAGTAGATGTATCTTGCCATACAACCTGTGTGTAGTGTCCACAAATTTTTCCTAAATCACAGCTATTATCTTCATAATTATAGTCAGCAACTTCATCGCCAAATGCTTCAATTGCTGTAACCATCATATTTACTGCAGGAGAATTAGTTGTAATGTAGATATTTTCTCCTTGAAACTTATCAAATTCATGAAGTTCTGGTTCAAACATAGATGCATGTGGAGCTCTTCCTGCAGCTAAATCTTCATCTGTAAAATTTGCCGCTAAATACTCTGCCCAATCCTGAGCATCTTGAGCTAAATCATCATCCCAAGTCAATAGATAACCTGTATAAACATTGGCTCTGTACCAATTATGTGCATTTACAATATCCACAATTTCATCTGTAATATCGTAAGTAATAGCACCGGCTGAACCTCCGCCATCGATAATCTCATCAACAGCACCACCACTAACTGGTACTTGTCCTAAAGTTGGAACAGCACTTAAACCTAAGGTAGTTGTAACAAACTCACTAAAGCTTTGATGTGTTCCAGCTATACTCTGTGATTGATTTGCTCCAACATCAAAAGTAAAACTATTTGCCCCTCGAATATTAAGGGTAGAACCATCGCTTAGTGTTAATAAAATCTCATTTGATACAACTATGCTAGAAGATATAGTGAGTCCACCTACTAACTCTATTGTATTACTACCGCCTTTATCTATTATGACTATAGCAGAAGCAGTTGTTACAATAAGAGGGTTGATGGAATAAGTTTGGTCCGAACTGTTACCAACAAAAGTTGTATTACCTGAATTAATCTGTATATAACCACTACTCACCCTTTTTACTGAAGCATTCAAACCTAATGCTATGAGTGAAACCAATAATAATACTTTAAATATCTTTATCATCTTTTTCTCCTATGTTATCTTTAAGTTCTTGCATTCATTGTAACATAAGATGAATTAGACTTCTCTTTTACTAACTTTTATAAGTCAAAACCTAAAACAAGTAGGCTATGTTCGCGTTAAAGGTTGGTAACTTAATTCCCAACCAGCGAAAATAGCCAAAAGTGGCTTAATGAAAATTTCGGCTGCTTAAAACCTTAAGTCGTTACTATGGGGTTAAAAAAGGGTTTATTTACAAATGACTGTAAAAAATTAGATGCATGGTATGAAAAGCACAAAGAAACTTTAGTGGAAAAATCTATAAATCCTAATACAAATAAAGCCTCATATACTCATCCAAAATAATGTCTGCATTCAAGAGTATTAGAAAAAATATACCTTATCTTTTCACTTATCAAAAGCACACTAATTACAAAATAGATAATACTGCAAATGCTATTGATGGTGGAGTGTTTTCTCCTACGAAAAAGTTGATGAATATTCATGCTGGATTTAGTAAAAGCTTGAAGTTAAAATAGTAGATTTTTACTTAGTATATTATCATAAATAGTTTATAATTTAAGCACCCGAAATTTTTATTAAGTCTTAAAAACATTGCGAAGC
>JAYEGN010000173.1:0-10031 GCA_034659115.1 Campylobacterota bacterium
TTGGTCATGCTTTTGGAAACAGGTTGGCACGAACATTTACAACTCTCTATCCATCTTATGTTGAAGCACTTATCCTAATGGCATCTGGTGGAAATTTTGAGATGAATGAGAAACAAAAATCATGTCTTAGTGGTTCTGTGAATCCAAAGCTTGATTATGATGAAAGACTCAAAGCGATAGAGTGTGCCTTTTTTGCTAAAGGGAATGATGCAAGTGTTTGGATGAAGGGATGGTATCCAGAGCTTGCAGATGCTCAGGTACTGGCTTCGCAAATGATTAATGGTGAGTTTTTTAAAAGAGCTGGCGGTAAAAGTTTTATGCTTATTCAAGCCAAAGAAGATTTTATAGCTCCACCAGACAAAGCAGGTAAGATACTCAAGGCTGAACTTGGCTCACAAGTGACATATGTAGAGATAGCACATGCAGGTCACGCACTCAGTTCAGAACAGCCTGAACTCATAGTTGAAGAGATTTTGGGATACTTACAATGAAAAAAGGCAAATTTAAAATGTGGATAACTCTAGCACTTCTCTTTCATATAGCAGGTTTTTTATCTTCTATAAACGCGGTCATGACAGTACGAACATCACAAGGAGCGATAGCATGGGCTATCTCTTTAAATACTATGCCCTACATAGCTGTTCCTGCATACTGGGTACTAGGAAGAAGTAAATTTGATGGTTACTCAACTGCTAGGCAGTCATCAGATGAAAAAGTACAAGCTAAGATGCGAGAACTTTACGACTCTTTAAAAGAGTACTCTATCGCAAAATCTGATTTGAAACCAACAAGCTTTGCTGCTGAAAAATTAACAAATATTCCATATCTTAAAGGAAATAGTTTAGAGCTGTTAATAGATGGAGATGCTACATTTAGTAGTATTATAGAGGGTATAGATAAGGCGCAAAATTACATACTATTTCAATTTTTCATTGTTCATGATGATAGAATAGGCAAAAAAGTCAAAAAACATCTTATTGCTAAAGCGAAAGAGGGTGTGAAAATCTACTTTTTGTATGATGAGCTAGGGAGTATAGATTTGAGTGATTCTTATAAAGATGAACTCAAAGAAGCTGGCGTAGAGTTGCACGATTTTCACACACAAAAAGGAAAGGCAAACCGTTTTCAACTCAATTTTCGTAATCACCGTAAGTTAGTAGTAGTTGATGGTAAAAAAGCTTGGATAGGCGGAAGTAATGTTGGTGATGAGTATCTAGGAAGAGACCCTAAATTTGGTAATTGGAGAGACACCCATCTCTGCATAGAGGGACCAGCGGCAATATCATCTCAAATATCTTTTATAGAAGATTGGTTTTGGGCAACTGAAAATTTCATAGAAGGACTTAACTGGGAGGCTACTGCTTCAAAAACAGAAGATAAACAAGTTATTATCATACCATCTGGACCAGCTGATAAACTAGAGACCGCAACCCTTATGTTTTTACAAGCTATAAACTCTGCCAAGAAGAGAATTTGGATATCAAGTCCCTATTTTGTTCCAGATGACTCTATACTCAACGCAATTGAACTTGCTAGGCTTCGTGGCGTTGATGTTCGCATACTTATTCCAGACAAGGCTGATCATTTAGCAACATGGCTAGCAGCTTATACATATTTTGACGATGCAATTTCGAGTGGAGTCAAATTTTACAGATACATGGATGGTTTTTTACATGAAAAGGTTATGCTTATAGATGATACACATGCCTCAGTAGGAACAGCAAACTTTGACAATCGATCCATGAGACTCAATTTTGAGATAACAGCTATGGTAGCGGATAAAGAGTTTAATAGTGAAGTGGAAAAAATGTTTTTAGAAGATTTTAAAAAATCTGTTCTAATAAAAAAGGGCATATTTACCTCTAAGCCATTTTATTTTAGACTAGGAGCGAGCGTAGCACGACTTACCGCTCCGGTACAATAAGATAAAAATGATGCTAATAAACCCTTCGGTGAAGTTATGGTGAGTTTTTTTTTAAATTTGTAATAAATTCGATTTTATAAAAATGCAAATACCAAGTCTGGAAATACTATAACTAAACCTAAACCTAGAAGCTGAAGAAATATAAAAGGTATGATTCCTTTGTAAATCTCCATAGTTTTGATACTGTCTCCTGCTGCACCTTTGAGGAAAAACAGCGAGAGTCCAAAGGGTGGTGTTAAAAAAGAGACCTGCAGGTTTAATGCTATCAAAACTGCAAACCAGACAGGGTCTATACCAAAGCCATCCATTACCGGAACTAGGATAGGAACAATGATAAAGCTTATCTCTATAAAATCTATAAAAAATCCAAGTATAAAAATACTAAGCATAGCAACTGCTATAAAGATCCAAACATCCCCTATATCTTCATGAAAAAATTCCAAGATCATATCTGAACCACCAAGTTCATTAAAAACAAGACTAAAAGCTGTAGCCCCTATAAGTATCATAAAAATCATACCTGTTAATTTTACCGTTTCTAAGGATGCATACTTTATCATTTGGAAATTTAATGACCTGTTTAAAAAGCTTAAAAGTACTGCACCAACAACACCAAAAGCAGCCGATTCTGTTGGAGAAGCGATACCGGCAAATATACTTCCAAGTACAGATATCATAAGCAATAAAGGGGGAACGATAGAGATAATAATCTCTTTTTTACTAACATTTTGTATATCTGTAGGTATCGGTGCAATGTGTGGAGAAAAATATGTACGAACAAGGATATAAGATATATAGAGACCAACCAAAACAAGACCAGGCAATACTGCACCCATAAACAGATCACCAACACTAACACTCATAACATCACCTAAAATTATAAGTATGATTGATGGTGGTATAATCTGTCCTAGGGTTCCTGATGCCGCCACCGTTCCTGATGCTAAACCCTTATCATAACCTGCCTTTAGCATCAAGGGTAGTGCTATTACACTCAACATAACAACAGAAGCTGATACTATGCCCGTAGAAGCGGCCAACATAGCACCAACAAGTACGACACTTACAGCTAATCCACCCCTTACATCACGAAACAACGCACTCATAGAGACTAAAAGTCTCTCTGCCATTTTAGATCTCTCTAGAACTAATCCCATCGCTATAAAAAGAGGTACTGCCATCAAAGTTGTATTGCTCATAATTCCATAAATCCTAAAAGGTAAAACAGAAAAAACATCAAAACCAACAGAGGGAATAAAAAAAGCAAAAACAATAGAAACACTACCAAAGACAAATGCTACAGGGATACCAACTAAAAGTAGTATCAGAACTACAACAAACATCAACAGAGCAATCATAAAGAGCTCCATTTCATAAAATTTTTTTGCACATCTTTTATGGCAACAAGCAGTAAAAATACAAAGGAAAGAGGAAGAAGTGATTTAACCATATAGCGATACTCTAATCCACCAGGATTTGAAGATCCCTCATTTTGTGCAAAACTTAAAGCCACAAAATCTACACCTATATATATAATAAGAAGAGAAAATGGAAGTATAAAAAAGAGTGAAGATATAATATTTATAACTGCCTTTGTTTTATCACTATATGAAGCATAAAATATATCAACTCGGACATGTGCATTTTCTTTTAGCGTATAAGCTATTCCAAAAAGGATAATAACATCAAACAGATGCCATTCCAACTCTTGTAAAGCTATAGAACCTGTCGAAAAAAGATAACGAGCAGTTGCATCATAAACCACTAGAAGAACCAATATGATCAGCACAATTGCTGTAAAGTTCCCTAAATATCTTATGCTTTTATCTATCATATTTATATAAAATTAGGTGCGTCATTAGCAAATAAAATTATATCTCCAGGTTTTGTTTGAGATGCTAAAAGCTCTTCTATCTTTGATTTGTCATGTAGTATAGTTTTGTTTGGGACCTTTATGTTTTTTTCAAAAAGTGTGGCATTTAAAGAACCTGTTACTATAACTATATCAAAAACCCTGTTTATAGCATCTATAAGTTTTAGGTTTAACTCTTCTCTACTCTCAACAAGACCGGGAGTCACTATAACTTTTCGACCATCATGTAGTGAACACAATCTTATAGCCTCTAACATTCCATCTATATTTCCATTATAACCATCATCTAAGATAATTTTTCCACCAGCTATTATTTTTTGCAGTCTATGTTCTACTGGAGTTAATTTTGCTACTGCTTCTACTATATCTTCATTGCTCATACCAAATCGCTTAGCCACATGTACTGCTACCGCTATATTTATAGTTTGAAATGAGCCTAATATATCTGTATGAAGTTTTAAGAGCTCACCATCAATATCTAACTCAAAATCTACTCCATCAAGAGTAGCATCTATATTTGAAATATTATCACCAAAAAAAGTAACCTTATCATGTGGTTCATCTGTCACACTACTATGTATAAAAGCTTTTTCAAGTCTTAAAGACTGCATAATTTCAAGCTTTGTGGCTATAATATTTTTTAAAGATTTAAAGTACTCTATATGTGCCTCTCCAACCTTTCCTACAACAACTGTTTGTGGTTCTAAAAAAGTTGTTATATCAAAAATATCTCCATTTTCTCTAGCCCCTGCTTCACAGATGTATATTTCGGTTTCATTTGGTAAAGATTCGTTCACATCTCTTATGATTCCGCCCAAAGTATTTACACTTCTTGGAGTTGCATATACTTCAAATTTTCTGCTCAGTATCTCATATGTAAAGTTTTTTATACTTGTTTTTCCATAGCTGCCTGTAATAGCAACTATCTGTAAGTTTTGTATGCCTTGAACTCTCTTTTTTGCTTCTTTTTTAAATGCAGTAAAAAGAAACTTTTCTATCATAAAGCTACCTATATATGCTAATGCTAAAGGCATAAATACCCCATAAGTACCACATGCACTCTTTAGAGTACAAAGAATATCTTGAAAAAGAACTAATGCAACTAAGAGAATCATAAATCTCTTTACTCTCCAAGTTAATACAAGTTTTTTATCTAATTTTTTATACCAGACTAAAGTAGCTGGTAAAACAGCAAAAAAGAAAAAGATTGGAAAAAATGCACCAGTTGTATAGTAGGCGATAAATGGAATAAAAAAATATATGATATGCCATTGTGGTTTATGATGCTTTAATACCACACGAGATAGTTTATAATCATACCATTGCAGATTAGTTATAAGATACCATCCAAGCAGAGTTACAAAAACTACATTTGTTACAAAGGATACTAAAACTTCATAATCGAACATCATCAAGTCCTCCCTAAAGTTATTAAAAAAATCTCTTCAATCTCACAAGAGATCTCCTGTGCATGTGTCATAAAGAAATAATGATCCCCATCATAAACTACCAATTTTGAATCCTTAATAAGCTCATCAATCTTTTTCGCTGAACTAAGTGGTGTTGCTGTATCATCCCTACCCCAGCAAAGCAGGGCTTTTTCACTATATAAAGAAAACTCTTCTGAAAAATCTTCATCTACTACATTTTTAAATGTTTCATACATGTGCTTACTTAAAGATTTTGCATCATCGGCTACAAACATAGAACGAAATCTTGAAAGTCCTAAAGTCTTAAGTATCTTATATAATCCTATCTTTAGCTTTATTTTCAAAGGCTTAGGAATATATATACCTGCACTTCCCATCAACACAAGAACTGTTGGATTGAGTAAAAGGGCAACTTTACCACCAAAAGAGTGTCCAACTATAATATCTTTAGATAGATTCACTTGAGCCATAAACAGTTCAAGAATATCAGCATAGTCTTGAGTTGTTAAAGCAACACCACATGTACTACCACCAAAACCTGGAAGATCAATATATATATGACGAAAATGATTCATATATCTGCTAAATGATTGCTTCATTAGAGCTTTATTGCTACCCCATCCATGAAGCATAATCAGATTAACCTCTGCGCTTGGATTTATTATTTCATAACTTATATCTATAGTAGTATTGCTATACACAATAGATTTTATAGCCATTATTTACCTTTTGCCTTACTAATCGAATGAATATAATCATAGTTGACTTTCACTCTTTTTGTATGAGGAAGAGAGTTGCTAAGTAGCTCTAGAGAACCTTGAAAATCTTCAAAAAGATAGTTTGCCATAGAACCAGGGATAGGATTTATCTCATTTAAAAGAACTTCACCATCTATAACAAAAAAATCACACCGGATAAGAGCACCTTCAAACATACCCTTATAAGCTCTTGTAAAAATATTTTTTAATTTTGCCTCCAGTGCATCATCTATATCAGCTTTTAAAACCGATTCACTACGAGAAAAATCCATATATTTTTTTTCAAAATCTAAAAATTCATTTTTTTGTGGTTCTTCAACTATAGAAAAATGCATTTGCGAGTTTGCCATGAAACCAGCTAGGTTATACTCTTTGACACCCTCTACAAATGGCTCTATAATTAAAAAGCTATCAAATTCAAAAGCGGTATCTAAGGCATAATCAAGTTCATTTTCATCTCTAACAATACTCACACCTATTGAACTTCCTAATCTTGCAGGTTTTACAATAATTGGATAGGTCAAACTGATATTCTTATGCTCACTTGAAGATATAACCTCATATTTTAGAGTTTTTATCTCCTTTGTTTGACAAAGCCATTTTGTATATATTTTATCATAAGAGAAGACACTTGCAGCCACCCTTGGACCAATATACTTAATAGAGAAAAAATCAAGTAGTGCAGCAACAGTTCCATCTTCTCCATCCGCTCCATGAATAAGATTTAAAACCGTAGCATTATGTTCAATAGAACTAAACATACTTTTTTGTACAAAAGCTCCATTTGAGATTGTTAATTCCGGCATCTTTTTATGTTGAGCAGTAGAAAAAGTTGTAGCTTTCATTTTCCGTGAATCAATCAAATAAAACTTATGATTTTGATCACAAAATACAAAGCTCAAATCAAAGCCTGATAGTTTTTCCTTTAGAGTTATCGCACTCACTATACTAATTTCATGTTCAAAACTAGCACCACCAAATAAAATTATTAATTTCAAATCAAAGACCCCTGCTTCATAAAGATTTTTTTATATTTTTCTTCATCAAAACTAACTACCACTTCATCACCAAATTCAATAACTGGTCTTTTAAAAAGCATATTTTCCCTGCAAAGCCACTCTCTTTTTCCATCATCATCAAGGTTTAGCTCTTTTAACTTCAAAGTTCTATACTTAGTCCCACGATTATTAAACAAAACATCAAGTCCTGCCCTATATATCCAACTATCAACTCTATCACAATCAACAGAAATTTTTTTAAAGTCAATAAATTCTATCTCAATATCATTATCTTTAAAAAACTTTCTTGCACTTCTAACTGTACCACATGTGGGTATGCCATATAGTTTCAATGGTTTCATCTTTTTCCTTTTAAACTGTTTGTAGTAATTTTAACGCTTCTTTTACTAATGAAGGTGTAGTATCTGCACTACATGCACTAAGTGCTTTAGATATCTTGTCTTTTTTAAATCCTAGCGATTCTAAGGCTTCACTTGCTTGAGAAAATGCCATGCTTTTAGGTTCATCGCTAGAGTTAATCAGTTCAGCATCAAAGCCATTTAATTCTACCAAGATACGACCTGCACTCTTTGGACCAATACCGGGTACTTTTTTGACTCCATCTATATCTTTGTTGTTGATGATAGTAGCAAACTGAGCTGGAGTATATGTTGAACAGATAGCCATCGCTACCTTTGGACCAACTCCACTTATCTTTATCAATCTAGTAAACAGTTTTTTCTCACTTATATCTAAAAAGCCATAAAGTAGCTGAGCATCTTCTCGAACAATATGCGTAGTAAAGAGTTTGACCTCATCTGTCCCAACAGATGAAAAACTCTCTAAAGATATAAACACCTCATAAACAACACCAGCGACATCTACATGCAGAAGCGTTGGCTCTTTATATATTATTGTTCCATTTATTCCAACAATCATAATCTATCTACTCTTTTACCGATTCAATTTCAAAATCACCGTCACCGTTTTGAACAACTGCAAATATTCTCTCTTTTGAACCCTCTGCAGGATTATATTTAAGTTCTATCGGTGGATCTATCAACTTAAACACTATCTCATTATGCCCTACCCATCTATCTTTATTTATAATTCTTGCATCAAAGATACTATCTTGAAAAGAAGCTGTTTGAGTTGTTAAAAGTGTTAACTTATCAACCTTAACTTCACACTCTTTTGTAATCGTTTCTAGATGTTCTTGAATTTTTTGAAACTGCCTATATTGTTTTACAAATGATGCAGGCATCTTCACACCATTTTTTTTATAATGAAGCAATCGTTTTTTTACATCGTTAAAACTAGGCTGATTATTTTCAACCAAAGTTGTATACTTTTGCATCTCTTTTTTTATACTTTTTATCGCCTTTTCAAGCTTTTTTATATTTGTTTTATTATCAATTAAACCATCTTGTGTGTCTTTTTTAAGAAGTGGATCAATAGTAAAAATATTTTCACTCCCTTGAAGTTTTCTAATCTCTATAAGTCTTGAAGCCGTTACTTTTACATAAGAAGCACAAACCTCTATAGTAGCTTCTTTTGCCCTTATATCTCCACCTAAAGCTTGTGTTACTTCTACTATATCTCCTGTGACTTCACCATGCTCTAGTCTAGTGATATGAACATGGTTCCCGTAAGCTATCCCCTTATGGATATTTATATTTAGATGCTCAGCACTAATAGTAGCAGTTTTATGAGTTTGACCACCTATATCTGCCTTTATCGCTTTTACCTTGGCGTTTGAACCAACATTTCCTTCTATCTCTATCTCTGAAACTTCAACTTCCATTCCAGTACCGATGGCATCTTTAATAGCATCAGTCTCTTTTACGCTAATAGATACATCCGAATCCAAACCTGTAGATATAGAGCCTGTAGTTTTAAAGGTAATCTCTTCTACATCAACCTCAGATTTTATTGTATATACAGTTCCCTCAAGAGCTATGTAACCATTTTCAAGCGCTCTATATTCTATATTTCTCTCACTTTGAGTTATTTTTATCGTATCATCAGTAGTAAATGTTGGCGTATTTGTTTCAAGAGGTTCCTTTGGTTCCATAAATTCACCACGACAATTTCTGCCAGGTGTACCCTCTTTTATCTTTATATATTCAATTAAAAGTTCATCTTTTTTGACACTTTGTATGAAACCCCTATCTGCATAATCCATTTTATCTGTTTCATCAACTTTCTCTTTTTTATCATAGTGAAAGATTATCTCATCATCTGTAGTTGGAGTTGGTTCGTAAGATTCAGCTATTAAAAATGTTTCACCCTTGCTATATCTTACACTCTCTTCTACTCTTACATATGCCGTTATCTTTGAAACAACACTATCAAGCATCTCATCAAAAACATTTATTAGGATATTTGCACGCACTTTGCTTTTATTTATTAACATCAGTAGTTCGTTTCTAAATCTTGGATTATAGCTAACTCTAGAACCCTCTTTGATACTTAAATAAACCTTACATTTTGTAGCATTAGCGCCCACAGCTAAATGCAAGTTAGCATATGCATTTTCTTTAGCCTTAGAAAAGATTTCTATCTCATACATCTGTTTTATTTCAAAATTTTTATCTAACACAATACCTGTGTCTTCTAAGTCAGAAAACTCTTCTACAGCGATTTCATTCCACTCTGCATCTTTTGCATCTTCATTATTTCGTACATATGTTTGAACATCTAAAATATTAAAATCTACTTTATTAACATCAATATCGTATGATTTTGCAACTGAGAGCAACTCTTTTGCAACATTTTGCGTACGGACAACAACTGGACGAACTTTCTTTTCTAATGTTTTAGTGGTATCTTTTCCAAAACTAAATAATTCCATTTCCCTCATCCAAACTAAATTTTAAAATTAAACTTTTTATTTTAGTCAAATATTTGTTAAAAGTCTGTTAAACCCAAATAATTCCATAAGGATTTATAAAATTTATCTATGCTTGTGCTTAAGGGATGTTTAGTAAAAATTTTAAGCCACCTTATTGGTGGTGTAAATTTTTAATGAACCTGCCTTGAGTGCAA
>JAYEGN010000174.1:0-1934 GCA_034659115.1 Campylobacterota bacterium
ACAGAGGTCTTCCTGAGGGTTCTGGATATGTTGATGAGGGTGAAGTTTTATATGAAGCTCAATGTATGATGTGTCACGGTGACTTCGGTTCTGGTGGTGGAGGATATCCTGCACTTTCAGCTGGTAATGCTAAAGAGATGAAAAGAACTCTTAAAAACAACAGATGGTTAGACCCAACTGCTGAAGGTCCAGCAAGAGTATTTGGTTCATACTGGCCTGTTGCTAGTACAATGTGGTGGTATATCAGAGATGCGATGCCTCATACAAAATCAAAAACTTTGAGCGATGATGAAGTTTATTCACTAACTGCATATATGCTTTATATCAATGGTATGAAAGTAGATGGCGAAATAGTTAATGAAACATTTAAACTAGACAAAGCGAAATTTTTAAAGATAGAGATGCCAAATAGAAATGGATTTGTTCCAGATATTGATGGAGTTGATGGTCTTGAAAATGTAAGAGAATTTTACAAAAATCCAGATAACTATGGTGCTATTAGACTAAAAGATGAGTCAGATAGATGTATGACTAACTGTCAACAAACTGATAGAATCGCAAGAGTTGATGGTGGAATCACTGACTTCAACCCTCCTATGTCTGTTAAAAGAGATTTGCCTCCTAAGAAAGAAGATGCTGCACACAAAGTAAGTTTTGATGCCAAAGCTGCTTATGAAGCAAGTTGTACGATGTGTCACGCAACTGGTGTTGCTCCAGCAGCTGGAGACAAGGCTGGATGGGCTCCATTTATGGAAAAAGGACTTGATAAAGTTTATAAAAATGGTTTAGAAGGTACAGAGATGGGTATGCCTGCTAAAGGTGGTGCATCTCTAAGCGATGATGAATTTAAACTAGTTGTTGATTATATATTAAAATTTAAATAAGGGGAGATAGATGAATAGAAGAGATTTTTTAACTTTTGCAGGTAGTGCTATTGCACTCTCTGTGATTCCGATGAATTTAAGTGCTCAAGATTATAGAAAATCTAAGCCCTCAGTATGGACAGCACATACAATTGATGATGCTACAAAAGCTCTGTACAATGTAAAAGATGTTGCTGTGAGTGATCAGATAAAACTGACTGTACCAAAGATAAACTCAAGTGGTGGAGCTGTTCCTGTTAAGTTTAGCACAACTCTTGATGCAAAAACTATTGCTCTATTTCAAGATGCAAATCCTGAAAGTGCTGTAGCTGTTTATGAAGTAAACAAATACGATCTGAAAAAGTATGAAGCAAAGATCAAGATGGGTACAAGTGGTACTATTATGGTTCTAGTTGAAACAACTGATGGAGAAATCTATATGACCAAGACTACGACGGAAGTTGCAGCTGGTGGATGTGAAGGATAGGTAAGAGATGGCAAAAAGTAAAATAACAGCTATAAAAGTTAAAATTAAAAACGGTGTAGCTACAGCAAAAATGGTATTTAGTCATCCTATGATGACATATAACCAAGCTAAGACAAAAACAGGAAATAGTGATGATGCGAATTTTATCACACATATCACTGGAAAAGTTGGTGAAGAGGTTGTACTTGATGTATCTACAAGTCAGTTTTTCTCTAAAAACCCTATTTTTAAGTTTCAGTTCAAATGCGATAGCTTTAAGATTGGTAAAAAACTAATGGGTAGAGATATAGATAATGGTGTAGTGAGAAAAGCCTCAGAAAAAGGTGATCTTCTTACAATTACAGCAACAGATAGAAAGGGTAATACCTATACGAAATCTGCAGAGCTTGCATCAAGAAAAGGAAAATAGATGAAAAATATAATTATTTCAATCATAGCTTTAGCCTCTATATCTTTATTTAGTGGATGTAATCAAAGCTCTCCTGCTCCAGAAGCACAAGCAAAAAAGGCCAAAAAAGAGCAAAGAGATGTTAGAATCTTCTCTGCTGATAACAGTGGCGGTAAGATAACGACAGAGAGTATAG
>JAYEGN010000175.1:0-6842 GCA_034659115.1 Campylobacterota bacterium
TAAAAGAGGTTCGGGGATACGAAAGTACCGCCATGGGGCTTAGTGTGGAAGTTTTGAAAGCTACTGTTGGTGCTAAGGTGTTAGATAGATGAATCAGTATGAAAATGAGTTAAAAGCTCTTAAAAAATCTGGACGATATAGAACTAGAGAGGTTTTAAACACAGATATAAAAGATTTCGCATCAAATGATTACCTAGGACTTTCGCACAATAAAACTCTGCATGTAGAGACATCTCAAAGTATCTCAAAACTTCCTTATCATAGCTCAAAAGCATCCCTTTTAGTCAATGGCTATCATCAGATTCATAAAGATTTTGAAGATGACTTGTCTGCTTTGAATGGTTTTGAAGATGGCGTTATTTTAGGGAGTGGATTCAATGCAAATATCGCCCTGATAGAATCTCTTGTAAGAAAAGGAGATACTCTTTTTATGGATGAGAGATACCATGCATCAGGTGTTTTAGCTTCAAACTTAAACAACATAGAAGTGAAGTTTTTTAAACACAATGATATGGGGGAGTTATCCTACATGTTAAACCGATCAAACTCTAAAAGAAAGATAGTCGCTGTAGAGGGAATATACTCTATGGATGGTGATTTAGTACCCAAAGAGGTGTTTTCGATATGCAGGGATGCTATCCTTATAGTAGATGAGGCACACAGTAGTGGTGTTATAGGTGATAATCTTATGGGAGTTTTTGATTATTACAATATAGAAATAGAATCAAACCATATTAAAATGGGAACTTTAGGTAAGGCTTATGGTAGTTTTGGGGCTTATATTTTAGCTTCTGCTCATATAGTAGATTATCTTATAAATCGTGCTAAGCCGATTATATATGCTACATCGCTTTCTCTGTATGATACTTTATTGGCACACAATGCACTTAAATATATGCAAAAAAATGTTGATAAGATAAAAGAGGAGATTACTCTTCGTCAAAATATTATTTTTGATGAGTTAGGTATAAAAATTCATGGTTTAATAGTACCAATAGTTATAGATGATAACGCCAAGGTTGTAGAGATTCGTGATGAACTGCATGCTCTTGGTTTTGGAGTTGGTTCAATACGCCAACCAACCGTTTCTCGTGCAATCATTAGACTCATCGCAAGACTAGGGCAAAGTGGCGATGAGTTAAGAAGTTTGTGTCAAAAATTAGCAACATTTAGATAAAATAGCATATGAATATTTCTAAGTTATGTATATCGTTAAAGGATGAAATCTTAGTAGAGAGTAGTTTTAAAATAGACTCATCTTTAGCTCTAGTAGGTCAAAGTGGAAGTGGAAAAAGTCTAACAATAAAAGCTTTGCTAGGAATGTTACCTGCTGATATGACATGTGAACTAGAAGTAGATACGCAATTTGAATTAACTGTTGGTCAAAATATCTCTTTTGTTCCTCAAAATCCATTTACAGCACTCAGCGCACTTACAAAAATAAAGAAACAGTTTTTTGTAGATGATGATAAAATCAGAGAGCTTTTTACCTATGTAGATTTAGATATAAACCTGCTAGATAGATTTCCTCCAGAACTTTCAGGCGGACAACTCCAAAGAGTAGTTATCGCCATGGCGTTAGAGCAAAATCCAAAACTCTTGCTTTTGGATGAACCAACAACAGCACTTGATCCAAAAACAAGAATCCTGATTTTGAATCTTTTAGCTAAGTTACAAAAAGAGCTAGGATTTAAGATGCTTTTGGTGACACATGATATCTCTTCAGCAAAAGTGGTATGTGAAGATATATCTGTTATAAAAGATGGTAGAATTATAGAAAATGGAAATATGCAAGATATATTGCACAATCCAAAAGAGCAATATACGCAGATATTGATAGATGCAAATTTTATAAATAGGGAATTTAGAAAATGATAAGAGTTGAAATTTACTACATGTGGCTTGATAGATGCTGAAGTGGAAAAATTTTAAGAAAGTTTTTTTTACTATTTTGTTGCTTGCGGTACTCTCTCCATTTTTATTGTTGGGTTATTATCTGAGTGCATATAGTTATGACATATCGGTACTTGTTGATTATGAGCCAGATTTAACAACAAGAATTTATGATAAAAATGAAGAAAAAATAGCAAATATATTTGATACAAAACATAGGTACTATGCTACTTTTGATGAGATTCCACCAAGGGTTATAGAAGCCTTAGTAGCTATAGAAGATACAACATTTTTTGAGCATCCTGGTGTCAATATAGATGCAATATTTAGGGCAGCTATTAAGGTAATTAAGGCTGGTAAGGCTGTAGAGGGTGCTAGTACAATTACGCAACAGCTTGTCAAGAATGTTTTACTAACAAGAGATAAGAAGTTATCACGAAAGATTAAAGAAGCTATATATGCCATAAAGGTAGAACGGGCATTAACAAAAGAGGAGATACTCGAATGCTATCTCAATGAGATATATTTTGGGCATGGTTATTATGGTATAAAAACAGCAGCAGATGGCTATTTTCATAAAAAACTTGATGATTTGACTTTAAAAGAGATGGCTATTTTGGTTGGATTGCCAAAAGCACCAAGCACATATGCTCCAACAAAGAATTATGAAATTTCTATGGGTAGAGCAAATCGTGTAATCTCTAGAATGCATACACTTGGTTGGATAGATGAGGAAACTTATCAAACCTCTTTAGTTGAAAATCCAGAAGTTTTTGATGATACACTTACGCAAAATCGTGCACCTTTTATTGTTGATGAGGTTGTGCGGCGTGCGGCTAAATTAGATATAGATGATATAAAAACAGGTGGCTATGAAATTTATACCACAATCGATATAAGGCTTCAAGAAGTTGCAAGAAAATCTTTAAAACATGCATATGACCTCTCACTTAAAAGGATAGAGGGGTACAAAGACAAAGAGGCTAAAATTATTCTCAACAATCCAGAACATGAGCCATTTGTAGATATAAATACGAGTTTGTTAAATGGTGCGCTTGTTTCACTAGATTCAAAGACAGGAGATATTTTGGCTCTCGTTGGAAGTGTGGATTATAAAACTTCTTCATATAATCGTGCTTCACAAGGTAGGCGACAACCGGGTTCAGCATTTAAGCCATTTATCTATCAAGTTGCTGTAGATTTAGGCTATTCTGGTGCTACAGAACTTGTTGATATTGCAAGAACATATAAGTATGAAAAAGATGGCGAAGAGTTAAAATGGCAACCAAAAAATTATGAAAAAAACTATAAGGGTCTTATTAGTTTGCGAGAGGCTTTGATACATTCAAGAAACTTGGCTACTATAAACCTTGTAAATGATATAGGATTGTCTCAGTTGCTTAGAGAGTTTAAAAAATTTGGTATTAAGAATCTACCAAATGATCTATCTATATCCCTTGGTACTATCTCCCTATCACCTCTTGAGCTTGCCAAATATTATACCTCTTTTGCAAATGGTGGCTTACAAGTAGAACCACATCTTATTAATTATATAGATAAAAATGGCATAACTTTATATGAAAAAACTGAGAAAACCAATGCTATAACACAACCAACACAAGCATTTATAATGACAACTATCTTAAGGGATGTCGTCGATAGAGGAACTGGTCGAAGAGCAAGAGCTAGAGGGATAGAGTTAGCTGGAAAAACAGGAACAACTAATAATAATGTAGATGGATGGTTTGCTGGCTACTCTCCAACAGTTGAAACTGTAGTATGGTTTGGAAATGATGATAATACGCCTATGTACAGAAAAGAGACAGGTGGCAGAATTGCAGGCCCGGCATTTTCTATGTTTTATAAAAATCTTTTAAGATTATATCCACAGATTCAAAGAAAATTCACAATACCCGATGGAATAGTAGAGGTTGATATAGGTGAGCATAAAGAGTATTTTAGTGATATATCCAAGCCTCCAAGAATTGAAAAAGAGGTAAATCCTCAAGAGGAACTGTTATTTTAGAGGTCAGTTTTAATCTTTTTTAGGCTTAAGAGCTTTGATATTGATTTTTCTTCCAACTTTTTTTGGAGCATCATATCTGTCTCTTGGAGTTCCATCATAACGGTGATTTCTCTCTCCGCTTTTCCCTGAAAAGATAGCTTTACCATTTTCATCTTTTCCTAAAAATTTGTTTGGTGCTTTCTTTTTCTTTTCCCATTGTTTAGCTTTTTCATCATCTCTTTTAGCATCTTTTTTGTATTCTCGTTTAGGCTTAGGAGTATCTACTTTTTCATCATAGTTCTTTTTAGCTATCTCTTTTATCTTCTCTTTAGAGAGTTTTTTTGGAGCTTTTGGATCAATAGCAGGTTTTTCTTTTACATCGTACTCAAAACCAGCAACACTTTCTTGTTTGATTACGCGACCTAATAGAGTCTCGATTGGGTAAAGAAGTTTTTGTTCAGTTTCATTTACAAGCATAATAGCTTTAAGAGTTGTATGAGAAAGTCTAGCCATATAAATAACAGCTTTTAGGGGTAGATCATAACTAATGAGTAGGCTACATGTAAGCTCTTTATCTTTTATGAGAGTTTTATCATCTAAGACTTTTACGCTGAGCTCTTTGAGAGAATCTGCTATGCCTATAGCATCAACAGATGCAACTACTATGATATCTTCAGAGTTATTTTGAGAGATTAACTCTTTAAGGAGAGCTAATTTTTTATCATTAGGGCAAGGGTGAATAGTGTGGTTTGTTGGTTTTATGGTTGGTTTTAAAGATGACATTTTATATCCTAATGAATGTTTTTAAAATTATATCTAAAATTATGCTATTATGACCTATTAAACAGATTAGGAAATTTATGTCATTTAACAACTTAGGTTTATCAGCACCTCTACTAAAAGCTATAAAAGAGCAGGGGTATACTAAACCAACTCCTATTCAGGAAAAAGCGATACCGGTTATTTTGCAAAGAAAAGATATATTAGCAGGTGCTCAAACAGGAACAGGAAAAACAGCTGGTTTTACTTTGCCGATGTTGGAGCTTTTAAGTCGTGCTAAACCTCATAAGGGTAAACATCAGGTAAAAGCACTTATCTTAACTCCTACTAGAGAGTTAGCTGCACAAGTTGGTGAGAGTGTTAAACTTTATTCAAAACATCTTCCATTTAAGTCTACTATTATCTTTGGAGGTGTGAAAATTAACCCCCAGATAGCAGCACTTCGTAGAGGTGTAGATATAGTCATAGCAACTCCGGGACGACTACTAGATCATCTATCACAAAATACTATAGACCTCTCACATGTAAACTTCTTTATACTTGATGAAGCAGATAGAATGCTAGATATGGGTTTTATCAACGACATCAAAAAAGTGATGGCAATAATTCCAAAGCAGAGGCAAAATCTTCTGTTTTCAGCTACCTATTCAGATGAGATAAAAAAACTCTCAGATAGACTTCTAAACTCTCCAACACTCATAGAGGTTGCAAGAAGAAATACTGCAAGTGAAACTGTAAAACAAGCCGTTTATCCTGTTGATAAAACAAGAAAAAGAGAGCTTGTAACCCACCTTATAAAAGAGGGGAAATGGAAGCAGGTTTTAATCTTTACTAGAACAAAGCATGGTGCAAATCGTTTAAGTGGACAGCTAGAAAAAGATGGTATTAGTTCTGCTGCGATTCATGGTAATAAAAGTCAAAATGCAAGAACAAAAGCGTTGGCAGATTTTAAGAAGGGCGAGATTAGGGTTTTGGTTGCTACTGACATAGCAGCAAGAGGCATAGATATAGATCAACTTCCACATGTTGTAAATTATGAACTTCCAAATATTAGTGAAGACTATGTTCATCGCATAGGCAGAACTGGTCGTGCCGGAAATAATGGTGAGGCGATCTCACTTGTTTGTATCGATGAACATGAGTATCTTCAAAATATAGAAAAACTAATAAAAAAAGATATACCAAAAGTATGGCTCAAAGGTTTTAAACCTGATCCAAGTATAAAAGCTGAACCAATCAACCAAGGCGGTGGGGCTAGAGGAAGAGGAAATTCAAGAAACAGACCTCGCAATAGGTCATCACAAGGTTCATCTTCTAGAAGAAGATAGTTTTGATTCCTTAATATAAAAAGCTTTAAGCCCTTGTTTAGCTTTTTTATCTAAATCATAGGAGATATATTTCAGATAGTTGAGTATATCTTTAGGAGAAATTTGTGTTCTAGCAGATGCTTGTTTTAAGATATAGCTTGGAATCTTTATCTTGTGTTTTAGAAAATTATTTTGGATATTTTTATAGAGTTTTTTATCTTTATGAAAACAGAGTAGGGCAAAAACAAATGGTAACTTATATCGTTTGTTCCACTCTTGAGCCAAATCTATATTTGGTTTGTCTTGTAGATAATGTTTAAGAGCTTTATCACCTATAAGAACCCTTCCTTTTATGTTTAAAATATCAGCTAAAATATTTGAGCTAGCAGATTCAATATCTATTTTTTTCTTATCACTTGGAATAACAAGAACACTTAAGACCTCTTTTTTAGCGATGATTCCCAAATCTACATGCTGATGTTTTTTAGCGCTAATGCTAGAGATAAAAGCAGCATCAACTCTACGAGATAAAAACTCTCTGTTTATTTTTGCTGGAACACTTTTATAGTAATTCATACTTATGCTTTGCTGAGAGCTTTTTGTGTAGCGTTTCATAAAGATATGAAAGGGTAAGAGATTTAAATATTCTATTTTTCCAAAAACCATGACAAATTATACCTCACTTAACTTATCTTCGCTATAATCACTCCAATAAATTAAAGGAGTACTCCTTGGTAAAAGTAGAATTTTTAGGACCTATACAAAAAGAGCCATTAGAGCTTGATATAGATAATTTAAATAAATTAGCAAAGATTTTGCAAGATGATAGTGAGCTCAAAGAGTGGTTAGAAAACTCT
>JAYEGN010000175.1:6942-9932 GCA_034659115.1 Campylobacterota bacterium
CTTGGTAAAAGTAGAATTTTTAGGACCTATACAAAAAGAGCCATTAGAGCTTGATATAGATAATTTAAATAAATTAGCAAAGATTTTGCAAGATGATAGTGAGCTCAAAGAGTGGTTAGAAAACTCTGCCGTAGCGGTGAATGATACTCTTGTAGATAGTAGAGATTTTGAACTTCAAGATGGAGATAGAGTAGCTTTACTTCCTCCTGTTTGTGGTGGTTGATTAATGCTTTATCTTTATGATGGTTCACTGCATGTGGCAGATATACTTAAAGAGTGGTATGAAGAGGAATCAACAAGTAATTATGGTGCTTATATACCATTTGTTGGAACAGTTAGAAGTGAAGATGGCATAGATGGACTTAGTTTTGATATATATGAACCCATACTAAAAAAATGGTTTGATGATTGGCAAGACAAAGCAAAAGCTAAAGGTGCTATTATAAAGATGGCACATTCTCGTGGAGATGTGATGCTACATGAGTCATCCTATATCGCAGCAGTTTTTTCTCCAAAAAGAAGAGTGGCTTTGGAGTTTATCGATGAGTTTGTAGAAGATTTTAAAGCTTCAGCTCCCATTTGGAAATATGACCTTAGAGATGGAGAAAGAATCTATGCAAAAGATAGATCAACAGCAATAAAAGGGAGTGGAATTTTAGGATGAAGTTATTATCATATGAAACAAGCCAAAATATGCTTGATTTACTAAATGTTGGGGCTTTAAGAAGTGAAAACTTACCTTTAAGTTCTACTGTTGGACGCATACTTGCAGAGGATATTGTTGCAGAATTTAATGATCCGCAGTTTCCAACAGCATCGATGGATGGTTATGCCATAAAGCATAGCGATTTGGATGCCCAAACTATTAGAGTTCTTGGAGATAATCCTGCTGGAAATGATGAGCAGAGAGTTTTACAGAGTGGTGAGTGCATCAAAACATTTACAGGTTCAAAAATGCCAGAGGGAGCAGATACTCTTATCCAGATAGAGAATGTAACTGTTAATGAAGAGGGTGATAAGATATCTATAGATGAAAAGGTTTCTATTGGCTCATCTATTCGCCCTATAGGTGAAGGCTATAAAGCTGGAGATATTCTTATAAAAAGTGGCACCAAAATAGGTTTTGCCGAGATAGGTGTGATGGCAGGATTGAACAAGGTGATGGTAAAGGTTGCTTTAAAACCTAGGGTTGCAGTTATCTCTACAGGAAGTGAGATTTTAGATCTTGGTGTACAGAGTGATAATCCAGCACAGATTAGAAGCTCAAACAACTACACTTTATGTGCCTTGCTTGAGCAATCTGGGGCAACTGCCATTCAGTTAGGAACTGCTCGTGATGATAGAGATTCAATTATGCAAACTTTTGAAAATGCTCTTGCATCTGCTGATATAGTTATAAGTACTGGCGGTGTAAGTGTTGGTGATTATGATTTTGTAAAAGATATAGTTCCAAGACTTGGTGCAGAGGTTGTTTTTAAGGGTGTTGCGATTAAACCAGGTAGACATATAATGTTAGCCCAAAGAGAGGGTAAGTTTATTGTAGCTCTTCCTGGTTTTGCATATTCATCAACCGTCACATCCATACTTTACGCACTGCCACTTGTAGCAAAAATGCTAGGAAAAGCACAAGTATATCAAAGTATAGAAGCAAAACTTAGCCAAAGTTTTAAGAAGAGAAGTAGATTTACAGAGTTTACTGCATGCAATGTAGAGGTAGATGATGGGGAATACTTTATAAACTTTAATGATAAAAAAGTTGGGAGTTCAGCGATACTTACAAATATGTTAGACGGTAGTGCTTTGATGGTCACTGGTGAAGATGATGGTGACCTAGAAGAGGGAACTTTTGTAAATGTAATATTATTGGAGAATTTTTAGATGAAAGCTTACTCAATCACTCAAGAGAGCAGAGAACTTAAAGCTATAGATATAAATATGCACTCAGATACAGTATACAGTTTTTTCAATTCAATCTTAACTGATGAGCTGTTAATTTTAGACAAGCATGTCATATATAGTGATGCAAATGCCATATCCGAAGGTAAAAAACCATTTTTTATAGCGGAGCAACTTATAGTTGGCGATGCACTTATATTGGGTAGAGACACTCTAGAAGATGTGGATGCTACCATACCCCACGATGAGCTAGAATCCCTTATAAGTTATGATATAACTCCTTTTTATATAGATACTTTAAAAGTATTGAAAAATAGCGATATAAACATATATAAAGTATTTGAAGTAACAAGAGAAGAGGAAGATATTCAGTTAAATACTGAATGGGTTTTAGATGTCTTTAATATAGCTGATGATAAAACAAAAGAGTATTTTTTAGTTGAGCTTCAAAAAGCGGTAGATGCTAAAAAAGATATTTTTGAGTACATGCAAAAAATGGCTATATTAGCTTTAAATGCGATGGCTCAACAGAGTTCTTAGATTAGCAGAGGTCTATATAAACTTTAAAAGAGAGTATTTTGCAGGGCTTTTAGCTTGTAGCTTTTTCTATGAATCTTGCAATATCCATATTTTTTAATCATCTCTACATGTAGTTTAGTACCATAGCCTTTATGTTTTTCAAATTGATATTTGGGGTAGTTTTTAGCTTCTATTAGTATATCTCTATCATGAGTAACTTTTGCGATTATAGATGCAGCACTAACCTCTGCTACTTTGCCATCTGCTTTAACCATGGTAGGTAGCCCAACAACTCCAAAGTTAGTATTGCCATCAAATAGGTACTCCTCACATGTAAGAGTTTGCATTATCTCTATAAGCCCTTTTTTTAAACATGCAGATATGCCAAATTTATCTATCTCCATAGCAGAAAATTTAGCTATATGATAACTTGAGTTTGAAATGATTTTTTCATAAAGGAGTTCTCTTTTTCTAGCAGTTAGTTTTTTAGAATCATTTAATCCATCTACATGTGAATGTAAAATACACCCCGCCATAACTAAATCCCCAGCGATAGGTCCACGACCAGCTTCATC
>JAYEGN010000176.1:0-9872 GCA_034659115.1 Campylobacterota bacterium
ATAAGGATTTATAAAATTTATCTATGCTTGTGCTTAAGGGATGTTTAGTAAAAATTTTAAGCCACCTTATTGGTGGTGTAAATTTTTAATGAACCTGCCTTGAGTGCAATGATAGTTTAAATTTTTGATTCTTATGGAATTATTTGGGTTTAAAACAGATAACTTTTTAAACTAAATTCAATATCATTAAGATTCATAAACCAATCATCAATGTAACACTTAGATAGGAAAATATCATCATCTTTTGAACTATCTATAGTGCTAAATATCTTCTCTTCAAGGTCTCTATCTTAGCACCTTATAATAATAACGATTCAGATCAAGCAAACCTGCTTCATGTGGGTTTTCCTCATAAAATCTTGCTTGAAACCAATCATAAGTTTGCCAAAAATCATCATCACCACGGTTTACACCATACTTTAAAAATTTTGCAATATATTTATCACTTCCATCATAATGATGCATCATATCAAAAAAATCTGGTAAATCTTTAAAATCAACCACTAAAAAAAGATTTGGATAGGAACCTATTAAGCCTTCAATAAAATCCAAATCATCTTTAGATGAATCTAATCTATCTTTCTCATTAAACATAAATGAAACATTGTCATGCCATCTGTGAATAATAGCAGTGGCAGTAACATCTTTAGAATTCGGTATATTCTTAATTCTAATATATGCTAAGTTTGAATTGTATCCATTAACAGCTTGAACAAATGCTAAACCCTTTTTAACTAAAGATCTAAATCCTTGTTTATAACTTTCTATAGTAGTATACTCTTCTGGAAGATTGGGTTCTCTATCATTTGCTGAAAAATAATTTATCTCATCGAGTTTAATGTCACATGATTTTAAAAGGTGTGTATTTATAACTTTTTCAAACAACTCTCTTGTGCTATCTACCTTAGTATATTTAATCTTTGCTTCATTATCTGAAATAAAAAACAGCTCTTTATCATCTACATCTATATATGCCAAATCAAAAATCTTTTTCCTATCATCTTTTGGAAGTAGATTAACAAAATTACTTTCTCCCTCAACTCTTAACCTACTCATATAGCGACGCGCATTTACTTGATGTCCAATATTTCCATAGATATCAAAGCCAGCAACAAGAGCATAGTAGATTCTCTCAAGCAAAGGAAAGTCAATAACCCAAGCTGTTTTTGGAGCTCCACCTAAGGCACCTTTATGCACTGATGCACTATCAAAATGTCTGAAAATAGTCAAAAAAGGGGCACTAGAAGCGTTTTCCCCTTTCCAAATTGATTCTATTGCTAAGCCATCTGTATATGTTTCATCATAGAATTTTAATCTCTCCTTGTCATACTTCAAGGCTAGGTTAATATACTCATCACTAAATGTATTTAAAAGTTTCGAATCACTTCCGCTCTCTGTATATATTCTTAGATTATCATACTCTTTTGAAAAGTAGTCTCTATTTTTAAGTGATAAATCATACTCTGGATTCATAAACATAACCCAAAAGTGATCATTGATAACATTTAAAGCTATCTGCCCTTTACAAACAGGACCTCTTATAAAAGTTCTTATAACATACTCAGAGTTATCAAGCAAAAACTTATATCGCAAGAGTGCTGGAATCTGATCAAATACTCTAAATGGCTGATCATTATAATCTGTTTTATATCCTACGATAAATGGTTCTTTATCCCAAGCAGGCTCTATAAAAAGTTTTTTATATCTCTGTAGTTTATCGTCATCCAAATCATAAACCATATGAGTTTTATGCACTATAGTGGAGTGTATTTTTCTAAAACGATAGTAAAATTTTTCTACTTCTGGATCATCATATGGACGAATAGTATCTATAATCTCAATAGGCTCCGGAGAGGGTGTAACAGAACGAACAAGTTCAAAAAACTCATCTGGAGAACTTTTAAAAGAAAGGTGTGCTAAAAAAAGATGCTCATAGATATACCTAGCACTCATCACATGCTTTGCATCTTGATTATTAAAAAATTCTTCAAATCTTCTTATACTTTTTTGAGCTACTTTAGAAGCTGATTTAGACAGTTTGTCTTGAAGCTTAGTAGGAGGTGGAGCACCTTGGGCTAACCATTGCTCTATCGTTTTAAATTCATCATCATTAAGTGCTGGAAAACCAAATGGCATACCTTGATTTGGATTATCATCCAAAAACTCTGCTAGTTCTTCTTGATCTTTTGCACATACTAAATCATCACTTTCACTAAAATACTCACCTTCACTCTCTGGATTTTGCATTTTATGATCTAATAAAAGCAACATTATCGAGTTATTTGTACCAACCTGAGAACTGCTATCTAATACACTACTAAAACCTTTACTTCTCCACTCTTGGGTATCTTGTGCATCTACAAATAGTCTTGTAGGGTCTGCGGCACTCAACCTGTTGCCATAGACAGCCATTTTTGAAGTTCCTCTATCTATCCCCTCAAAAGAACTAAGCTTTACTTGACATGGAGAGTTATAACAGGAGTGACAAACAACACATCTTTTATCAAGTATAGGCTTTACCTCTTGAACATAATCAACTCTTTTACTTGCAACCGCTACTTCAACTGGCTGAAGTGGTTCAACGGAACAAGCACTAAAAACTAAAAGTAACAATGGGATTGAGTATACATATCTAAGCATTGTCTAAAAAATCCTCTATATACTCTGCTATTTCAGCTATGGCATCTGTAGCTTTAGCATATATCACTTTCGTAAAATATCTATCATCTATAGCATCACTTGGCTCTAAATTATTTAAGATTGACCTATCTGTGAGTTGTGCAAAATAGGTAACATCTAAAACATTCCCACTCGTCCCGATAATAACAATCAAATCACAACTATTGAGTTCCTGTGTAAGCATCTCATATTTTGGTGCAGACTCTCCAAAAAATACAATATTTGGTCTAAGTTCACCTCCACATGTAGGGCATTGAGAGGCAGATTCATCTTGTTTACTGTACCCTATATTAAAGATTCTATCACATTCACGGCATCTAAGCTCTTTTAAAAATCCATGTAGATGCACTATTTCATCAGACTTCATTCCAGCTTTTTCAAATAGATCATCTACATTTTGAGTAAGTACTGCTATATCTTTTGGATATCGTTGTTTAAGTTCTACTATAAGCCTATGAGCATAGTTAGGCTCTTTATCTTCTATATCAGATCGTCTTGCATCATAAAACTTTCTTGTAGCCTCACCATTTGTATCTAAGCAACCCGCACTACATACATCTTCGATTCGATGCTGTTCCCACAATCCATCACTCTCTCTAAATGTAGAGATACCAGATTCAGCGCTTATGCCTGCACCAGAAAGTATTAATACTTTTGACATCATAGAACCTTTATAATTAAGTTGTAATCATACTATCTAAAATTGTAAACAGCTCTTTTGATTTTAACTCAGTATCTTTAAACAGTGCTACAATCTCTTTAGCATCCATATTATCTTTCTGCTCAAGCATCTTCATAACTTTAACAATATTTTGATGAACTTTCGCATGTGGTTTTGATAAAGATTGATAAGCTAGATTGCCTTTAAAATGTTCTTTTCCATCATTCTCGTACCAATGACCTAGTCCACAAGCTCCTATATCTCCAAGACTAGAATCTACTTTTCCTTTAAGTGCTGCATAATATGCATTGTTTGTATATATCATATGCTCTAACTTTGCCATATCGATAGAGATTTCATCACCTATGCCTGTATTATCCTCTGTGATTTTTTCAGAATTAACAATAAGCTCATTAAGAGTATCTTTAAAGGTATCTAATTTAGCCTGTGATGAATGAGTTTGCACTTCAATATGTTCACTGTTTTCAGCCATGCTTACCGAGTTTTGTTTAAGAACACTAATATTTACCTCAACCTCACTTGTGGCTTTTTGCGTGCGTTCTGCTAGCTTTCTAACCTCATCTGCAACAACAGCAAAACCTCTACCATGTTCACCAGCGCGAGCAGCTTCAATCGCTGCATTTAGTGCAAGTAGATTAGTTTGATCTGAAATATCTTTTATTAAAGAGATAACATTAAAAATCTCTTCAACATTGGCATTTAATTGCTCTGAAGATGCACGAGAATCACTAATCATCTCTGTAATGTTTGATATTATAACTATTATTTCATCTGTTGAAGCCGTTACTTTAGAGATTACTTCTTCTGTTACTGCATTTAGTTTATTTACATCATTTACATTCTCTACATTTTTCTTCATACTGCTACTTAAATTATTTGCGTTATCTATAGCACCAGTAATCATCTCACTTGAAAGTGCTATATTAAGCTTATTTTTCTCCATAGCATTTTTAACTTCTCTTTCAGAGTCTCTTGATCTTTGAGCTTCTTCTTTTGCTTCCTCTGAAATAGATTCAACTTTTTCTAAAAATATATTTAGGCTACCGAGTGCTCTACCTAGCTCATCATTTGAATTTACTGGTAATCTCTTTGACATGTCAGCATCGCCTTCAGATAGTTCTTTAGCTACTTTATCAAGGCGAGTTATAGGGACTACTACAGCTCTTTTAATAACCACTAAAAGAATGATAAGTATAACAATGTCAACTATTCCCATAATTATTATCTGCTCTATAAAACCAGCTTTTGCATCATTTATAGATTTTAATATCTCTGAACTTTTACTACCAAATAGAGCATGACCAACTACCTTACCATCCATATTTTTGATATCTAAAGTATTTGTAAAATAGGAGTCATCTATCTGATAATTCTCTTTTATCGATCTGTCTAATGAAAAATCTGAAGATTTTACATATTGTAAAAAATCTTTATCTATATTTTTAGTACTTGAGAGTAGGTGTCCATTCTTAGCATAAGGACTCTTTGTCACAACAGATGCATAATTTTTATCTAAAAAGTAAAGAAAATCAACATCTTTTTTCTTCAATGCTGAAGCAAAGTTATTTATACCACCACTAAAATCAAGGATTCCTATGAGTGAACCATTTTCTATGATAGGAGCAATACCTCTAAGTCTAAGACCCTTTGCATCCTCTTCAAACACAACTAAAGGTTTTTGAGTACTTTTTACTTTTTTGTAAGATTCAAGATTCCAACTCTCGCCAAAACTCTCTGGTTTCCATGACTTAAAAAATGATTTTAAGTCTGGTGTAACTATATGCACATTTACCTTCTTAAAAGGAGTGTTATCTCTATACATCTCACCAATACCAGCAAATGTTGTCGTTAATGTTTCTTTATCGTTTGAAACTATCGCTTCTTTAATCTCTAGATTCATCGCTAATTGCAAGGCATTTGTCAGCCAAACATTCTGTTTTGACTTTATCTGTCCAGCTAAATCTACCTTAAAAAGATTTGCTTCTTTTTCAAGGGTAGACTCCGTCATAGATGAAATTGTATACAAACCATTTATACCTATAACTATAAAACCAATAACGATAGAAACGATGAGTGGAATATGTATTTTTGTACTAATTGATGAACTATTCATGATAACTACTCCTTGAAATATATAATTACTATTATTTCACAGTTTTGCTTAAAATTACTTTACTAATCTTGCTTTTGAAATACTACTTTATAATCACCATTTTCAAGCTCTGTTGCTTTATGTGTGAAGACAATAGGGATTCGTTCATAGAGTGGAAATGGTTCATGAAAAAAACGACCAACAAGTCTGTCGTTTTTTGTCTTCAATAAGCTCAAGGCTCTTATAGTATTAACCATCGGTTCTGGTGCTTCACAGGCAGTAGCATCATATTCAAAAAATGTTAAATCATCCTCTTTGTAACTGTAAAATGGTATCGTGGTACCTAAAACTTCAATGAGTTCTTTTTTCAAATTTTCAATCCTTTTTTATCAATACATAATTATTATAGTTTCTATTCCATTCAAAATATTTTGAAATCTTTTGAAATGCTTTTAAGACAATAGTCTCATCTCCATCAGTATTATATATAGTTATAGGTGTATGGTAATATCTACTGTATGATTTTAATGGATGCAATAGCATCTCTTGCCATCTAATCTCTATCTTTCCATCATATGGCTCAAAAGGAACTACAGATACAATCGTTTTATCTGTTACTCTACACCTAAAATGACAAGACACATAAAATTCATCTATTTTTATATACTCAAGAAGAGAGGTTATCTTCTTATGATTTATTGGCATCTATATATACCTTCATATTTAATATAAATATATGAAGCAATTGTTATACCAATTTTATCTTAATATTTTTATCTCAAAACCCTTTTTCTCTTCATCCAAAAGAGCTACCAAACCTCCATGAGCTTCAGCAATCTGTCTACAAAGAACCAAACCTAAGCCATTTCCTTTTACTTTACTACTCTTAAATGCTTCAAAGAGTTCTTTTTTGTTTTCAATCTCTACACCACTATCATAGATATAAAAGTTATGATATTTTTCATCACTTTTATAAATAATTTCTATCGTTCCCCTCTCTTCATCATCAAGCTCAATAGCGTCTATCGCATTGGTGATAAAATTTGAAAAGAGCATCTCTAAAAGATCTTTATCTGCGTTTATCTCAAAATTTATCTCTGGAAAATTAAATACAATATCTTTTGAATAACCATAATATCCAATAGACATATCTATAGAATCTCTTAAACTATCCCAACTAAACAATGTTTTAGAAGCCTCTACCCCTTTAGAAAACATAAGTGTTGCTTTGATGATTCTATCTATACGATATACAGATTTCTGTATCTCCTCTACTATGGGGATATTCTCTGGTATAACGCGTTTTTTTAGAGTTGAACTAAGAAGGGAGATAGAACCTATTGGATTTCGTATCTCGTGAGAAAGGTGTGCTGCCATCTGTCCCATAGTCGCAAGATTTTCTTTTCTTTTTTGTTCAGTAATATCTGTAGCACTGAGCATTATTTTATCTTTATAGTTTGAGCTCTTGATAAGAAACGACGAAGAGTTAAATTTAACTTCATAATCATCATTTTTAAACTCTAAAAGTTGCAATAACTTCCATAAATCTCTAGCTTTTGAATTTTGTAAAAACACACTATTATCACTATTTACTATCCAGATAGCATTTGGTAAAAACTCTACTACTTTTTCTACAGTATCTTGTAGATGAGCATAGGAGAGTTTAAGTTCATTAAAATCCTCTTCAACTTTGTAAGTTTGTTCTATTAAAAGATTTAATTCCTCTGGAGTTACACTAGACATTAGTCACTAAAACCTAAAAGAATCTTATAAAGAGAGTGTGCATCATCACTACCACAGAGTTCTCTAATAGAGTGCATAGCAAATGTAGGTAGTCCAACATCCAGTGTTTCTATCCCTAATCTTGTTGCGGTTATTGGTCCTATAGTTGAACCACATCCCATATCACTTCTTGTTACAAACTCTTGATATGGTTCATTTAGTGATTTAGCAATATTCATGAACTTTGAAATAGTTATAGAGTTTGAAGCATATCTCTGGTTTGCATTCACTTTTATCACACCTCCCTTATTGACATGTGGAGTATGTTTTGAGTCATGTTTTGATGGATAGTTTGGATGGATAGCATGTGCATTATCACAAGAGATCATAAGTGAAGTTCTTATCATATGTATATATTCTTCATAATCACTTTTCATTCTTCTAAGTGTATTTTCTAAAAAACTTCCACCTGCTCCTGAGGTACTTTCACTACCTACTTCTTCATGGTCACTAGCTATAAACAAGACCGCCCTGTCATCTTCAACACTACAGATACTAAGCATACCTATATAGCAACTCAAGAGATTATCAACTCTTGCACTCGCTATAAAATCATCATGAAGCCCTACGAATGAAGCTTTTTGGGTATCATAAAAACTAAGTTCATTTGCATATAACTCTTGAACATCCATTATACCCTCTTTAGAGAGTTGCCATTTTATAAATTCATCAAACTCAAAGTCATCATCAGTGCTCAATATTGGTGAAATATCAGTTTGTTTATTTATAGTTCTTTCTTTATTTGCTTTATCATCTAAATGAATCGCCAATGACGGGATAATGGCTATAGGTTTTTTAACATCTATCAGAGTCTCTTTTATTATATTTTTAGAATCTAGGTAACTTACACGACCAGCTATGCTCAGATCCCTATCAAACCAAGGATTGAGTAAAAGCCCACCATAGGGTTCAACTCCAAACTTAACCACTCCATGCTCTTTGATAATAGGATTTGGTTTCAACTTTAGATTTGGTGAATCAGTATGTGCGCCAATCATCGTATAGTTTGAGTTTTTTGGATAAGTAAACGCTATAATTGAAGAACCGTTACGAGTTAAGTAATACTTTTTTCCCTCTTCTAAGTTCCACCTATGAGTTTCATCAAGCTTTATAAACCCTGCATTAGCAAACATTTGAGCCATATTTTTAGTTGCATGAAAAGGTGTTGGCGAAGCATCTAAAAAGCCCAATAAACCTTCATTAAAATCTTGCTTATTCATCTTGCGTTAAAACTGTTCTTGCAAAAAAGGTATAACCTGTTTTTTACGGCTTAAAACTCCATCAAGCCAAACCTGTGAATCTTCTAGTTTACAATCAAAAGCACTCTGTATCTTATCTGCATCATCACTTACAACTAAAAGCAAAGAACCCTCTTTCATGATATCGGTTAAAAGAATTAAGACTGAATGTAGATTACTTTCATCTTTAAGCTTCTTCATATCATCAAAAAGATCATCCTTCATAGTATCAAACACACTTAAATCAACAACTTCTAACTGTCCTACACCTAGTTTAAAGCCATTCATATCAAACTCTTTATAATCACGAGTTGTTAATTCACGAGCAGTTGCACCCTGCACTGCAGATTTAACGATAAACATCTCCATACCAAGTGCTTTATAATCCTCAATACCAGCAATAGCAGCTAACTCTTTACAAGCTTTTGTATCTATCTTTGTACATGTAGGCGATTTAAAGATTACAGTATCACTTAAAATTGCACAAAGCATCATTGAGGCAATATCTTTTGGAATCTCTACGCCATGATAATCATAAGCCTCTTTGATAACAGTGTTTGAGCAACCAATAGGTCTAATCCAACACTCCAAAGGTGTAGAAGTAGTTAAATCACCAAGTTTATGATGATCGTAAATACCTAAAATTGTTGCATCCATAATATCATCAGGTGCTTGAGCTAAATCTGAAAAATCAACTATATAAACACTCTCACCTGCATAAGATGTTTTAAGTTCAGGAATATCAGCTCCAAACTTATCTAATATAAACTCTGTTTCTGGGGATATAGAACCTTGCCTAGTAGCTACACAATCTTCACCTAGCTGATTTTTAAGATATGCTAAAGATATAGCTCCAACTATAGAGTCTGAATCTGGATTTGTATGACCAAAAATATATGTTGACATAATAATATAACCTTTTATTTTTTTGTAATTATACTTAAAGCTTATAAACAGTTTCTTTTAATATAGCCCAAATAATTCCATAAGGATTTATAAAATTTATCTATGCTTGTGCTTAAGGGATGTTTAGTAAAAATTTTAAGCCACCTTATTGGTGGTGTAAATTTTTAATGAACCTGCCTTGAGTGCAATGATAGTTTAAATTTTTTATTCTTATGGAATTATTTGGGTATAGGGAAGTTCTAGCTAAGAAAACCTAAATTATGCGATAAAATGCATCAAAAATTCAAACCTACATAGAAGAATTATGACATTCATAATAAGTTTAACAATATAATGGTAAAATATTTACCGATATTTAGATGGAGTTTAAAATGAGAGAATATGAATTAAAAAGTGATGATTTTTTAGTATCACAAACGGATGAAACTGGAAAAATTCTTTTTGCAAATGATGATTTTTGTAAAATTGCTGGCTATAGCTTGGAAGAGCTAAT
>JAYEGN010000177.1:0-1907 GCA_034659115.1 Campylobacterota bacterium
TACTTGCAGTAAGTCCACGGATTCCATTTGTTGCTTGGCTTCTTGTGATCCTTTTATGTTCACTTGCTTGAATTTTCTTTTGTAGTTTTATCATGGTGTCATCTATTTTGAAATTTAGTTTTTTATGCTTTTCAAATAGATTTAAAATTTTATGATTTTCTTCTTGAAATAGTTCCATAAGATAGATACCTGCTTTTATATATTTAAGTGGTATTGCTAATTTATCTTTTTTAACTGTATTGATTTTTTGGTATGCAGTATCAAACAGATACAATATCAAAGTGAATTTTAATACATAGGTACTAAGTCTATATGAAGCTGTTATCTCCTCATCTGTTTCAGTTGCAAAGGCTGTTTTAGAAAAATCATTGAACCATTTTATATAATACTCTTTTGCTTGTAGCTCTAGCACATAAACTAAAGGTTCTTTTCTATCTATGTCTAGCATCTCAATAATAAACTTTCCTACATCGCTATAGCTTTTACTGTCAAGGATAAATTTATTTATCTGTAATGGTTTAAAATCTGCTCTTGTGTTATAACTAAATAAATATCTAGCCATAAATCCACTAGCTATATCGTTTTTTTGTACCGACTCAAGCAACCATTGTTCAGTTATAAGTCCAACTTCACTTAATACAGGGTTTCTAAGTATAAATGTACCGCCATCTTTTACTAACTCTTTATGATAGAGTTCTCCATCAAATATAGATGTTTTAAGTGCTTTATATCTTGGGTCATTGTTGCTTTTTTCTAATTCACTTTTCATCTCATCAAAAAATACAACTCCACCATTTTGATTGTTGCTAAGGCTTACAATTTTTGCTTCTGGTGTACCATCACTAGCAAATATTAAAAGTTTTGGTCTTGGTCGCTCAGGCTCTATCTCTCTTGCTTTGTCTTCTCTTGAAAGTGAAGTGAATCTTTTCATATCTGTTTTGTAAACTTCCATATCACTCTCATACTTGTCAAAAAGTTCTGTTTGCATATCATCAAATATACATTTTTTGGTATATCTAAAAAGTGTAGATTTTGCACTTACTGAACTAGGTGCAACTATCATACTCCATATCACAGGAAATACAGAGATATTAACTCCATTGGATATTTTGGCTCTTGCACCTATTACCCCTGCCATTGCAGATAAAACTGTACTTAATACCATACTTGGTGGGTAGTTATTTATCTTTACTAAATCAGGAACTAATGAAGCTAAAAATGGAGTTAGTTTTTTATAATCTATTAGCACCTCTTGGGCTGTTAGTGTTATCTCTTTATCGTATAAACTCTCAATTTTATTTAGCTTTCGCTTGAACTCTTTTATATCTATTTTATCTGCTTGTAGATGTAGTGTTAGGTTGTGTAGTTCTCTTTTTACATGGGCTTCTTGCATCTGCTTGAAGTATGCTTTTATATTTGCTGTTGGAGTTGAACTTAAAATTTCAATTAAAGAAGTTTCAATCTCACCTTTTTGAAATAGGTTATTTTGTAAGTTGTAGCTTTTAAAGTTATCAGATAAAATCTCTTTTTTTATAAACTCTTCATCTATTGGCATATCGGCATTTTCAAGATTTAGCATACCTTGAAATATATCTTGATGAGTATGAAGATAAAATGTTTGTGGTAGTAACTCTTTTTTTACTTGCTCTATTAGTTCTGGGCTGTATAGTATTGAACTTAAAATTGCTCTTTCTATATTTATTGTAAAATCATTATCATTATTCATCGTGTTTTTTCCTTCTCTGTGCTATAATTGTCTTGTCGTTAAAAAGGTGGGCTGTCGTGTCCCACCTTTTTTAATGCTCTTTAATAACTAGAAAAACTTAAATCGTTTCTCTAATAACTCTGCATTATCTATAATATTTCTCTCATTTAATTTAGTGTAGTCCATACTAAAAACTTTAAAA
>JAYEGN010000178.1:0-1884 GCA_034659115.1 Campylobacterota bacterium
GCAAACTGATTTGATGGAAAACCAAGCACCATAAAGCCTTGAGATCCATACTGTTTATACAACTTCTCTAGCCCTTCATATTGAGGGGTAAATCCACACTCACTAGCAACATTCACGATGAGTAAAACTTTACCCTTATACTTACTCATAGAAATCTCTTCGCCATCTATAGTGGTTACATTAAAATCATAGATACTCATTTTTATATCCTTCGCTTCTACATGCGCCGTGAGCGCATGCGAGGAAGTACTCTTGGAGTGTAGAGATATTAATAGCACAAGGACTATATATCTGCATAAGACTAACATTTCTCAACATCACTATCAAAACTTAACTTCCCAAAACCTTGAAGTTTACTTTTCGCACATATCAAAGCATCTACAAAATCTATGTTTTTATTTTCTATAATATTTAAAGTTTCGTGCAAGATTGTCTTGTTTGCATTAACTACACCATTTAGTGCTAGTATGGTTTTTAAGTCGTTGATAACTTCATTTTTGGGTAGTTTATAAAACTTTGTTAAAACAAAAAAAGCCTCCATCAAAACACCATCAACTATCTCAACTTGAAGTTTTGCACTTTCTATAGATCTAAATATCTCTATACTTTTAGCAAGATGTTCCTTATGGTCACCTACTAAAAATCTAATAATAATATTTGTATCAAGAAGATAAATCATACTTCTCTTTCATAGCTGACATCATAGCCGAGTCTTTTATATCCTGGAGATTTAGATTTGTCGATTTAACTTTAGTTTTATACTTTCCAGCCAAACTATCAACAACACTATGATTTTGCATTGGATAAACCATAGCTAACACCTGTTTTTTTCTCTTGTCTACTATCTGCATAACCTCTGTAAGATTTGAAAATATAGAACTATTTTTTTGGATTTCACCTATTCCAATGCTTAGCATGTAGAATCCTTTTATATATATAAGGCTTATTATATATAAATAGTTTTTATTTGTCAAACTCTCATCATTTATATGTCAGTTTTAAATCTTATAATGATTTGTGTCCCTTGATTCTCTTGAGCGGTAGATGTCAGGCTAGTTGTCCAAATTAAGTACCTAAGTAGTAGCACCTTTTTCTAGCTCGAATGTAATTCAGCCATCATTATATCTTCTGCTACATTAACCCTCTCTTTATTAGTATTGTGTAGTCTTTGTGTAAAGATGAAAATTTTTACTATACTTTTATAATACCAATCCCCGTAAAAAGCTAAACATCAAAATGTCAAGTTTCACAATGTTGTATCATTTTTAAAAAAAGCTAGATAATAATATCTCTACATGTGGAGATAGATTTAATGGAGATGTAAAAGGTGGAGATTCAATCACTGGGATGAATGGTGCAACAAATGAATTCTTTATATCTTTTATCTGCTCAAACCCTTTGTTTTTACAATCTAACTCTACAAAGTATCTTTCATTTATACAAAAATCTCCACTTTTTGGATAATGCATATGATAATCATACTGAAGTTGTGAGGCAAAAAATGTTTCTCGGACAGTTCCTTTTTCTTTGCTTTAACATAGTATCTCAAAAAGATTAGTATTGTGTAGGTATATCTTATGTAAGTATTCCCTCGACTTATCCTATCTATACTATTTATAAGATTGGCTTTATTTAGATATACGAGCTACTGGTAGCTTCCAAGGGTTTTTAACGCAGTAGATTGTAGCTTATCTTCTCACCCTACGGGCAACATTTATTATGGTCAGGCACTTAAATAAAAGAAAAACAATATATTTAATAATACCAATCCCCACTAAAAACTAAATATTCAAACGAACATATTGTGTCGTAGTGTGAGGCAAAAGTCCGTAGGAGCTACTAGTAGCTTCAAGGATTTTTAACGAAGCAATACGATACAATATG
>JAYEGN010000179.1:0-9705 GCA_034659115.1 Campylobacterota bacterium
TCGTATACAAAGGATTCTATATAGTTTTTTTTGTTCATCTGTTTAGTCCTCCTTTGTCATTATTTTATTTACAAAGTATGGTGTAAATATATATGCGACTATTAAAGAAGCGAACATTGCTATAGGAGCGAATATAGCGATAGGTCTTATATATTGTCCTATGGTTCCACCAACTAAGAACATAGTCAAGAATGTCATAATGATAGCTATGGTTGCTAAGTTTGTAGGGTTTCCAACTTCATTCGTTGCAGCTATCGCTATCTCTTTAACGGTCTTACTTCCTGCATCGTGGTCGTGAAAATGACGATGAATGTTTTCTATTACAATAATGGCAGAATCAACCAGCAATCCAAGACTTAAGAGTAAAGCAAACAGAGAAATCTTGTTGATACTCTGGTCTAGCATATAACCTGCAAAAAGTGTTAAAGAGATAATCATAGGAACAGTAAGAGTTACGATAAAGGCCTCTTTATATCCAAGTGTTAAGATTAATAAAATACCAATAATTATTACGGAGATTACAATGTGTGTCACTAACTCATTCACTGAATGATTCGCTGTATATCCATCATCCCTAGTTATGATGTATCCTATTTTTTCCTTATCTAGTTTAGGCTTTAATAATTCAAGTAAATCAAAAATATCTCTGTTTACATCAACTACATTGGCTCCCTTTTTCTTAGATATACTCAGAGTAGTTTGCGGTATTTCATTTGCCAAACCACTCTCCTTAATAGTTAAAGTGGCTGATTTCATATTTTGAATATCTTCACCTTTAGTTACAGTTGCAATATCTTTTAGATATATGGGAGAGCCACCGTAAGAGACTATCTGAATATTTTGAATATCCTTTACATTTCGTATAGCCTTATCCACACCAAACACAATGAGTTTATTATCTTTAGTTCGCCCTGTAATATCAGGTGTTCTAACCATTAGACCTTCAATTGATTTTACGACCTGTCCTAAGGATATATGAAAACCAGTGAGTCTTTGTAAATCTACTTCTATATTATATTGCTCTTTCCTCTCACCTATTAAATCAGTAATAGCAACATTATCTAAACGATTAACCTTAGTCTGTATATCTGTAACTGTTTTATATACGTCAGTCATACTCACACTTGAATCTTTTGGATAAAAAGCAATTGAAGCGATTGATATATCAGTATCTATATCCATAGTCTTAACTATCGGTTGCATTATCCCTTTTGGAAGTGCATCTACATTTCTAAGGACACTGTTATAAAGCCTAAAGTTTGCTTTATCTCTCTCTTCTCCAAGATAAAACTGTACATTTAATATTGCAAAGTTATCTTGTGCAATTCCAAATATATTCTCAACTCCCTCAACTTCCCTAAGTCTTCTTTGCAATGGTTCTACTATAACTTTTTGAATCTCACTTGCTTTAACTCCAGGATATGGAACTATCACAGCACCACCTGCCACTACAATTTGTGGATTTGCTTCTCTTGGTGAGATTTGTAGTGTTATATAACCCATCACAAGGATAAAAATACCTAGCATCAGCGTAAGAGGATGATCTATAAAAGTTTGAGCTAATTGACCTGCTATATTTTTTTTGTAGTTTTTTGTATTCACTTACAGCCCTCTATCATACCTGTAAATAGATTAGTAACTTCATCTACTTTATCCAATAGGTTATTGTCTAATTCTAACCATTGACTAATATATCCATCACTAAAGCCATTGAGTGCAAAAGCCATTGTCATAGTAGACTCGTCATTTAGTTTTGGGTTTAACTCCATAAAGCACTCTGAAAGATAATGATATATTTTTTGAAATGGGTTTGAGTGTTCATTATAAAGGGTATTAAAAAATAGTGGGTTATTAGTTGCACTCTGCTCAACAGCTTTTCGTTTTTGAGTATAGTATGAAAACTTCAATTCTATATAGTGATGTATCTTTTGTTTAGGAGTTGTCTCTGTTGAAACCCCTGTTTGAAGTTCTGTATAGAAATTGTCTATCTGATGTTCTATATAAGCGAGATATAAACCCTCTTTTGAAGCGAAGATTGTATAAATTGTACCAACTGAAACTTTTGCTGTTTTTGCTAAGTCAGCAACTTTCATATGCTCATAACCAATCTCTTCAAATTGTTTAGAAGCTTCTTCTAGCAATAACTCTTTTTTTAATTCATTCATCTTATCTTTTATTGACACTAATAACACCTAAATATAAATTTTATTAATAAGTGTAGCTATTTAAGACTTAATTGATAATTAATTTACTAAGAATGAATTAAGTTACTAAAAGTCTAGATAAACTAGTAGCTGTCTCATAAAGTGTAGGTTTTGAAACAAAATATTTATTGCATGATGAAAAATATTACAGACTTGAATTATATTATATATTTAAAAGTAAAAGCTTCACATGAAGCCTAAACTTTAGTTTCTGATGACACAGGATGAAAAGTTTTAAAATAATCAGAAATAGTATGCATGCCGACTTTATAGTTATAAAATTCAATTAAAAATTCTCGAATCTTTTCTATACTAAGCCCTGCATTTCTCATTTGTAGTAAATAATCATCTACTTTATTTAGTTCTTTAAAAATCTTATTTTTATTTCGGTTGCCATGATACTCTTTTATGTAGCTATCTACCATGACTTGTAATTCTCTTTGAGAGTACTCATTCATATCTATTATTTTCTTTTTTAAAAACATCATTACTTCCCCATTCACCTAACTATAGGTAGTTGTTAAAAGATTTTATAAAATATACACTTATGGTTAGTTTAACTATAGGTATATTTCAATGAAGCAACTATCCATTACTGATGAAGAAATGCAAAGGATTTATCAGACAATAGGGAAAAATGTAAAACGAATTAGGCAAGAAAAAAATGTTTCTCAATTGAAGTTAGCATTGGCAATTGGGCACAAAGCAGTTGGTGTTATTTCTTTAGCAGAACTTGGTACAAAAAAACACTTTAATGTTGAACATCTTGTAAAAATTGCTGATGTACTTGAAGTGGATCTTGGTGAATTTTTTAGAGATCTGTAAATCTTAGATTACCTAGCTTAAGAGACCGTTCAAAAAAACCTTAAAAGTCCCAATCAATTTCATCTGTTTTTACAACTTCTTCCACATCTTCTTTATGAAGTGTATAATCAAGTTCTAAACCACGTGAAGTCTGAATATAACCTCTAATAGTAATTTTCCCTTGATGTACCTTATCATGACAAGATTTACACAATCCCACAAGATTAGCTACATGGTGAATAGGTACATGCCCTACAAAACCATTCTCATCTGCGTGCTGTTGTTCTAAAATATGATGAGTATGCTCTGCTAAACTAGAACATTCCTGTATCTCACAGAACTTGATTGTCTTGTTAGCATTGTACTTCGATGTTTTAGCTTTAATAGTAAGTGATATTTTTTCCATATCGAATTATAGTACAGTCATACTTGAAAAAAAATATCTCCTTATCTTAGTACTATTCTTGAATTAACTCATCATCAATAATTATACCACGGGACAATCCATACTTAACTACATCAAAGACATCTTCATCAAAATCATCCCCAAATTCAGTTATAGCTTCTTTTTTCATAAGCCTCTGAGCAGCCTTGTCTCGTTTAAATGTTCTAAGTGATATTTTAATTGGGCCATCATTCAAATCTAATCCCATAAGCTTTAATGCAGTTGCGATATATCTCATCGTTGTTATAGCATCAGCATGTCCTAATTTTTGTTGTAATGCCAACAATAACAATGGATTTGGAGTTGTACCAGTATTTTCTAATGCTATACCTTTTTTATCTGCTACATCTATAATTGTCCATGTTGCAAAAGTATGTCTAAGCCAATGAGGAGTTATATTGTTCTTTTTTCTTCCCATAAGTTCAGATGCAGTTTTAAATGCACTCCATACATCATGTTTTTTTACTTCTTTACCGTTACTTGTAATCCACAATATATTCTCTTTTACATCCTCATTAAGCCTTTCAGATCTTTGTTCATATTCATAGACTCTTTCAGGAAACATTCTAATTAAATAATTTCTATTAATCTCTTCCATAGTTCTTATTGGTAGTTCTGCTTCTGCATATTCATCTCTACCTTTAGGAATATATCTTATAGGTATTGTCTCATCCATCTCTTTTCCATTACCTATATGTCTGAGCCAATTTTGTAAATCTTCTTCTTTTACTTCTAATGAAGCATTAATTCTTAATCCTGTTTCAACCATTAATAAGGCTAACATTTCATAAACAATATCAATACCTCGAAGATATTGTCTTAATTTATTAAATTCACTTCTGGATAAAGCATGATATGTATTCTTTTTTGGAGAAGGCTTTACTTTTAGTGCCCACACTTCAACATATTCCTCTTGTTTGCCATCTCTTTTGTTCAAATGATCTAATAAGCCTTTTGGATAGTATTTTCTAACCTTTCTAGTCGTAAGGGACATATCATTGAACTCTTCAATATGATCCATATACTTATAAAACTTAAACCATGTAATCAACTTATGATTCATACTGTCGTTACGAATTGCTTCATAAGGATAATCTTCACTTGGATTATCGTTTGCATCCCAACACAACATAGCATTTCTAATTCGTTTTATATCAGACTCCGTTGCTGCTCGCCAATCCAAACTTAGTTCCTCTAAGTTTCTATATAGTTCAGCTATTTGTGTGGATTTAACACTATGAGTAGTTTTACCTCCTATACTACCGTGTCGTCCACCATATCTAGCTTCGTATATCAAAAATTCTGTAGATGGTACATCAACTTTACCATCTACCAAAAGCAAAGAAATATCTCTTTTATTTAAATTCGGGTGAGGGACGGTTATCGTTTCAATATTCATACTTGCCCTTTTAATCTTTGTATCTCGTTTTGCTGTTTTTTAATCTCTTTTTTTAATTTTTCAATAGTTCTTTCTTTAGCTTCCAGTTTTTCGGTAAATAATAGCTTTTCATCATAGAACTGTGCAATATGAGACACAAGAAGATCAATTTGTGACTTTAATTTTGTAGTTTCTTTTACAGCTTTTTTTGGAACAGCAACTTTAATATTTCTACATTCTTCTCTAAAATTATCAATAACTGTTTTAATATCTTCAAACTCTTTAGAGCTTGGTCTTTTAATACTTCCTTCTTCTATTTTTGTAGGTAGTTTATCAGCATATGACTCATTTGCTAAGGCTGTTACCTTCGCAAATGTAACTTGATTTGATATTGGAGTTGATTCTTCTTTTAAAGTTTCAACAGCTTCATTTAAAGCTTTAATTTTTAATTCTCTAATTTCTTTTTTATCCCTTGCCATTATGCACTTCCTTCTTTGTATTCATCATACTCTTTGATTAGTTTCCTAAAGGGATCTTGTTCAAAGCCACCAGCTTCCATAAAATATGTATTTTGCTCAAGCCTAGTTCTAAGTTCTGGATCAATATCTGAATACATATTTTCTTTTAATTGCTCAATATCTTCCTCAAAATATATAGAACAGCCACAATTAGCACCTTTGCATCTCGAAGGTGCTGGTCCATTGGCTACTATTTCAGTTATATTAAATCCTCTTTGACATGCTAATTCTTCTGGTTTTGAGAGGTCATGCATACACAGGTTTGTTGGAGTTTGAATAATTGCTAGCTTTTGTTCATTGATTAACTGTAACAACCCTTTTCTAAGTAATTTTGTAAAGCTATCTATCTGCTGTCCTGCAAACTTATAACCCTGAGTCAGTCTTTTTCCATTTTCGCCAAATAATCTCTTATTCTCATGTATCTGCTCTGTTATTTTGTTCACTAAGTGTTTTGACTCTTCTTCTGATAGTTCCTGCATCGCATCTTTTATTTCATTGTTATAGTGAGCCATATATTGAAGTGTCATAGTTATTGAAGTGTGTCCCAAAAACATTCTCGCTAGTTCTAGTCCATCATTTTCATGAATATGAACAATAAGATAAGCCATAGCATGCCTAAATTGATGAGGCGTAATTATTTTTTCTAAGTCAAGTTTTTCACAATACCAATTCAATAAATTATTAATTCGTGATGGACGTATAGGGGAAATCTCTTTTTTTTCTATTGGTTGAAGAATAATATTAGTATATGTATTATTATCTTTAATGGTTGCTAGCATTGATAAAGTTTCTAATGCTGTTTTACAAATTTCAGGAATTGGCATTGATAAAGGCTCGCCATCTTCTGTCGCAGCAGTTTTATACACAATTCTTTGTAGATTATAATGCTCATCTTGTGTGATTTTCAAATCTCTATCAAGTGTTGTTAATTCAGAAACTCGCATACCTGTCATCATTAACGATATTGAAATACAAGCAGCCTCAAGAGTTCTAATAGCTTCAATACAACTTTTTCTAATCGATGATACATTTAGTTTTCTACCTTTATTCTTCCCTTTATTGTTGGCATATAAAGCATCAACTTTGTTAACCTCTTTTTGAAGTTCTCTTAAAATCGGTTCTTTAAATAATTTATGTTTTTGAAAAAACTTAACACTTTTTGTGTATTGCTGAGATGCTGATATTGTTTTCGTATTAACAATAAATTTAGCTGCATCAAGCAATTCATTAGAATAGTTTTCCACATAAAAAATTGAGTAAAAAATTAGTTTTTTGAGTTCAGGCAGGGGATAAGTCACCCTCGTACCTATATCTTGACTCACTTTATTAAATGCCTCTTTAGCAGCTTTTTCTAGCTCAATATATTTTTCATTCGACTTGAATATATCACTATTTAATTGTAAAAACATAGGTAATTCAATAGTTTGATAAAAATGGTGTTCTTGTACCTGTTTAAGTTTCGAATGTATTGTTATAGATGAGATTCCCTTATCTAGGTTCATTTGAATATATGCATCTATCATATCTTCATTCACTTCATCAATAGAATCAATATTTTTGATTGTCTGCAAATCGTTGAATACTGAATTAATACTACCAGCACAACCGAGTCCACCAGTGTTTTTTGGAATCTTACCTATATAACCACTCATTTTTAGAAAAATTAATAATCTTGAAAACAACCCTAACACATTATCAGTATCAATCAAGCTCTTATTTGTCGGAATTAATCCACTTCCAATAAAAGAAATTTTATCTGAAAAAAACAGACTCTTATCAGCATTTGGAAACCGTATATCTTTAAATAGTTCTTGTATATCTTGAATCGTGTAACAATTTTTTAACTTCTCTAAAATATCTTGATTAGGCATATTGTAATCCTTTTGTTTTTACTGTTTTTGAAAATTTCATTCTTATAAATTCTCTATGTTTATATTTTTCTTTATCGCAATATGCTTTTTCTTCTTCAGTAAAATGACTTACAGCATCTTTTGCAGCATCATGGTCCAATTTAAATTCTTTTTCCCAATCAATTTCTCTTAAAAACTCCTCTTTTCTTTGTTGTTCCATATAGTCAATCCATGCATAAATTATTGGTCCGTGAATTTTCGGAATAGCAATTGACTTTTTACATGTTAAACACTTTGTCCAATCTGTACAAACTTCGTTATCTTTCATTGTAGGAGTATTCTCAAAAGATGGATTTTTATTATCTTTACAATCAGCAAGAGGACCATAGAATAACTTCGCTGTTTTATGTTCATCTCTAGTTATTTCACCTTTAAAAATTCCAACAACCAAGTTTTGAGCTAAAGCTATCTTGTGTCTATTTGCTTCTCGCCATTCCAAATTTTGATTTTCGTAGTATTTTTTTGTTGTCATACCAGAGTCATGATTTTTTCTTTGCTGCCTTTCAAACTCTTCCTTACCTTTTAAAAAATCTTGATATGTATGACTTTTTCGAATTAACCTATGATCCAATCCTTTAATTTTAGTGCCATCAATATCAAATATTTCATACTTTTCATAAAAAGATTCTGGAGATTTTATAACACATACGGTAGAGTTTCTGTCATATACTTTGATAGGTTCTTTATTATATCTTGGGCAAGGTTTAACATATTGAAAGAAATAATTGGATTTGGACCTTTTTTATACATCAGAATACAATCTCATGTACAGAGAAAAATATTTATACAGCACTGAATCATTTTTAATAGTAATCGATATTTCTTTGTTAACTCGTTTCTTTAAAGTATCTACAACAGTAAAGATCCCTAAATTATCTCCAAGTATTTTTACCATACCATCATCATCTATAAAGGTTCTAATATCTTGAATATTCTCTTGATTTGCTCCAACTTGAATCAACGTATGCAAATACATCGGATAAATATCTGCAAGTATTGGAAATACGTATTTATCAACTTTTTTATTATCGAGTTTTATAGTATTTCGGACCATTTGTTTGTAAGCATCCATATTTTTAACTATCTCTGAATATAGCTCACAAGGTTCTTTTATATATGGATAATCAGGGAATATATTTATTAACCAATATAATGAAAATTTTTCTTTATTTTCTGATAACAAATAAACACCTGAGTCAGACATCTCCTTATATTTATTGTATTCATCAAAATATTTTTTTCGCTTTTCTTTTCCATACATTCTTACTGTATTTACAGGTGTCTGTATAAAATCAATTATATCTGTCTTGAAATCTATTTTTAGTTTATAAAGCAATAAGGAAAGTAGAAGAGTTTGTCGTTGATTTTTTATTGACTTATCCTCTAAAAAATAAAATATAGTTTTTAGTATATTCTCTTTACTCATATAAGAACCATTAGAGTATTCGATTAACCAATTATTTTTATTTTCAGCAGTAATTTTTAGTTCTCCAAATTCTTTTTTTATATGATACTCTAGTTGGTATATAACACTTGAAGGCAATGCTAGGTTAGAATCATTATTTTCTTTTTCTGCATCAAGTTTTTCTTTGATTTCCTCTAACTTATTTTTGACAAAACTATTGATTAAAGATGATTGATGAAGAAAATAAGTAATAGCCCAATAGTCTTCTTTTCCAAAAGTTCTTAATGTTTCAATATAATCGATTATATGGTTGACATCACTTAAAGCAATTTCATTAAAAAATTCAATATCTCTTCCTCTAACTCCAAGAGAGTCCAAAAATATATTGAAGCCATTTATATATTTTCTTGTTACTGAATTAGTTAACCTTTCTGTGAAAATTATATTAATTGTATTTTTTATTAAAGATAGATAGTTGAAATGATTATTAAAAAGGTAGTATGTACCTTGTGGGGTCTTAGTTTTTTTACCATTTCTCTTTCTATCCATATATTCATCTCTATGTTTTGAAGAGAGGTATACTCTATTTATATTTCCACCTCCCGCACTTGTAGATGTACTCATAAGATAATAACCGTAATGTTCTTCGGCTAAAAGACTATCTTCCTTATCAAAATGTACTCTTGTGTCATTTTTTGAGAGTTTGTTTTCTGTTAAATCGAATTGTAGTTTTTTTGATTTTCTTGCCATGAAGAAAAATTATCATAAAAAAAATAAAAAAATAGATTATATGTCAATTTGCAATAAAATTTAGTCAAATTCTAATTCAATCTTTTTTATTACACTTTTTTTATTTTCTAACTTAGTATCTTTTTTAGAGTCATTATTACACTTTTCTTCATTTTCTGACTTAAATTTTGTTACATAGAGTTCTTTGTTGTATTTACTTTTTTTCTTCTTAACAAGAAGTTCTAACTCATCAAAATCATTGGCTAAACGCTTGCGAATCTTATTGGCAACATCTAAAAATTCATTATCCAT
>JAYEGN010000180.1:0-1874 GCA_034659115.1 Campylobacterota bacterium
AATCTAAAAAATGACCAATAAAACTAATTATTAGAATGATTGCAGTTGCTGTTCCGGAATTAAAAGATGAAGCAAAACCATTGTGGCAAGAAGCAAAAGAATTGAATTTGATTTTTAACTCTATTTACTGAACTTTCGCACTTATAATTAAGCTGTTAATTTACAATCTTTAGGTGTTTTTTCAATGTTTTTGAGAAAATTAAATTTTTCAGAGTAACTAATTAAGTTACTGATAGTTGTTTCATAATTAAATTCCACTCCAAGAAACTCCAAAACAATAAGAATATCTATTATAGCTGATAATAATCGTTCATCTAACTTATGTTCAATATAATCCTGCTTTACATCTTTAAACAATCCATTAATTGTTTCATAAGCTTCCATTCTATATTTGAGGCTAATCATCAAGTACTGTATCATCGTAATTGTTGTTTGAGCTATTTGTACATCAAAATTTGTTGATTGGCTTTTTCCTAAGCCCAGTAGTTGTTTTGCCTCTTTAAAGAAAACTTCTATTGACCATCTGATGTTGTATATCTCTATCATTTTATTGAAAGATAAACTTGTATCTGTTGAAATAATAGTATGCCAAGCACCATTTTTTCCTTTTCTTGATAAGAACACTTTTACTCTCAATCCATCAACATCACCGACAAAGCTCATATGATAAAAACCTGTAACACGCGAGCGTTTGATACCTTTTTTAGATCTCCTAAGTTGTTTTATTGTGTGCTCTTTACCATCAATACTCACTTTGCTATTGTATTTGTACATTCCAATAATATGTATCTTTTTGTTTATCTGTATTAGTTTTGAAAGTAAGGATATGGTTGTAAACCAACTGTCTATAAGAATATAATCTACCGAAATTTTTCGTTGATTTATTCTTTTAAACATCTGGATAATTATTTCGTTTTTCTTTTTATTGAGTTCTTTAAAACGCCTAACAACAGGCATTCCGTTCTCTCTTTGGGTTTTCTTTTGATTTTTATACTCCTTTTTTGTTAGTCCATATTTCTTTTTAAGATTGTTTTTGCTTTCTCTATGAAAACTAAAATCAACTGGTATAAAAACACTTCCATTCCAATAACCTGCAACAAGTAATTTATATCCAAAAACAAACTTTTGACTAACATGACTATGTATCTTTGAGACTCCCTCTATTGCTTTTCCTGTTTTTTTTATTTCTGTATCATCAAATATTAAACACTTATTTTCATTATCTGTTTTACTGAATTTTTCATCTAATTTTAGATAATGCTTTACAAATAAAAGTAATATGTTACGCCAGTTTATACGTTGATTGCCAAGTAATCTGTAATAAGCATCTTTTTTTCCTTTTACTTTTGGAGCTAATTTATTATTGTATAACGAGTTGATATTTTCTACTCCTGTAAATGGAAGTATCAGTAATAATTTGAGGATATCCCAAACAGGCACACCACTCTTCTTTATAGTTTGAAATATTTTTGAAGCTTTGGTGAAATGAAAGAGTTCTAACTGCGTTGTGAAAAAATCTAGTTCAATCCAACTATCCTTAAAAAGTGTTTTTATTTCTTGAATTTTAGATATATCTTTGTTTTGTAGCATAATGGTATTTTTTTATTAGACACTATAAAGATACTGAAAACCATGCATTTACGCAAGGCATTATGCTGCTTTTTTATCTTTTTAACCTCTTGAAACTATAGGTTTTATTTGGTGCGAAAGTTCAGTCCTTTAGATAAACATTTTTATGGTATTCCTGTAAGATTAGAATCTGCATTTATTTATGATATTAATAAAAAAACTTCAATTATTGTTAATGCTGTTTCAAGGTATAGCTTTATGTTCAATAATGAAAATAGTTTATTTGCTGATAAATATTATTATCA
>JAYEGN010000181.1:0-1860 GCA_034659115.1 Campylobacterota bacterium
TGGTTAAATATATATAAGAGTATCATTGTTTTAACTATTTAGTTGGTAAATATATTAGACGAAGGATAAGCCACGATGCTCTCAACCATAAAAGGAAAAAGAAATTTTCTTATAATCGCTATTGTCATTGGTTTTATATTTAATTTTTTAGCTACTTACACTCAAGTACAAAGTTTAAATAATTTATATAATACAACGGATATTGTTCTAAAAAAAGAGAGCACATTAAAGTCGATAATGGTTGCAGGACTTTTGTTTAATAGCTCAAGAATGGTTGCGTCAACTGAGATAACAAAACAAAAACCTAAAAATACAATGAAAAAAGGTTTAAAAGATTTATCTAATGCATTTAGTAAACTTAAGCAATTAGATGCAAAAAGTTATAAAAAATTTGAAGAGCCTTATTTACAATTCTTAAAACATGGAAATCAACTTTTAGATATTATATTGACTAATGCTATTCCAGCTACATCTGAGGCAAAAAAATCATTGAAGTTATGGAGAGGTTTAAAATTTCAAATCCTACCATGTCTTGCTAAATTATCAAAACAAGCAGATGAACTAAAAACTAAATATGAAAATGAAAAAAATAACTTAGTAACATCTATTATAATATTTTCTATAATTGGTTTACTACTTTTTACAATTATTATTTATTTAGTAATGAGAAGTATCCTCAATTCAACTCAGGCATTGAAAGAGACAGTCGAAGACCTTTTAGAGGGTGATGGTGATTTAACAAAAAGAGTCGTAGTTAAAACAGAAGATGAGCTATCTGTTGTAGCTAATCTATTTAACAGGTTTATTGAAAAAGCTGAAGAGTTGTCAAATGAAGCAACTAAGAAAACAGAGACAGCTCTAGAGCATAAGAATAAAGCAAGTGATAGTTTGAAAAAAAGTGATCTATTTGTTGGTATATCCAAAGAGATGATAGATGGTGTTGCAGCAAATATGTCTAGTATTCAAGAGAGTATGTCTCAGGGAATCGATAAACATCAAGATTTAATTGAGACAAATGAAAAAGCTGAAGAGCAGATGTCTGTTTTTAACAATGAGATGATAGAGATTGTTCAGTCTATGGAAGATATAACTTTACTTTCTAACGAATCTTTTGAAAATGCAAATAACCTATATTCAAGCGTAGGGGATATTACAAATATAATTGAACTCATCAAAGATATATCTGAACAAACAAATCTCTTAGCACTCAATGCAGCCATTGAAGCAGCAAGGGCTGGTGAACATGGTCGTGGTTTTGCGGTTGTTGCAGATGAAGTTAGAAAACTAGCAGAGAGAACTCAAAAAGCAACGGCAGAAGTTGAAGTAAATATAAATCTGCTAAAACAAAACTCAGCGAGTTCACTTGGTAACAACAAAAAAATGGAGACAATTGTTAATGATTCAGCAAGTAAAATTCATAATTTCCAAGCAGAGCTTGACGAAATCATAATGACATCTAAATGTTCTAATGAAAAAAGTAAACTACTTTCTCAAGCAACATTTTTTGATTTACTTAAATTAGATAAATCTTTATTTAAGATAAAAGGCTATGAATCGGTTTTTCAAAATAGACTTACTTCTAGTTTTGTCGATCATCATGAGTGTCGCTTTGGAAATTGGTACTATAAAGGAGATGGGAAAAAAATATTTTCCACTTTTCCTTCATACTCTAAAATCGAAGCTCCACATACTGAAGTACACAGTGCTATAAAAAGAGCTGTTTCATGTATAGAAACTAATAACTGTGCTGAAAATAAAGAGGAGATTATAGAAGCATTTAAAGTAGCAGAAGTAAGTAGTGGCGTACTTTTTGATACTTTAGTAAACTTATTAGAAGAGGTTAAAATTACTTGTAAAAAA
>JAYEGN010000182.1:0-9473 GCA_034659115.1 Campylobacterota bacterium
ATATGTCTAAGACTATCGAGAGCCAAACATATCAATCGATAAAAGAGTTAGTGTTAAAGAAAAATATTCTTATTTCAAGTCATGGATATGATGAGTTGGCGGAAGATGGGCTTCTGGTTACAGATGTAATAGCATCTATATCTGAAGCGACTGTTGTTGAAGATTATCCTGATGCGTTTAAAGGTGCATCAGTTTTATTACTCCAACAAGATAGATATGGCAATCCCATGCACACAGTTTGGGGAATACCAAAAGAAAAGAGTGAACCAGCTGTATTGATTACGGCATATATCCCAAGTGAAGAAAAATGGGACAAAACATTTACAAGGAGAAATAATGCATAGCAGAAAACATACGAAAATGATTCATGAAGGTAAATATATTGCTGAAGTGGAAGTTGAACTCATTAATACAACAGATAATGATTGGGCACCTTATTTATCACTAGACGATGCCTTAAAAATCGATGCAATAAGAGAAGCATTGCGAGATGATGATGTTAGTAAAGCAAAAGAGTCTGCGAGTAAACTGTATCTTCTTTCAGAGCTTGCTGCTTAAGGTTAGGTTTTGTACATTATTTGTACACTTTTAACTATTGATTAGGGGGTATAATTGAACAAATTTGTTATATGTGAAAGTCCTTGTTTCAGGACAAAGCCTCTATTTTAGGTTGTTTCGAGAGAATTTAAGAAATTGATTGAACTGCAATTCAAATATCCTAATCTACCAAAACAACAACGGAAACATAAAAGTTGATGTAAGATTTGAAGAGGAATCATTATAGCTACCTTGATATACTAAATCCTACACCAACTTTGTTTACCTTATTATCATAATCTATAAGACTCTCTCCATAACCACTAAAACCTTTAAGATATAAAAATAGATCTTTTCTTTCAAATAAGGGGTAGGTATAGCTTGCCTCTATCGCTCCACTATCACTAAAATTATGTCTTAGTTTGAGTTCAAAAAGATGTTTCTTATATGGCACTAAAAATTTAAGATAGCCATATCCCAAATAGTCTATAAGTTCTGGATTGTAGTCATAGCTTTTACTTCTAAGGTTATCAACTCTATACCATAGCTTTAGCTCACTAAAAATAATTTTGTACTGAAAAAAGAAACTACTGCTTACAAAGTTCCAAGACCTCTCTTCTTTTCCACCTCTACCATTTGATTCATGCTCAAATGCAACTCTGATACCTTTTAAAAAATCTGAGTTTTCAGTAGTAGACATTGGAAATGTTATAAAAAACTCTGGATTATAGTTTGTTTCTCTAAAGTAAGCTGAATCACTATAGAGTTGCCAAAATGCAAGTTGAGTATATGCAACTGAATATATCTCATCTAGCCCCAATAGGTTTGAGGTAAAATCAAACTTTAGACTTACTTGAAACTCTGTTTCAACATCTCTTGCTTGATGTTTATTTGTATCTTCATAGGTACCATTAAACCTATAGCTTATAGGTAGAAAATAGTTTTCTTTATGAGCTTTTATATTATATAGGGACTGCGTATATTGTCTGATAGTATCTCTAGTATCTGTATCTTTAGATTTTTTTATGCTCTCATATATCTTTCTTTGGTTTTTATCCACATCTCTTGTTTGGTTATATTTAAGTTGATTATAGTAACCTTTTGAGGATACCTTATACCACTTAGCAGACTGTGACATATCTATATCACAACCCTCTCCATGCTCGTACATGTAACCTAAGATATAGGCAGCATCATAATCCCCAACCTCTGCTAACTCAAGAAACATTTCAAGTGATTTTTTAAAGTCATCAGCTTTGTAACTCTTATAGGCATCCTGAAACTCTACAGAAGAAAATAGGTTTGTGGTAAAAAGCAGATAAAAGAGTATAAGTATCTTCAAGTTCTTAAATTTACCTACTTCCATATGTGATCTTTTTTTATCAAAATTTTTCCTTTACCTCAGTTACTTTTGTACCCCATCCAAAACAGGTACAAAATCGCAAGATTCAAGTTTAGTTGCCCTCACATGTGAGCCACTTTTTTTAAAGCTTGTTATGATTTGTTTATCACCTGACTCTATGGGAGCGACTAAAATTCCGCCATCTCTTAGCTGATCAAATAGTTTTTGAGGAATCTCTTTTGCAGAAGCAGAAAAAATGATTCTATCGTAGGGAGCATACTGTATCCAGCCGTTTTGTCCATCATCTGTTCTTGTGTGAATGTTGGATATTTCTAGATCTCTAAAACGAGATTTTGCTTCTATCATCAACGATTCTATTCTCTCTATAGTAAAAACTCCACGAAACAGATGCGAAAGAACAGCAGCTTGATAGCCACTGCCACAGCCAATTTCTAAAACTCTATCTGCACCTTTTGGCTCTAAGTATTCTGTCATCTTAGCCACCGTCAATGGGGAGCTTATCCATTGAGCTGAACCCAAAGGGAGAGCATCAAGTTTATAAGCATTATGCTTAAAACCTGTTGGAACAAATCGTTCTCTATCTGTCTTAGCTATAGCTTGTTTTACCTCATCACTTAAAGGGAATTTTTGGTTGCACTCATCTGCTAATCTTGCTGTTTTTTTTGCAGTAATTCTATCCAATACCAACATCCATATATCTTCTCATAATATCTATCTCTTTTTTTGCATATGCAACTTCTAGTCTAGCCATATCTGTATTTCTTAGGACATTGCCATGTGGGTCTATTATCCCGCTCATCTTTGTACACTCATCATCTTTTGAGTCACTAGCAACTAAGTAGCATTGATTTATAATTGCTAGTGTTTGTGTGATAGCCTTAAAATTTTCAGTTCTTAAAACTCCCCACCAAGCAGGAATAGCTATAATATCAGCACCCTCTAGCTTTTGCCAAAAATCTTTAAAACGAAGTTCAAAGCATATAAGGATACCTATCTTTAGACCATCCACTTCTACTATGCCTATATCATCTACGCTGCCTGAGTCTATGTACTTATGTTCATCACCAAACTTAAAAAGTTTTGCTTTAGCTTGTTCATAAACAACAGCACCATTATGAAAAATCTTAGCAAAATTAAAAACTTTACCATCTCTTCTTTCAATCATAGTAAGTATGATTATTTTGTTTTGTGATACTTTTTTTATAGCCTCGGTTGCTACATGTGCGAAGCTTAAAACCTCTTCTAAGTTATCATAATCATAACTAGTCAAACAAACTTCAGGTGCTACAATCAAAGAGTTTGGAGCTGTTTGTTCTACTAACTCTAAAAGTGTCTGAAGATTAGTGTTATAATCAGGGGTAACTGTATCAAAGAGAAGTGAGCATAAATTATAGTTATCCATTTTATTCCTATTTGTTAATTTTTAAACTCTACAAAATAGTATCGTAGGTCTTTATTTGCAACTTTTTTTTCTTCATATGCTAAAACTTTATGGTTAGTAAAAAGTTTTGCTATCTCCTCATAGTGGTACTTGCTTGAACCGATATATATAGCTTTTCCAAGAGATGGAATAGTTTTTATAGGACTTTGCATATCTATACCTAACTCTCTATTTCTCCAGATATTAAAGTTTGAAAATCTTGCTGTATTTAGTACCAAAATATTATCATACTTTCTATAGTAGTATGCGACCTCTGAGCCATGATAATCATCTACCAAGATATAATCATAACTATCTATATCTATATTCATAGCTTTTATCTCTGCAGAAAAATTATCTATCTTGCCAAGCCTAGCATGTACTTTTTTTATCGGTTTTATATACTCTCCAAGAGGAGTTTTTAAAGCTAGCATAACAAAGGTACTCAAAGCAAGAGCAACAATAAGAAGTTTTTTTAAATCATATTTAGCTAGATAATATCCTAGTAGTATCGAAGCACTAAGATAGCCTGGTCCTGCCCACTGTGCATTTGCATATTTAAAGGCTGAGTTGTAACTAAAAAATATTACCACAAATAAAAATGGCAAAAGTAGATAAACTTTTTTTCTTTCAAACCTATCTTTATCTCTAAATATAAAATAGATAAGAGGTAAAAAATATAGAGGATGAAACAAGACAAGTTGAGCACCAACAAAGCTAAACAACTCTTTTGGTTTAAATATTTTCTCTTGAGATAATCCATGATCTAACTGAAATGTAAAGGAGATAAAATCATACATGTAGTTCCAATATAGCACTGGTGAAAAAATTATAGTAGCGATGGCTAGAGCGGCATAAAAGTACCTATCTTTAAATACATGCCGTTTATATATCGATATATAGACCAAGAGTGTAAAAATTATAAGAATACCGGTATATTTTGAGAGAATCATCGCTCCTGCGGCAAAACCCGTAAGTAAAGCGTATCTTTTATCATCTTCATCAAGATAGATATATGCACTATAAAGAAGAAGTACGGTAAAAAACATTAGTGGTATATCTGGTGTCATTAGAGTGGAAGCCGCTATAATTATTACACTACTAATGTAGATATAAAATGTATAGATTGCTGTTTTTTCATCAAACATTTTTTTAGCTAAAACATACAACATGTAAGCTGTCCCTGATACCATCAAGGCAGCACCAAGTCTTACAAAAAATGCCTCATCACTAAATAGAGTTGTGGCTTTGATGATGTAAGCAACCATGGGAGGATGATCAAAATATGAAAAATCTAACTTTTTAGACCAAAGCCAGTAGTAATTCTCATCAGAGTAAAATTTTATAAACTGATTGCTTATAAGATTAAAAAGTGTATAAAAAATTAGTACAAATTTTTCTCTATTTTGCATTTTGCTTTATAATCTCTTTTTTATGTAATCTAAGGAGTAAAACTTTTAGTAGTGCTTCTGCAAATATTTTCTTACTCATCTTGGATTGTCCAGCAACTCTATCTTCAAAGATGATAGGAATCTCTTTGATTCTAAAACCCATCAACGCTGTTCTATAGTTCATCTCTATCTGAAAAGCATAACCAGTTGTTATAAGGTTATCTAAATCTATATCTTGTAAAACCTTTCTTCTAAAGCATTTAAAGCCACCGGTGACATCTTGAATATCTATGCCAAGTATAGTTCTTGAGTAAAAACTTCCTCCACTGCTTATAAATTTTCGAGAGGCAGACCAGTTAACAACTCCACCACCCTCAACATATCTACTACCAATAACTAAATCATTTTCTTTTATATTTTCTAAAAAAGATTCTAAATATTTAGGGTCATGCGAAAGATCTGCATCCATCTCTATGATGTACTCATAATCTCTTTGCAAACACCATCTGAACCCAGCTATATATGCTTTACCTAAGCCCTCTTTTTTTTCTCTAATAACTAGATGAAGCTGTTTATCATATAGATTAGAATCTATAATCTCTTGAACTTTTGCATATGTTTTATCTGGGGAGTTATCATCCATAACCAATATATCTAAACCTAGATTTAGAGAAAAAGTTTTTTCTAAAATAATCTCTATATTGTCGATCTCATTGTATGTTGGAATAACAACAATAGCTTTATTCATCTTCATCCTTTGATTTTGCAAAAATAACTAAATAACTACCTAAAAAGTTAAAGCCCATAGCTACAGCTATGCCAGCTATCTGACCTGCTATTTTGGTTATATTATCATCTCCAAAATTCATAACTACAAGATTTAACACAAGTAAGTTTACAAAAAAGCTTGAAAAATTGAGCATAAAATACTTAACAAATTTCTTTTTAGTTTTTGTGTTGTGATCTTTAAATGTCCATTTTTTATTGAGCGTATAGTTCTGCGTAACAGCAACTAAAAATGCTGCAATAGAAGCAAAATTGTAATTGACATCTAAAAGAGTCAAACTACTAAATACGGCTATGTTAGTTAATGAACCTAAAGCACCAACAGAACCAAATTTTACAATTTTACTTATCATCGTTTATTAGAAATCATCATCAAAAGTTAAACTACCCTTTGAGTAGTTAGTAACAGTGCCTTCAAAGAAGTTTGTTTTTTGATCATTAAATTTTGCAAAATCATCTACCCATTTTATAGGATTATCTACATTGTAAAGTGCTTCAAATCCAACAGCGGTCAATCTTTCATCAGCTAAGAACTGAATATATTGCTCAACAATAGCATCTGTTAAACCTAAGATCTGACCCTGAGTAATATACTTACCCCAATCAGTTTCTAGCTTTACAGCTTGTTTAAACATCTCGATAACCTCCTCTTTTAGCTTATCGGTAAAAAGGTCTGGTCTCTCTTTGCGAAGCGTATTTATAAGATTTTGAAAAAGTATAAGATGTGTTACCTCATCTCTTTGAATAAAGCGAATCATCTGTGCACTTCCTAACATCTTCCCACTTCTTGCAAGTGTGTATATATAAGTAAATCCACTATAAAAATATATGCCCTCTAAAATTTGATTGGCAAAACAAGCTTTTACAAAGTTATGCTCAGTTGGATTGGATGCTAACTCCTGATAAACAGCAGCTATTGCATCATTTTTTCCTTTAAGCATCATATCTTGTCTCCAAAGTTCATAAATCTCTTCAGAGTTTGTAGATATACTATCAACCATAACAGCGTATGACTGTGAGTGAAGAGCTTCTTCAAATGATTGACGAACCAAGATTAGATTTATCTCTGGAGAGGTTACATAGGGGTTTACATTATCGATAAGATTGTTTGTTTGCAAAGAATCCATAAAAATCAGTTGTGAAAGAGCCTTGTCATAAGCGGTCTTTTCAGGCTCTGTTAAATTTTTATAGTCATTTACATCACGAGTCATATCAACCTCTTTAGGAAACCATGTATTGTTTAACATTACTTCCCAAAGATTATATGCCCACTGATATTTAATATTGTTGAGCTCAAATATACCTGTTGGATCTCCACCAAATATTTTTCTGTTGTTTACATCCTCAGTTGATTCAGGATTATATATTTTTTTTCTATTCATAAATTGTCCTAGATTTATTAAGTTTATCATTATAACCATCTCAATATTTTGTTTTGATAAATTTTAAAATTTTTGCTAAACTTTTATTATGAGTACTCAATTTAAACCACCATTTTTACTAAAAAATAGACATGTGCAAACACTCTATTCATCCCTTTTTAGAAAAATTCCTCATCATGATTTTGATAAAGAAAGGTTTGAGCTTAGTGATGGAGATTTCATTGAGTGTTATTGGTATAACAAACAAAACAAAGAAGATAACAGACCTATAGTTATACTCTTTCATGGTCTAGCAGGCTCCTACAAGTCACCCTATATTCAAGGAACGATGAAAGAGCTAGATAGCAATGGTTTTAACAGTGTTATAGTACATTTTCGTAGCTGTTCTGGTGTTATGAACATAAGGGCTTCTTCATACCACAGTGGCAAAACAGATGATGCCCTAGAGTTTATAGCTAGTCTGCAAAAAAGGTTTAAAAATACCAAATTCTTTGCAATTGGTTACTCACTTGGCGGCAATATGCTCTTAAAACTTCTAGGAGAGTTAAAGCAAAGTTCACCCTTTAAAGCTGCTATCTCGGTATCAGCACCTATGCAACTTGATATCTGTGGAGATAGCATGGATAGAGGATTTTCAAAAATCTACCAACACCACCTTATGAAGAGTCTCAATAGTTCATTGGAAGAAAAATGTGATATGCATGATATGAAATCTCTTATAAATCTAAACAAAAAAGATATCAAAAGTTTTAGAACATTTTGGGAGTTTGATGATGCTTATACTGCCCCTATTCACGGATTTGATTCAGCTCTTGATTACTACACAAAATCAAGTTCAAAACAATTTTTAAAATATATCAAAACTAACACACTTATTATTCACTCTATAGACGACCCATTTATGACACCAAAAGTTATACCAGATGAAGATGAGATATCATCATATGTATCTCTAGAGATATATCCAAATGGCGGACATGTTGGCTTCGTAGAGGGAAGTTTTTTTAAACCTAAATATTGGCTTGAAAAAAGAGCGGTTAGTTATTTTAAGCGCTTTATTTAAAAATAGTTTTCTATAATGTGCAAAATTATTATAAGGAGCTGTGGTATGAGAGTGCTTTTAATTTTTGTACTGCTGATAACAACAATGAATGCGATGGATTTAAAACCTTGGATGGGTAAGATAGAACAGCTTAGTGATGAAGAAAAATATGTACTGATCGACAAAGGTACACAGGCTCCATATGTTGGTAAATATACTAACGAAAAATCGAATGGTACCTATGCATGCAAGATATGCGACACACCTCTTTATAGATCTAGTGATAAATTTGATTCCAATTGTGGTTGGCCTAGTTTTGATGATGCGATAGATGGAGCTGTAAAAAGAGTACCTGATGCAGATGGGAGAAGAGTTGAGATAGTTTGTGCCACATGTGGAGGGCATCTTGGTCATGTTTTTGAGGGTGAGGGTTTTACTTCAAAGAACACTAGACACTGCGTAAACTCTATATCTTTAAAGCTAGATGTAACTCCATCGCCAAAAGATGAAGCTCTCTCCTATGCTTATTTTGCAGGTGGTTGTTTTTGGGGAGTTGAGTATTACTTAGAAAAACTTGATGGTGTAAAAAGTGTTAGTTCAGGTTTTATGGGCGGACATGTTAAAAATCCTGGCTACTATGAGGTAGTTAGCGGAAGAACAGGTCACCTAGAGGCAGTTGAAGTTATCTATGATAAGAGCCAAATCTCTTATGAAAAGATTGCTAGAGTATTTTTTGAAATTCATGATCCTACTCAAACAGATGGTCAGGGTCCAGATATAGGAGAACAGTATCTATCTGCTGTTTTTGTAAACAATGAAAATGAAAGAAATACCATTAAAAAACTTATGGCTCATCTGTATGAAAATGGTTTTGATGTAGCAACAAAAATTCTTGACAAACAGGAGTATTATAAAGCTGATGAGGGTCATCAGAACTACTATAACAAAAAAGGGACTAAGCCCTATTGTCATGGTTATAAAAAAAGATTTTAGATATTAAATGAAAAAAGTCAGGCACTAGTACCTCAAAAGAGGTACTGGAGATTATACTTAGTGCTTGACCTCTTCTTCATCCGAATTTTCTCCAATCTCAACAAAATCTTCTGCACTCTCATTTATCGACTCAACCATACTATTTTTCCAGTTTGTTGCAGTATCACCAGTTTCATGAGAGTAGATAATATACACACCAACTCCAAGAGCTATAATCAATAGGAATGTATTGTGATTTTGCCAAAATTTATATGATAAGAGAACCACTACAGCCAACGAAGCTGGATAGATAAAATCTTCCATAATATTAAGTCCTTGTTTTTTAGTAGAAGAAGTATAACACATAAAAGAGTATTTTCACATGCTAAATATTTTACCCAAATAATTCCATAAGAATAAAAAATTTAAACTATCATTGCACTCAAGGCAGGTTCATTAAAAATTTACACCACCAATAAGGTGGCTTAAAATTTTTACTAAACATCCCTTAAGCACAAGCATAGATAAATTTTATAAATCCTTATGGAATTATTTGGGTTTTAGCATGTGAAATATAGAG
>JAYEGN010000183.1:0-1799 GCA_034659115.1 Campylobacterota bacterium
TATCATTGCACTCAAGGCAGGTTCATTAAAAATTTACACCACCAATAAGGTGGCTTAAAATTTTTACTAAACATCCCTTAAGCACAAGCATAGATAAATTTTATAAATTCTTATGGAATTATTTGGGTATTAAAATCAAATAAAATTTTGCTATAATGCATTTATATCAAAAATGGAGTATATTATGACTATGTCAATGAATTTACATCCTCAATATATCACCAATGATAATGGTGAAAAAATGTCAGTAGTTTTATCGATGCAAGAATTTGAAAATATACTAGAAGACTTTGAAGATTTATCAATAGTTGCCCAAAGAAAAGATGAAAAATCAATTATGAAAACTTTACATATAAAACCTAAGCACATAAACCTTTTTGATTTACTCTTATCTCCATTTTTATTAGTAATGCGTTTTATTTTATCTCTGAGTCTGGGTATGCATTCCCAACTACAAGCTAGGAACGAGGGAAAAATAAGATATAATCTTATATATAAAATATTTGGAGCAACATCATGGGTGCATTAGACTACGAACCACACTACACTTACTCAGATTACAAAGATTGGAAAGGCAAATGGGAACTTTATGATGGCTACCCTATCTCTATGTCCCCATCTCCGATGATTAGTCATCAAGCCATAGCTTATGAACTAGCTTATGAACTAAGAAGAAATATGGACTGCGATAGATGCTTAATCATAGGCGAAGAAGATTGGAAACTAAGTGATGACACTGTTTTGAGACCTGATGTTGTCCTTATCTGCGATGAACCTAACGATGCCTACATAACAAAAGCACCTCAAATCATCATAGAAGTTATCTCTCCATCAACTGCCAAAAGAGATGAGGGTTACAAGTTTAAGACCTATGAAAAAGAGAAAGTTCTCTACTACTGCATAGTTTATCCAGATGACTTAAAAGCAAAACTATACAAACTAAAAGATGGCAAGTTCGACAAAGAGGGCGATTTTTCCTCTCAAAGCTATGATTTTGAAGACTCTACATGTAAGACAAGCATAAACTTTGAAAATGTGTTTAAGAGGTTTAAAAAGTAGTATATTCCCATGCTCCGCTTGGGAATTTATAGCTTAAAACTAAGCTACTTGGATATGCATTCCCAACTAAAAGTTGGGAACGAGGGAAAGAAAAACTGCCTGTTGTTATTTTAATCAGAAGTAATTTCTAAAACACTATAACCAATAGTGTATATAAAACCAAATGTTACTAAAATCATAGCTATTGTGGGGAAGTCCATCTTATAAATCCTTTAACTTTTTAATCTCTTTATGCAAAGTTTTATTTATCTTTAAGAATCCTAGCATTGCTAAACAAATGACTAATATCCCTAGAAAAAACAAAATACTATGTTCATTTGAAATATATAACTTTGTCAATCCTGCACCAAACGACAATATAACAGCTAAAATAAATCCTAAATACACCCTTAGTGTAGTGATGTACTCTTTCTTCTCATCTAGTTTGCTCATAGTTTGCATTATAGCATAAGTTTACAAGGAAAAGTTTTTTACTGTTGCAAAAGTTGCAGAGTTTTTGCTACTGCAAATGTTCCACCAGCTCCAACAGCGATGCCATAAAAGGCTAGTCGCCATGCTTCATACTTTACTTTAAGATTGTCATTACCTAAATCTTGTATAACTTTTTGTAGGTCTGCTTTTAGTTTCTCGATTTCTAATATCTCTTTTTCATCTATCCTAGTCACGATACAATCTCCACAATATAAGTTTTGTTTTAGTATATCATAATTTAAAAAACAACTTTCACTAGTTCCCATGCT
>JAYEGN010000184.1:0-20139 GCA_034659115.1 Campylobacterota bacterium
TGCCTTGAGTGCAATGATAGTTTAAATTTTTTATTCTTATGGAATTATTTGGGTATAATCTTACTTTTAGATATAAATGACTATAATGAATCTATCAGGATTAGACAAAGGAGTTCGTTATGAGTATATCAAGCAATATTTCTTCAATACAATCACATCAAACTATGATGAGTGCAAGTGCTAATAATATTGCAAATGCAAATACCGATAACTATATACCAACTAGCACAACTATGCAAGATAATGGTAATTCAGTAAGTGCAAACAGTAGAAAAGCTGATGATAATGGCTCTAAAGCAAGTCAAACAAATCTATCTAAAGAGCTTCCAGACCAAATTATAGTCCAAGATATGACGGCGGCAAATGTGGCTGCAATAAAAACACAAGATGACATGTTAGGAACACTTCTAGACTTAAAAGCCTAACAATTAGTGAGTAATAATATTCATACTCTCTAGGTTTCTTAAGAGTTCCGAGCTTTCATCATAATTTTTTAAGTTTTTTCCCAATTTTAATGTACTAAACAGAGTCTTTCCTATGACAAATCTGCCATCTTTGTTCTCTTTTTTTGTTTTCACTCCCCATGTATTATGAAAAATAATTATCTCATCATCTAGTATGCCTACATAAAGAACTATATGCCCCTGCTTATATAATAAAGTCTCAAAAGGAATGCCTTGTTCTTTAATTGTATCTATTTTTTCTTCATTATTTAAGTCTTTTAAGTTTATAACTTTCCCAACCTTAGCTTGTTGTGATGAATTTCTTGGTAGCCATATGCCAAATGGTGCATACATGTCACGAAGTGTTGATGAGCAGTCTCTTTGCCCATATAAGCCACCCCATCCATAGTTTGACTTAATTATTTCATTCATGACTATGTCAAGTGCATCTTTATTTATAGATAGAACATTACGAAGTGCTATATCTTTTGATATAACAACCCTTTGAAATAAAGGCTCAGTAGTTGCATGTGATGAAATAGCTAAAACAGTAAAACTATTTTTGTTTACAGAAATCAAAGGTAGTATTGTTCCTATTTTTGAGTAAAAAAGAAAAGTTCCATCTTGTGCATATAATGGTATGTTTTCTTTTATAAAAATAATCTGTTTAGCTTTTTGCCATAATTCAACATGTTCTTGTTTTATTATAGCTATATCTCTGCTCTTTACCCAGCCAGATGCAAAACTGCTAAATATATATATCCAAGCCCTGTCTTTAGAGTAGTGTGATATAAAAAGTGGTTTATTTGCTTGAATGGTAGTATTTTGAAGATAATCAAAAGGAAAACCTTCGCCTGCTTTTTTGGGATCTCTTAGCAATGGTTTATCAGTTGGAAAAGATCTAATACTTAGGTGTTTTGTAGATATAGCCCTTTTATTTACAGAACCATAGCTACTAAAATTAGCATTTTCTAGCATTGCATCAAAAAAACTCTGCTTTAAAAGTTGTAGATTTTCTCCATAACTATTACCAGACTTATAAAGCTTAAAGGGCCACTTTATCGCTTCTTGGCTTTCTCTAGGCACGAGATCATTCCAAACATTAAAATAATATTTTTCATACTCTTTTTGAATATCGTATATATTATCACTGTTGTTTAAATCTTTTGTAAAAAATCTAACCTCTTGAGGAATATGAGTCAAATCATATACTTCCATAGGTTTCTTAGGTTCTTTTATAATCCCAACAACTTCTTTAGTTGAACTACAAGCCACAAACAACAGGGCAGATATCAATAAATATATATATTTCAAATCTATTTTCTCACTTTATAGGTATCTCTAAAAGAGTTTAATCTTAATCAACATCACCAAATCTGCTAACTACCCTACCTATAACTTCTATGTCACAAGGATCAAGAGTTTGAGTAGAATAAACTTCATTGTCTGATATTATATCTATTTTTCCATCTATTCTTTTTTGTGCACGCTTTATAAAAAGTCCAGCTTCAGTTCTAATGGTAAATACTCCACCTCGACCAAGGTCAGTTTTTGTTCTATTTATAAATACTATATCGTTATAACTAAAAGTTGGTTCCATAGAATCACCAGAAACATTTATAGCCTCTATGTTTCCTAGCTCTTTTTCTCCGCCAAGCATAGAAACAAACTGCTCTGGAAGTTCAATCTCTTCTATCTCTTCACACTGCTCATCAGCACCACCTCCTCCTGCACTTGCATTTACATCACTAAAGTATTTAACCATATAAAATTTATTTGTAGCTTCTACTAGACTTTCTGGTGATTGACCATAAAGCATCCAGTTGATAGATATGCTTCTTACTGCACAAAAATCCATAAGCTCTCCAAAAGGAACTTTATTTCTTTTTTTCATGGTTGCAAAATTCATCCGCGATATGCCTAATATATCTGCAACATCTTTATCGAATATCTTTTCAGAATTGAACTCGGTAGAAGCAATACTTTTAATTTCTTCAATAATCTCCAAGAAATTTCTCATGTTATATCTCCTTTTTTTAAATTATATTATTTTTTTGTAAGAAAGTCAAAAAAAGTATGACAAATTGCCATTTTTTTAATAGTAAGTTGTAAAAATGAGTATTATTTAGAAAATTGATTAAAGGATTCGCAATGTCTATTATTATAAAAAATGCAGAAAATCTACTTGAAAGGTTTGAAAACTCTATTGAGTCGTGGGCCAATAAAGTTTTTTAAGGAGTGTCATCTTTTGCTTTTTGTTCCTCTTCTCTCTTAAACTGCTCTTCTCTTTGTGCAGATTTATTTTTATGATAACCACCAAAAATGAATATCATAAACAATACAAAAAGAAACACCATAATCCCATCTACAATTGGATGCATCAATTCTCCTCAAAACTATTGTAGTTTTGTCTTATGGCATCATAGAGCACTATTCCTGTGCTTATAGCTAGATTTAAACTTCTACCATCTTTACTCATGGGTATTGTTATGTTTTTTTCTTTGTGTCTATTTAAAATGGCTTCTGGAATTCCTGCTGTCTCACTACCAAAAAATATAAAATCATTTTCTTTAAATTTTGCATCAAAGTATGGTCTATCGGTTTTTGTTGTTGCGAAGTATGCATTATCTGTTATTTTATTTTTAAGAAAAAATTCATCTATATTTTCCCATACATGCAAGTCTAGTTTTTCCCAGTAGTCAAGTCCAGCACGACGGACTGCCTTTTCATCTATATCAAAAGCTATAGGTTTTATGAGATGTAAAGATGCACCTGCATTTACGCATAATCTACCTATAGCACCTGTGTTATTGGGTATTTGAGGATTAACAAGAACTATATTAAACAAAGAGGCTCCAAAATTAAAAGATTACAGTTTTATTTGCATATACAAATATTCTGTCTTCAAGGGCAAGTTTTAAGGCAAGAGAGAGAACTACTTTTTCAACATCTCTTCCTGAGCGTTGCATATCCCTCCATCCATATTTATGGTTCACATGTATAACCTCTTGGGCGATAATTGGACCCTCATCTAGGTTATTGTTTACAAAATGTGCTGTAGCACCTATGATTTTTACACCTCTATCATAAGCTTGCTTATAAGGATTCGCTCCTATAAATGCTGGTAAAAATGAATGGTGTATATTTATAATTTTATCTTCATATGTTTCTACAAATCGAGGAGTTAAAATACGCATGTATTTAGCAAGAACTATATAATCAACATCATCAAAACCATCGATGCACTCTATGATTTTTTGCTCATGCTCTATTCGTTCACAATTCTCATGCGATACAGTAATATATGGAATATTAAACTTTGCTACTAGTGATTCTAGCTTGTCATAGTTTGAGATTACAGCTAAGATATTAGCATCCAACTCACCAGATTCATGGCGAATCAATATATCTCCAAGAGCATGCAACTCTTTTGTTGCCATAAGAATAATATTTTTTTTCTTTGGTGCTATTACTTTAATATTGGCACTCAATGGTAATATATCTATAAGTTTATTTTTTAAGTCATTAAGATCAATATCTCCCTCGACAACACTTCTCATAAAAAATTTATTATTTTCTTTATCAACAAACTCACTATTAGATAATATATTGAGACCATTTGTGTAAAAAACTGTAGAAACCTTATAAACTAAGCCTTTATCATCATCTGCATCTACAAGAACTCTATATTGACTCACTATAATCTTCCTTTTTCTAATTGCTCTGTTCTTGAGTCAATGCTAGCTAAAACATATTCTAAAAAATTGAGTGTTATATCTATTTTTACCTCTATATTGGTGTTGTTGGGTGCTTGAAAACCTTCAAATAAAACAAGGAGCTTTTCTCTTAAAGAGTTTAAAAATATAAGCTCATCGTCTGATTGCTTATACTCTTTCTTAGGAAGTTCAACTTTTTTTTCTATTTCAGGAGCTGTTTTGATATCTGGAGCTTTTTCTGTTGTTTCGTTACTTTCCATCTCAGCCAGGGTTGATAATATTACATCTTTTAATTCCATTATTTCAATAACCACCTTTCAAACTCATTAAACTCAACATCAACTTCCATCTTTAAGAAAAAATCTTTCATCTGAGTGTTTACATGTAAGAATTTTTTTCTCATTCCGCAAAGCCTTCTTATAGCAATCTTTGCATCACTATTTGAAGGATCTTTTTTTAAAATTTCTTTATAAATTTCTAGCGCTTCATCTTTGAGACCCTGAAGTTCATAAATATTTGCTAAAGTCAGAGTTTGCATATATCTTCGTATCTACCTTACAATATAGTTTGCGATAATAGAACCCATCTCACTTGTTGAACAAACTTCTTTAGCGTCAAACTGTGCTAAATCTTGTGTTCTGTATCCATCATTAAGTGCTTTTTTAATAGCTTCATCTATCTTGTCAGCGGCCATACCTTCATTAAGAGCATATCTAAGCATCATCGATGCAGAGGCTATAGTAGCTATAGGATTAGCAATCCCCTGCCCTGCAATATCTGGTGCTGAACCATGAATAGGTTCATATACGCCAATCTTAGCCCCAACAGATGCTGAAGGTAGAAGACCTATGGATCCAGATAGCATACTGGCCTCATCACTTAAAATATCTCCAAATATATTTCCAGTAAGCATAACATCAAACTGTTTTGGATCTCTTATAAGTTGCATAGCTGCATTATCTACATACATGTGAGTTAGTTCAACTTCAGGATACTCAGTTGCAACTTCTATAACAGTTTCTCTCCATAGTTGAGAAACATCTAAAACATTTGCTTTATCTATAGAACAAACTCTTTTATTTCTAGACATAGCAATTTTAAATGCCTGATGAGCAATTCTAACAATTTCTTCGCGAGTATAAACCATGGTATTCCAACCTTTGTTTTCATCACGACCTTTTGGTTCACCAAAATAGATACCACCAATCAATTCACGAACAACCATTAAATCAACACCTTGAACAACAGAAGGCTTAAGAGATGATGCGTTTACTAGCTCGTCATAAACGATAGCAGGACGAAGGTTAGCGTAAACACCAAGTGCTTTTCTAAATCTCAAAAGTCCACTTTCGGGTCTTTTTTCTCTAGGTAAAGAGTCCCATTTATCTCCACCAATAGCACCAAAAAGTACAGCATCGGAGTTGAGTGATATATTGATAGTTTCATTGGGAAGAGGATCTCCTGTAATATCATAGGCTATACCACCCATCAGTGCCTCTTCATATTCAAAGTGAAAATCACAGCAAGAAGAAACTGCATCTAAAACCTTAATGGCTTCATCGATTATTTCTGGTCCTATTCCATCACCTTTAATAAGTGCTATTTTATAGTTTTTCATTATTTACCTTTTATTTCATTCTGCGCAAAGTTCATCAATCCACCTGCATCTATTAGTTCTTGCATAAACTCTGGAATAGGAGTGAAATTGTATGATTTATTTGTAGTTTTGTTTGTGATGGTTCCATCGTTCATATTTATGCTAATATCATCTCCTTCATTTATCTCTGCACTCTGAGGTAGTTCAAAGATTGGAAGCCCCATATTAAAAGAGTTTCTATAGAAAATTCTTGCAAATGTTGGTGCGATAACCGCTGCAACACCAGCAGCTTTTAGTGCTATTGGTGCATGCTCTCTTGAGCTTCCGCAGCCAAAATTTTCACCAGCAACTATAACATCGCCTATGTTCATATTGTTTACGAATTCAGGGTCTGCATCTTCCATAACATGTTTTGCTAACTCTTCTGGCACGGATGTATTTAGATAGCGAGCAGCGATAATTAAATCTGTGTCAATATCTTTTCCGAAAGTCCAAACTTTTCCGTCTATATTTGCTTTTTGCATATAACAATCCTAGATATATTTTTGCGATTATATCCAAAAAGAGATTGTAGTTTTATAAAAATATTTTTTAGATGCTTAAAATTTGGTTTTTAGCCTTATATATAAGACCTCTCGCATCGCTAGCATCATCCGGATACTTACTTTTACCAATTTCAGCTTCCATCTTTAGAGTTCCATGTTCATCAACGATACCTTCCTCAAGGGCATTATTGATTCTTCTAAATAGTATATCTAGATTATCATCTTCTATATACTCATTGAGAACTAGAATAAACTCATCTTCTTCAATATGAGATAAAATATCCTCATCGCGTGTAGACTCAAGCAGTCTGTCTCCGATTTGAACTAAGATATCATTAGCTTTATCTTTATAGTTTATTTTGATGTCGCGGTAATTACCTATGTTTATTGAAACAATTGAAAAAGATTTTCCATGTCTTGCAGATCTAGCTATCTGCTCATTTAGAACAAGCTCAATATTTTTTCTATTTGGCAAGTCTGTTACAGGGTCGAAATAAGCCTCTTTAATAAGTGCGGCTTCACTATTTTTACGCTGATTAAGCAAGCGTTTTTGCTTAATATTTAGATATATGCTAAGACCTAACAAAACAACACTTACAAATAAAAAATACTCTACCAAAGTAAAAGAAGTCATATAAAACCATCCTGAAATTATAATTCAGAGCATTATAGCATAAGTCTTACTTAATTACCTTTTAAGATTGTTTGTTGTTTGTAGCATCTCATCACTTGTTGTAATCACTTTTGAATTTGAATCATATGCTCTTTGACCAGTTATTAGATCTGTCAATTCAACAACAAGCTCAACATTGCTAAGCTCCACAAATCCTTGTTTGAGCATACCTAATCCATCAACACCTGGAATTCCCTCGAGTGGCTGTCCTGAAGCATCAGTTTCAATATATAAATTATCACCAAGGGAGTGCAATCCAGCTGGATTTATATAGTTTGTTGTAGTGATCTGACCAATCTGAGCTGCCTGTGTTTGCCCAGGCTGAACAACAGTTACAATACCATCTGTTCCTATGCTGATATTTGTAGAATCAGGTGGTATAACAATCTCTGGAATTAGTTTATAGCCATCGCTATTTACCATGCTGCCATTTTCATCAACTTTAAAAGCACCATTTCTCGTGTAAACTTCTGTGCCATCGGGAAGCTGTAGCTTAAAAAAACCCCTACCTGTTATAGCTAAATCAAGCTGGTTATCTGTCTGCTTAAGACTCCCCTCTGAAAATATTTTATTTATTGCTGTTGGTCTAGCACCTAAACCAACTTCTATACCGGTAGGACTTTTTGTAACATCACTAGTAGCTGTTCCGGCATAATTCATTACTGCATACATTAAATCAGCAAACTCTGCGCGAGATTTTTTAAAACCAATCGTATTTACATTGGCTATATTATTTGCTGTTGTGTCTATCTGTGTTTGCATACCTAACATTCCTGTTGAGGCTGTATATAGTGATTGCATCATAATCTATTCCTTTTAAGCTTTTCTAGCTATTTTGTTTATTGCGTCATTATTCATATCGTCCATCTGCACTTGCATCGCTTTTTGATACATCCCGACTAAACGATTTGTTTCTATCATTTGTGTCATCATCTTTACAGCATTAACATTGCTCTTTTCAACAAAACCTTGTAAGACAGCATCGTTATCTTCCAAACTTTCAAGTTCCGATGCATTTTCATATCTATAAAGATTATCGCCATCTTTTTTCAATAGCTCTATATTATCTGGTTGAGCAATGAAAAGCTTAGAGTTAAGAGCCATCTTTACTTGATTTGGTAGATTGGTATATAGTTGTCCATGCTTGTCTGATTCGAGTATAGTTTCATAAACATTTAGTTCTATGCTATCACCAGAGCTAAAATAGTCATTTGGCAGAACTTCATAGCCACTTTTAGTAACAAGTTTTCCATCATCACTTTTAGTAAAAGAACCATCTCTAGTAAGCCTAACCCCCTGCGGTGTTTTCACTAAAAAAAACAGACCTTCTCTATTTAGAGCAAAATCCATTTTATTATTGGTTAGCTGCATGTTACCAAGAGAGTGATCGGTATATGAATCTACTATTTGAGGAGCTTTTGTTATAGCTCTATTTATAAATTTTGCTCCATCTACAGAGTGTTGTTTGTTTGGTAGCTCATCTCTTGCTTCTTTATATAGACGCATAAAATCACCTACAACTAAATTATCTTCTTTAAAGCCTACTGTATTTACATTAGCAAGATTATTTGCAATAGTATCTAAGCGGTTAAACTGGGTCACCATACCAGCAGCTGAACTATAGTATCCACTTTGCATAAAATCCCTTTTTTTGAATATATTAAATAGAAAGCAAATGATGTTCCAATTTTTTAATTTAAATTTAATATATATTTAAAATAATTTGGGTATAATCCATTCTTTAAAAAATCTTAAAATATTAAGGCATATTTAAATTATGACAGCAAAAGAACTCAACAAAGCTATAGACTCATTTTTTACAGATCACAAATCAAAAGATTGTGCAACTTACGAGTCTCTAATTGAACTTTTTGAAAAACAACCAACAGCAGCACAAGCAAAAAATATCTTCAAACTGATGACAAAAAATAAGACTTGTCTTTATACATCTAGTGAACATGCAAAAAGGCTTAACGACAGAGAAGCTGAAGCTAGAAGAGATGCACAAAGAAAAATGCTTGCAAACAATGAACTGGATAAGTTTGATATCTTAAAAGAGCATGAACTTCTTGAGTGGTCTCGATCAGACTCCCCTGTTCGTATGTATCTTCGCGAGATGGGACAGATCCCACTTTTAACCAAAGAAGAAGAAATCGAAATTAGCAAAAAGATAGAGGGTGGAGAAAGTATTATCATAGATGCTATATGTTCTGTTCCATATCTCATCAAATTTATTTTGGATTACAAAGAACCTCTTATAAATCGTGAGAGAAGAGTTAAAGAGCTGTTTAAAAGTTTTGAAGATGAAAAAGAGGATTCTGATGAAGCAGACAACAGTGAAAGCAGTATAGATGATGAAGATAAAACTCTAACTGCGAAAGATAAAAGTAGAGTTGAAAAAGTAACCTTAAGCTTTAAGGCACTTGAAAAAGCAAAGAAAGACTGGGTTAAACTAAGTGAAAAGGCACCTGAAGACTTAGATGGTGAGATAACGCAAGATGTCATTCAATACTTTCTTGGTGTTACATTTAAAAAATCTGTTTTAAAAGAAAAACTTTTAGATTTAGGACCTACATCAAAACTAATAAATGAACTTGTTAAAGCTATGGAAACAGCGCTTAAAAGTGATGATGGTTATGATAAAGAATTAAAAAGGCTTGAATATAAATTGCCACTTTTTAATGCAACTTTAAAAGCCAATCACAAAGTTCTTGTAGAGAAAATTCAAGAGTTAAACAAAGAAGAGATAGCAGGAATGGTTCCTGAGGCTACAATGGTTAGCACATATATGGAAATTAAAAAACTTGTTCAAACAAAAGAAGCTTCAAAAAATAGTTTTGATATGGAACCTGAAAAGCTTATGGATATTTTAGAACAGATTAAGCGTGGTAAAAATATCTCAGAAATTTCAAAAACAAAGATGGCAAAATCAAATCTTAGACTTGTTGTTTCTATCGCCAAAAGATACACTAATCGTGGATTACCTTTCCTTGACCTTATTCAAGAGGGGAATATAGGTCTTATGAAAGCTGTTGATAAGTTTGAATATCAAAAAGGCTATAAGTTTTCAACCTATGCAACTTGGTGGATTCGTCAAGCTATTTCTCGCGCAATTGCCGATCAAGCAAGAACAATTCGTATTCCGATTCATATGATTGAAACTATTAATCGTATAAATAAAATTATGCGAAAGCATCTTCAAGAGCATGGTAAAGAGCCAGATGTAGATAAGATCGCAGAAGAAGTTGGTCTCTCTGTTGAAAAGGTTAAAAATGTTATTAAAATAACAAAGGAACCTATATCCCTTGAAGCTCCTATCGGCAATGAAGACGATGGAAGATTTGGTGACTTTATTGAAGATAAATCATCGATCTCTCCAGCAGATGCTATATTAAAGGATGATTTAAGAGTTCAGATTGAGGGTGTATTAGAGCAACTAAATGAAAGAGAAAAAGCTGTAATAAAACTTCGTTTTGGAATTATGGATGATGAAAGTGACAGAACTCTAGAAGAGATAGGAAAAGAGTTAAGCGTTACTCGTGAGCGTGTTCGTCAGATAGAATCTAGTGCTATTAAGAAACTTAAGCATCCTAAGGTTGGTAGAAAACTTAAAAGCTATATAGAAGAGTAGTTATAGTATGACTTTTGAGCAGCAATGGCTAGAATATGATTATAACCCTTTTATACTTTTTAGCTCTAACGGAAAAGTTCTATCATTAAATGCTGAGGCACAATTTCTCTTAGGAGTAGCCTCAACAGCAGAACTTTTTGAGTTAGCAACAAGCTACGCAAGTATATCTTTTGGTTTTAAAACAACTTTTTTAGATTTAGAATTAGGTAGATATAAGTTTTTTGCTATAACTGTTGGTTACGAGAATGAAGAAGAGATAGGTGTAAAGCTTTATCAAGCTCCCTCTTTTAAGCTCAACAAACAAAAACCAATCGGTGAGCTAACAAATATCTATACACTTGTAGATCTGTGCATATCAGCAAACTCTATCAGTTCAGATATCAAATATCTAAAAGAGTTTGATCCAACTATTCCAGAAATTATAATCGATGCCAATAGCTTTATAAAACTATTAAATAAAATATACTCCTGTTTTTATGAAAATACAAAAATAGATACAAAAATATACTACAGAATTGGTGAACATATTAAGTTTGAAGATAAAATGAGCAGCGAAGATAAAAATGATGCTGTAAAATACAAAAAATACAGTATATTTTCTATAGAAGTAAGTGCACAAAAGATAGATGTTAAAAAAGTAAATGAGTTAGAGATTTTAGCTAAAAATACAGGTTTTTATCTAGATATCAAAAATAAAATTACTATAAACATTCCAATGATAACATCCTAAGATCTCTCAGAAAACAGTATTCTACCACTGATAGATCCAACAACGATACCAACAAGAAGAGATGGTAAATATATTGCTACATCCAGTAAATCGTTATTTTTCAACGCAATAAAACCCAAAATTAAAAAAACATAGGGAACTATTCTAAAAAGCGAAACGCTCCCTTTGGCTCCATGCTTCATGCTTTTGAAACTTATAGTTTTAATTTTTTTTCTTTCCTCTTTTACTATAGCCTTGAGATCTAAATCATCTACATGTACATCATTAGCAGATTCACACCCTAGAGTGCCTTCTCTGACTTCGTCATTTGCTGTGGAACAGATGCCCTTGGGGTGCATCTTGTCATCATAAAGTTCGTGAGGATCTTCTATGGTATCTAAGAGATCTCGTTTTTCATCTATTGTGTCAGATGCGAGTTGAGTGTTTACCATCTTTTTGTATGCAAATGACGCACCAATAATAATAAAAAAACTACTCAAAAATGCGATTTGCAAATTTATATAAAAGCTGAATGATATGAAATATGTAGATAAAATAGACAGTTCACTAATGATAAGGAGTTTAGTAGCTTTTTTCAGCATAGTCCAAATCATCTTCATCTTCAAGTTGCTTTTTTATAGCATACCTTGGCTCATTTTCTAAGTCTTTAAAAACCTTGTGTTGCTTAGCATAAGCCTTATATACATTTAAAATCGCTGCCGCTATACCTATAAAAACACCAACCCAAAACAACCAAGCTATGCCGGTCATATTTTTAAGTAAAACGCCAATACCTACACCCATAACAACTGCGACAACCATTGATATACCGAGCGACAGGTTATCAGCCGCCTCAATTACTGGTTTAAATTTTGGTTTATATTCCTCTTGGGTAGTTTCTTCAGCTCTATCTGCTTGGGTAACATTGTCTTGAGAGTCATCTTTTTTATCAGTCATCACTTATCTCTTTAAACACTTTGTGACTTGCATGTATAGTATCTTCAATCATCTCGTCAGTAATGGCAGTTGAAATAAATCCTGTTTCATAAAGGGAACATGCAAAATAGAAACCCTCTTTTAGCATAGCGGCGTGAAATTTAGCAAAAAGTTCTGCATCAGAGCTGCATGCATCTGCAAAGTTTTTTACCTCTTTTTCATTGAAGAAAAATCCAAACATACTACCTCTGGTGTCTATCTGCATCTTGATATCATACTTAGAAGCTGCCTCTTTCATGCCCTCTACAAGTCTAGTGGCACGACTATTTAAAACATTTAAAACTGCTGCATTGTTTTTTAATTTTGACAAAGCCGCAAAGCCGGCTGCCATAGCGACTGGGTTACCACTTAGTGTTCCTGCTTGATACACTGGTCCTTCTGGAGAAAGCTGTGCCATTATCTCCGCTTTTGCACCAAAGGCACCTACTGGCATTCCACCGCCTATCACCTTACCTAGAGTCACAATATCGGGAGTAGTTCCAGTAATAGATTCAGCACCATTTATAGAAGCTCTAAAACCACTCATAACTTCATCAAATATAAGCAGAGTGCCATTATCATCACAAAGTTTTCTAAGCTGAGCTAAAAACTCTTTATCTGCTGGAACAAGCCCCATATTACCTGCGATTGGTTCAATAATTACACAGGCTATATCTTTAGAATCTACAAAACATTTTTTTACACTCTCGATATCATTATAAGTTGCCAAAAGAGTATGTTTTGTAAAATCTGCTGGAACTCCTGGACTTGATGGATTTCCAAAAGTTGCAGCACCACTCCCAGCCTCAACCAGCAAAGCATCACTATGCCCATGGTAACACCCTGTAAACTTAACAATATCATTACGATGAGTATATCCACGAGCAAGACGAATGGCACTCATAACCGCTTCCGTTCCACTGCTTACAAAACGAATTTTGTCAATAGAACTAAACATCGATGTAACAAGTTTTGCCAAATCTGTTTCAGCCTGAGTTGGTGCACCAAAACTAAGTCCATGTTTTACAGCATCAATAACAGCAGATTCTATCGCTTCATCCCTGTGACCAAAGATAAGCGGTCCCCAACTTTGTACAAAATCAACATAGTTATTTCCATCAACATCTGTTAAATACGCCCCTTTACCTTCGGTTATAAACAGAGGTGTTCCACCTACACTAGAAAATGCTCTAACTGGAGAATTTACTCCGCCTGGGATAAGTTGCTGTGCTTCTTTAAACGCTTTTGATGATATTTCTGTACTCATTTAGTGACCTTAATAATTTTTTTGTAATTATATCTAAGTAGTATTAATACTAATTTGATTATAATACTAAAATAAAATTATAATTAAATGGAAAAATTTGAATAGATCTTCTTTCGCTTTATTTGTAGCTCTTTTGATTCATCTACTGTTATTATTGCTATTTTGGTTACTTGGTAGTTTAAGTATTGATATGAAAAAACCTATTGAACCTGAAGAAAAAAAGATAAAAATCTCACTAAAAGAGATGCCTAAAAAATATAAAAAATCTGGAGATATAAAAAAGAAAGTTGAACCATCACCGATAGCTCCACCAATGCCAAAAGGTTCGCAACTAAAAAAAATAACTAAACAACCACCTGTAAAGTTTGAACCAAAAAAACCAGTAAAAAAACCAAAGCTAAATCCTAAGCCAAAACCTAAAAAATCAAAGCCTCAACCAAAACCACAGCCCAAGATAGAACCATTACCACCAAAAAAACCATATATAGACCTGATGGATATTAACCTTACTCAAAAACCAATCAAAAATATAAAAGAGATAGAAGACCCTTTGTATGCAATGCTTTCACAAGACAAATCTCCTCAAGAATCAGAAAGAAAAACAAAAAAACAGGTATCAAGATTGGGAGCAGGTGGAACAAAAAAGGAGTTGAAGAATCTTTATGGCAATGAATGGGGCAAACTGACTGCTGGAGCGCAAAAATATATGCTCGACAACAGAGAGGTTATGAGGAGAATAACGCAACAGATTCTTACTCGCGTTGCACGAGTCAATCTTAAGCAAGATTTAAATATAAACAGAAGTAATGTTATAGAATTTTATCTACATCCAAATGGAGATATGACTGACTTTAGATTTTTAGAAAAAAGCGGCTACTATATACTGGACGATACTACAAAAGAAACCATAAGTTATGCCTATAGTAGATATCCAAGACCTGATGAAAAAATCTTAGTTAGATATAATGTATTTTATAATTTGGCACGATATTAATATGGAGTCCTTAAGATTCATACATGTATTTAACTAACGAGAGAGTATAAAAGTTGAAAAAAGCAATTTTTAAATTATGGGTTATTATATTTTTTCACCCATTTTTTTTAACTAACATGTACTCTAGTACAATCGAAGATGTAGCTAAAAAAGTACATCTTGCAAATATTAACACTCTACTTATTTTTACATCTCAAGATAGTTTAAATACGGGACGCTATAACTTTACAAATGTAGGTGTGGATATGGATATATACAACCTGCCATTTACTTACGACCTTGATAGTAGTAATGATACAATAGATTATTTTATAGTTGGTAATATTGGATACAGTAGAGTTTTTATCTCTAAAAATATCATAATACCACCAGATACTCGATTAAATCATGAAAATCATACTAGAACATACATAGGTGGTATTGGTGGAGGTATTAGATATAAGGCTAGTTCTGAGTTAAATTTTAGTGGAGGAATAGAGTTTATTTATTCAAAATCTGGCACCAGTGTATCGCAACCTGATGATAGTATAGGTGATGCTATAAAGGATTTCTTCAATCAAGAATACAATGATAACATCAGCTATAAATTATTTGCAACAGCTCAATATAGACCTATTTACAAAAATTTTAAGCCATATGCTAAATTGGACTATAAACTTTATCAAACAAAATCTAGTTTTTCTTTTGATGAACTAACAACATTTCATACAGATTCGACTGTTGTGAGTTTAGCACTTGGAGCAGAAACAGATAAACTTCTTAGTTATGATGAAAACTATTTAACATTAGAAGGCTATGTTAATGCAAGCTATCTACATGGAAAAGCTAAAGAGGTAGTAGAGTTTGATTTATATACTAGCGTAGGAGCTGTCGCATATTTGTATACTCTAAATCATATAGCTTGGATAGAGCGTTTCTTCTTTGAGATAAATACTGTTAGAGCTGATGGGCTAAATGGATATAATATTGGAGTAGGATTTAGCATAAATTACTAGCTATATATAGTAGAATTTAATCATATTTTAACTATACTCTCGAAAAATTATTCTAGGTGTATTTGTGAACTCTTTTCAAAATCTTGCTTTACTTCAAAACTTGTACCGACAAAAAGCTATGGGGTTTGAATATGTTGATCCATTTTCTATAAATGAAAAAAATACATATAAAGACCCAGATACACTAGAAGAGCTTTCACAAAATATCTCTACATGTCATCTTTGTGATTTAAGTAAATCAAGAAAACAAAGTATGAGTGGATTTGGTAACCCAGATGCTGATTTGATGATAGTTGACTTTAGTGTTTCTTCAAGTGAAGACACAGACAATGCATACTATAGTGGCAGAAGTGGTGAAAGCTTAGTGAAGATGATTGAAAATGTTCTTTGTCTAAAGATAGAAGATATCTATTTTACACATGCCATAAAATGCAAGCCCCTAAACTCAAATATACCGTCTAAATCAGAATGGGATTCGTGTAAATCGTATCTATTCACTCAGATAGAGTTTGTAAAACCAAAGCTTATAGTTACTCTAGGTGAAGAAGCTTACTTTAAACTAACAAATGAAGATAGAGATTTTCAAAGCGTAAGAGGACATGTAATAGACTTTAAAAAATATAAACTTATTCCTATCTATCATCCCCAATTTTTATTAAGAAACCCAGAACTAAAAAAAATTACTTTTAATGATTTAAAAACTATAAAGAGTTGCCTGTAGCATATAATTATTAGTAACTATAACCACCTAAAAATCCCCCTATTTACAGCACTTTCAAGGATATGCATTAACTATAAGTATATATAATAACTTATAAATAACTACAAAAATCCCTACTTTTTTTGCCTTTTTTGGCAAAAAGTAGGGATTTTTTAAGAAGGTGCTATATATAGGTGTTTCAGAGCATAAACCAGTTAAAATCAAACTAAACAATGGTACAGCTTCAGGAATGTATATTTTAATTCAAAATGATGAAATAAGATATACAAAAATAGTATATATTTGATACAATGTTTATGTAATAAATAAAGGGGTAGTTAATCACTCATCTAAAAAAACAGATTGTAAATGTTGTCAAAGTAAAAAAATTCAAAGAGTTTAGAGATAATAAAGAAAATGAGTGGCTGAAGAATCTTCAGGGTTATAACAAACACCTAAGAAAAGAAGCTATATTTTGATATAATCATTTCTATGATTTTAAGTTTATTTATAAGGTTATAATAATATGTATTGTAAAGAATATTGAACACAATCAAGTGACTTGTTTTAAAATAAAAGAAAACTTAGGTTATGGATTATATTATGGTGAAACTATTAATAAAGCTTCAATTGTAAATAATGAGAATCAATTAGAATGGGAGAAACAAACAAATGATAAATAATATAGAAATAATCAACTACAAATGTTTTGATAATTTTAAAGCTGATGGATTTAAAAGAGTTAATTTAATTGGTGGTAAAAATAATGTTGGTAAAACTTCATTCATGGAAGCTTGTTTAATTTGTAGTGCAGAATCCCATGGTGATATTTATCATAAATTAAGAGAAATTAAAACACATAGAAATTTAATTAATAATATTCTTGCGGGAATAAAGAGACAAGAAGATATTCAAAAATTAATTATTGAAAATCAAAACCTACATATAAAGTGCAATAATGAAGATGTTTATATTAAAGTTATAGATGAATTATATAATTTAAAAATTATAGGTGAACCACTAAAGAAAATAGATTATTCAACACTTTTTAATACATTAGACCAAAATATACAGTACTCTTTTATGTCATTTACATTAAGTTACATATCAGCTTTTTCAGACTTTAATGAAATGTATAACATGGCAATTAGTCAGTTAAAGCTAGATAATAAATTAGAACTCTTAAATGAATATTTGAATAAAATGTTTGATATTTCCAAAATTGACACTATTAATGATGAACCATATGTAATGATAAATAGTTGGGTCAAATTATCAGACACAGGTCAAGGTATTAAGACATTTATTAATATTATTTTTTCTATGTTTATTTTAAAAAATAGAACACTGTTTATTGATGAGATAGAAAATGGAATCCATTATAGTTTATTTGATGATTTTTGGGAAATTATTTTAAAACTATCACAAGAGAGAAATATACAAGTTTTTGCTACAACACATTCCAAGGAGTGTATAGAATCTTACAATAGAGTATCACTAAAACTAAACGATGAAGATACTGTATATTTTGAGATGGCAAAAAATAAAAAAACTAAGAAAATATTCATGAGAAACTTAGATAATGAACAATTGGACTATGAGCTAACTCATCAAGGGAGATATAGAGGTGAGTAATATGTTAATAGTAGAAAGTGAAAATGATAAATTTTTTGTAGAAGCACTTATCGCACATATAAATATTAATGTTGAAGTTGGAAATCCAATATGTACAATAGATGAATATAATTGTATGGGTGGAATGGGGAAATTAAAAAATAGACTTGAAGAGTTGAAATCAAGGCTTTTAAAAGGCGATGAAATAAATCAAGTTGGAATTATTTTTGATGCCGATAAAGTTGGAGTAGATGAGAGAATAAAACAGATTGATGATATTAAAGATAGTGTATTTGCAAGTGATGAATTAGACTTAAAAATATTTATAATAAATATTGATGGTAACGGAGAGTTAGAAACACTTTTAAAAGAAATAAAATCCATCAACTCTCCAATTGCTGACTGTCTTGAGTCTTGGCAAGAATGTTTAGCCGATAAAAAGTTAAATAAAAAAGATTTTGATAAATTATGGATACAAATATATCAAAGATATGATTGTTGTACTAAAAAAGAACAAAAACAAGCTGGAGAAAAATGCAATAATGAAGTTTCATTAAAATCTAAATCAATCTATAATTTTGATAAAGATTGTACAGAACTAGTCAAGTTAAAAGAATTTTTAGAAGGCTTTGGGGATTAAGTGTTGCTAACATAAAATACACAACAAAACATAGGAACAAACTTCACAATAACCATTCACCCCTGTGAATGAATCTCCACTTAACTCGTTTGTAACTTCTAGTTGGGATCAGCAAGATTTCTTTTTGAATAGCCTTTCCCATACTCTTTTTGTAATTGTTGCGACAATGTTGCCGCAATCTCTTTTCCATACTCCGCTCGTTCATTTTTAAGAATATTATTATCATTTTCTGAGTCTATTGCAACTTATAATCGTATCATTTAAGCGATATCTTCATTTACTTAGCGGAAATCTATGCTCCTACATGTGAGTATTGAGTATTATTTGACTGTAACTATTCTGTTACCAAGTAGAAATATATTTGTAATCAACTCCTCTTATAATTCTGCAAAATTTTACTTTCGGAGTTACAAATGAACATATCTAAAAAAATTCTTACTAGTGCAGTTACTGCAACAATACTTCTATCTTTAACAGCTTGTGGTGGTGGTGATGATGGCGGTACTATTATTCCTGCTCAACCTTCTGAAACCCAAGGTGGTGGTGAATCTAATCCTCAAAGCACTATTTCTAAAGAGAACTTATCAGGAGAAATCACATCAGACATGACATTAACAGCTGATAAGGTATGGGTACTAAACGGTTTAGTTGCTGTTAAAAATGGTGCAACTCTTACTATCGAGCCTGGTACTACTGTAGTTGGTAAAGCTGGAACTGGTGCTAACACTTCTTACTTAGTTGTTGATGCTGGATCTAAAATAAACGCTGCAGGTACTGCTGCTAATCCTATTGTTTTTACTTCTGAAACTAAATATGATGGTGGAGCTGATGCATGGGGTCAATGGGGTGGTTTAACAATTATTGGTAATGCTGGTAATGCTCAACTAGAACCATACGAAGTTAATCCTAACTTTGTAGCAGGAAGTTCAAATATGGCTGACAACTCAGGTGTATTAACACATGTAGAGATTCTTAACTCAGGTATCACTATGGAAGAGAATAAAGAGATTAATGGTCTTTCTCTTGTAGGTGTTGGTTCAGGAACAACTGTTGAGAACATTAAAGTTGACCTTTCTGATGATGATGGTATTGAAATCTGGGGTGGTACAGTTAATCTTTCTAACATAGAGATTACAAGATGTTCTGATGATCACTTTGATATAGATGATGGTTACAGCGGAACTGTTAACAACTTAAATATAACAGTTACTACTGGTAATGCTGGTGTTGAAATGTCTGGTGAAACTGCTGCAACTTTTGATCGTTTTAACATCCTTGTTTCTGAGTCTGCAAAAGAAGGTGGTATCTACTTCAAAAAAGATGGTATCGGTGGTCATTTCTCAAACGGTACTGTAACTTATAACAATGCTGACAATGGCTATGGTGCTATCCACTCTAAAGGTGTATTTGATTCTGCTAATACTAGCTTTGCTAATGTAACTCTAAATGGTAGTAGTGCAGCTAAGTTTACTGGTGATTCTGCTTCTGGACTTGAGACTGCATTTGATGCAGGAAGCACTATTTCTAAAGAGAACTTATCAGGAGAAATCACATCAGACATGACATTAACAGCTGATAAGGTATGGGTACTAAACGGTTTAGTTGCTGTTAAAAATGGTGCAACTCTTACTATCGAGCCT
>JAYEGN010000184.1:20239-32482 GCA_034659115.1 Campylobacterota bacterium
AAGCACTATTTCTAAAGAGAACTTATCAGGAGAAATCACATCAGACATGACATTAACAGCTGATAAGGTATGGGTACTAAACGGTTTAGTTGCTGTTAAAAATGGTGCAACTCTTACTATCGAGCCTGGTACTACTGTAGTTGGTAAAGCTGGAACTGGTGCTAACACTTCTTACTTAGTTGTTGATGCTGGATCTAAAATAAACGCTGCAGGTACTGCTGCTAATCCTATTGTTTTTACTTCTGAAACTAAATATGATGGTGGAGCTGATGCATGGGGTCAATGGGGTGGTTTAACAATTATTGGTAATGCTGGTAATGCTCAACTAGAACCATACGAAGTTAATCCTAACTTTGTAGCAGGAAGTTCAAATATGGCTGACAACTCAGGTGTATTAACACATGTAGAGATTCTTAACTCAGGTATCACTATGGAAGAGAATAAAGAGATTAATGGTCTTTCTCTTGTAGGTGTTGGTTCAGGAACAACTGTTGAGAACATTAAAGTTGACCTTTCTGATGATGATGGTATTGAAATCTGGGGTGGTACAGTTAATCTTTCTAACATAGAGATTACAAGATGTTCTGATGATCACTTTGATATAGATGATGGTTACAGCGGAACTGTTAACAACTTAAATATAACAGTTACTACTGGTAATGCTGGTGTTGAAATGTCTGGTGAAACTGCTGCAACTTTTGATCGTTTTAACATCCTTGTTTCTGAGTCTGCAAAAGAAGGTGGTATCTACTTCAAAAAAGATGGTATCGGTGGTCATTTCTCAAACGGTACTGTAACTTATAACAATGCTGACAATGGCTATGGTGCTATCCACTCTAAAGGTGTATTTGATTCTGCTAATACTAGCTTTGCTAATGTAACTCTAAATGGTAGTAGTGCAGCTAAGTTTACTGGTGATTCTGCTTCTGATTTAGAAGATAAGTTTGATGCAGGAAGTGGTAACACTAAATAATATACTAAACTTTAACCAAGCATAGATTCCCTCGATGCTTGGTAGGATTACAATATTTTACCATATTGTAATCTTGTAACCTTTTTGTCACTTCTATGTAATACTTCTAAAATAAATCTCAGTTATTCTTCCATATATTTAATACAACACGGAGAAAAAATGATTTTTAGTCAAGAAAAGATAATCTATTCACTTGCTTTATCAGCAACACTGCTCTCATCATCGCTAATAGCAGGAAATAATGAGAAACTAGTAAATTCTATCATTGAACTGAGAGGTGATGTAGAAAATATCTATACTGATATTAAAGAAAATAAACAACGCTACAACTCAGAGATGAAATCTCTTTCAATGCAAATTACAGATTCAGAGGCTCAGATAAATAGAAAAACAACATCTATAAAGTTAGCTAAAAATGAACTAAGTAATATTAAAATAAAAATCAAAGAAACATCTTCAGGAAACTCTGAAATAAAACCTCTTGTTATGAATGCGCTTGATTTGTTAGAGAAAAGCATAAACGAAGGTATTCCATTTATGGTTAATAAAAGAGTAGCTGATATACAAAAAATAAAATCAGATCTACAAGACAACCTAATAACTAATGAAAAAGCACTTTCTCTTGCTTGGGCTAGTTATGATGACACAATCAGAGTGACTAAAGAGATAGGTATCTTTAAGCAGAAGATTGATCTTAAAGGTAAAAAAGTTTTAGTAAAAATTGCAAAACTTGGTTCTATTGCTATGTTTTTCTCAACACCATCTAATGAAGTTGGTTTTGTTGTTAAAGATATGAATGATTATAAATACAAGCAGATCACAAACCCAGATGATGTTAAAAAAATTGTAGCACTTTTTGATGCATTACAAAAACAGATAAGAACTGGGTATTTTGAATTACCGAATGCTTTAGTTTTACAAGGGAGTAACTAATGAGATTTTTCACTATTATTTTAGTATTGGCATTTAGTATTTTAGGGGCAGATGAACTCTCGGATGCATACCAAAAAGAGTATACATTTTTAAAAGCTCAAAAATCAGAACTTCAAAAAAGAGCTAAAAAAGAGAAATCTTTTCAAGAAAAAGAGATAAAAAAAGCAGAGCAAAAGGTTCAAAATCTTCAGAATAAACTTGTTTTACTTTCTCAAGATAAAGTAAATTTAGAGAATCAGATAGAAAAATCGATTCAGATGCTAGAAGATAAAAACTCAAATAAAGAGATATCATCAAGTGTAGTAATTCAAGCAAAATCACTTCTTAGTGAATATGGCATAGATGTAAATGATGCTCAAGATGCAGATGTAATAGCTGTTATGAATAAAGCTTTTAATGATACGGCATCTCTTTATAAAAGATTATCATCTGTCAGTAAAGAAAAAGGCAAGTTTTATCTAGTTGATGGAACTACAGCAGATGGTGAAATTATAAAAATTGGAAATATTGCAGCTTATGGAATATCTAAAAATATTGAAGGTGCTTTGGCCCCTGCTGGAAATGGTGAGTATAAGATTTGGAATAAAGACAGTTCAGTATATGCTCAAGCATTTGCAAATAATAAATCAAGAAAAGATGTAGAAATATTTATATATGAAAATCTCGATAAAGATATTGAATACACAAAAGAAAAAACACTAGAAGACACTCTTGAAGGTGGTGGAACTATTGGTTATATCATCTTAGCTTTAGGTGGATTAGGAGTTCTTTTAATCCTTATTAGAATTATTTTACTTATAAAGTCTGGTTCAAATGTAAAAGAGATTACAAACATTGTTATAGCAAAAGTTGAAGCAAAAAAATCTAATGAAGCGTTAGATGCTATAAAAGGTTTTCAAGGTGCTACTGCTCGTGTGATTAAAGCAACACTGAGAAACATAAATAAAGACAGAGCTCATATTGAGGATATTGTAACTGAAAATATTCTAAATGAGAGTAGCAATATAGATAGATTTGGTAACTTTGTTCTTGTTTTAGCCGCCGTTGCTCCATTGCTTGGTCTTTTAGGAACTGTAACTGGAATGATTGCAACTTTTGACATCATTACAACACATGGAACTGGTGACCCGAAACTTCTTTCAGGTGGTATATCTGAAGCACTTGTTACTACTATGCTTGGTTTGGTTGTAGCTATTCCATTACTTCTTTTAGGAAACTTACTTAGTGGTTGGGCGCAAAATATTAAAGACTCTATGGAGCAAAGTGCACTACATATTGTAAATATATTTGAGATAAACAAAGCGTAATGTTAGGTTTAACGATGATCTATTGGGATCAGTTTCTACATATAATGAACTCCGGTGGTTTGGTTATGTGGATTTTGTTTTTTTTAAACTTACTTCTTTGGTATGGGCTAGGGTATAGATACCTAACACTTAAACGAGGTACTCGTGGTAATGTAAGAAGACTTATAGAAAAACATGAAAAACGCGGTAAAGATAAGGTATATGTAGGTCTTTTAGATTATGCAATCGATGATGCTTTAGTCGCGTCAAAAGTTGCAAAATCTATAGCTCTTAAGCCTAGGGCATTTATTTATGATGCTTTGTTTCCTTATGTAAGGATTGTATCTAAATACTCTACTTTAGTAAAAACTATAGTTATGCTCGCACCACTTGTTGGACTTTTAGGAACAGTAATTGGAATGATAGAGACCTTTGATGCACTTCAATCAAGCTCCATGTTTGCACAGGGCGATAGTATCGCAGGTGGAATTTCAAAAGCACTTTTTACGACTGAACTTGGTTTAGTTGTAGCAGTTCCAGGCTTAATAATTGGAAAGATATTAGATAAAAAAGAGGAACGGTTTACTATGGAATTTGAACAGATAGTAGACATTATTAGCACAAAGGATGATAAATGAGATTTAGACAAAAAAGCCAAAATGTTGACACAATAGATGTATCGCCACTAATAGATATGGTTTTCATTCTTTTAATATTTTTTATGGTTACAACAACATTTGTAAAAGATATGCAATTAGAACTAAATCGTCCATCGGCAGCTTCAGCTTCACTTGCAGATACAAAAGTACTTCGTGTATATATTGATAATTCAAGTGAAATATATATAGATAATCAGCCAGTTAAGCTATGGGCAGTACAAAGCAAACTAAGAGATCTTCTTAGAACAGCTACTGAGAAGTCTGTTTTAATTATTACAGATACAGAGATTCCCGTAAATACCTTAATAGATGTTGTAGATGAATGCAGAATGAGTGGTGCTAAAGATGTAGCTGTATCGACTACCAAAGAGATAGGATAAACAGTAATATGCCTCAGAAAAAATACTCATTAAAAGGAAGAAGTTTCTTAGCCTTTCTTATCATGCTTTTTGGTGGATTACTTATGATGGTTCTAGTAGTTTCATTTAATAAAAGTGTTAAAGAAAAAGAGCAAGTAGTTAAAAAAGAGATAAGACAGATAAAAGCGCATAAAACTCTTAAAAAAGCAACAAAACCAAAACCAAAACCTAAACCTAAAGCTAAAAAAGTTCAACCAAAAGCCCCATTGCCAAATATGAATTCATTACTTGGTGGTGTAGCTATGAACATACCAGAATTTCAAACAGATTATATAGTTGGTGATGCAAGTAAACTTTTAGAAGATATAGCTGATGATGTAATAATGGATGAAAATACAGTTGATGTAAAACCAAGAATTATATCTAGACCTCCTTTGGAGTACCCAGCAGATGCTTTAAGTAGTGGTCTTAAAGGATATGTAGTAATAAATATTTTAATAGCAAAAGATGGAAGTGTAGAGCTTGCAAAAGTATTAGAAGCACAGCCTACAGGCATATTTGATCATGCTGCATTAAATGCAGTTCGCTCTTGGAGATTTAGCCCTGCTAAGTATAAAGCAAAGCCTGTAAAAATGTGGGCTAAACAAAAAATCCGTTTTCAATAGGAATTTAAGATGATAAAAAAAATATTTCATATTGTAACTTTACTGGTGATTTTAAATATCTCTATTGGTGCTAAAGAATCAAGTAGTGAAGATATGGTTGATCACTTAGCACTTGCAACACTAATGATATATGATGCAAAATATGATAAAGCCAAGGAAGAACTAAGTAAAGTAGACAAAGGTTCTAAAAAATTTGATGAAGCAGACTACTATACTGTTGTAGGTGTTTTAAACTCTAAAGAGCTTAATGCAAAAGAAGCAATTACAGCTTATAAAAAAGCTATAGAAGCTACAAAGGTTAAAAATTTTGTAGCACCTAAAATAGTTACACAAGAGAAATATTTGTTTTCTATTGCAAGTGATAATTTAGATCAAAAAAAAGAACCTGAATTTGATGCAGAGAAGAAAAGAGAAGAAAAGATATCTCAACTCTACATGTACTTAGCTTCAGAGTATTATAAACTCAAAGATTATAAAAATACTGTTGTATCACTTGATGGTGCGGGAGATAAGGGGAAAAGTAGAGCTGGTCTTTACACTTTAAGAGCAGAATGCTTCTACAAAGAGAAAGAGTATGCAAAAGCTATAAGTGCTTTAAGCGAAGGTGTAAAAAGATTTCCTAAAGATAGCAAACTTTTAAAACAGAAATTTTACTATTTTGCAGATTTGAAACTATATCAAGCTGCAATAGATAGTTCAAAAGTTTATATGGAGATGGTAGGTGTGAGTTCAAAAGAGTATATCACACTTGCTCAAATGTTGATAGGTGCTAATGAAATTGATAGTGCCATAGTCCTCTTAGAAGAGGCTAAACTGATGTTTCCTAGAGATGCAAAAGTAGGAATATTGCTAGGTCATTTATATATTAAAAAAGATATGAAACATACAACAGCCTACCTATTTGATGTGAGCTCATACTATGACAAAGCATACCTTAAAGATGCAGTTGAGATGAATAGACGCGCAGGAAATAATCAACATGCATTATATCTCAATAGTCAAAATATTGATAAGGTTGAAAAGTTAAAACAAAAAATTGCCATCTATTTAAATGCTCAAGAGTACAGAAAAATCATAGGTCTTCAAAGAGCATTAAAGAGATATAAAATGCTCGATGATGATAACTTAAGATATGCTCTTGCTTATTCATACTACATGTCAGGTGATTATATAAACTCTGAAATACATCTAAAATACATTTCAGATAGTGAGTTGTTTTCTAAAGCAACAGTAATAAGAAAAAATATAGAAAAATGTACAAATAATTCTCTGGAGTGTTTATAAAATGAAAATATTATTTAAAATAATAACTATACTTTTCCTATTTTCATCATCTGTTTTTGCTAATGAAACTGGTTCAGCTTCAATATTTTTATTTTTTAATGGTGTAGCTTTAGAAAATAATGAAATTTTGATTGATGGCAGTGATAAACACTTCACTGATGAAGATGGAAGCATCGAGGTAACTCTTGAAGTTGGTCAACACAGAGTGGAGATTTTTGCACGAGATGAAAATGGAATTAATCTTGGTTATACAAAAAAAACTATAGAGGTTAAGGACTCAAGAGATACTCAGTTAATAGCTACATTTAATGATGATAGCGCGGTTCCTTTTGTGGAGATTGATACGCCGATTGGAAATTCTGATATAGATGATTCTAAATCAGAATTTACAGGAGTGTTTGCTGGAGTTGTTTTAACTTCTGATACAAATCTTCCCATTGCAAATGCAAGGATATTTGTCAAAGGAAGTTCTATTGATACAAAAACAGATGAGTCTGGTAAGTTTAGCATAGAGATTCCAGCAGATAGAAATATTAGTATCTCTATAGTTCACTCTGAATATAGTGCTCAAACTATTTCTGATATAGTTGTACATAAACAGAGCAGGATTACTACAGAAGTAAAACTTACTCCTGCTAGTATGGAGCTTGAAGAGTTTATAGTCTTGGCTCCTCAAATTAAAGGTTCTATCGCTAGCATAATGGCTGAAGAAAAAAAGAGTAGCGCGATTACTAATATAATTGGTGCATCAGAAATTTCAAAAAAGGGTGATAGTAGTGCAGCTGGAGCAATTAGACGCGTTACAGGTGTAACTGTTGTAGATGGAAAATATGTTTATGTTAGAGGTCTTGGTGGACGCTACTCAAATGTAGAGATGAACTCACTTCCTCTTCCCTCACCAAATCCAGAAAAAAGAACAGTACCATTAGATATTTTTCCATCTGCTGTAATCGACTCTATGAAAGTTCAAAAAAGTGCAACAGCTGATATCCCAGCGAGTTTTGGTGGTGGTTATGTTGATATTAGAACAAAAGGTAGATCTAAAGAGAACTATTTTAAAGTAAGTGCTGAGATAAAAGCAAACTCAAATACAGGTAAAGATGTAAATACATATAAAGGGAGTGGAACAGATTGGCAAGGTAGCGATGATGGATACAGAGCTATTCCATCTGCCATATTGAATGCTTCTAATATAAATGTAGGTCAGGTAGTACCTAGTTTTGATCCAGCCAATAATCAAACCTATACAACAGCTATTACAAATAGACTTTTTACTGCAAAAAAGGAAAAGCTTCCATATGGAGGCAAAATTACTTTAGAAGGTGCTTATAATATAGAGGTGGCAGATAAACATGAACTCTCATTTTTTGCTAATTATGCTTATGGACAAGATCATGTTTCTCGTGATGAAAAATACTATAAATATGCTTACAATAAACAAGCAGGTGGATTATATAAAGAGCCAGAACAATATGGAGATAATTTTATCACATTAGATAGATACACAAACGCTGGTATATTTAATATTCATTATAATTATGCGAATGTTTTTAATATGAAATATACAAAACTTTATAGTAAGACTTCAGAAAAAGTAACCAAAATCTCTGATGGTATTGCTAATTCAGATGATGATTGGAAAATTCGTTATGACCTAAACTGGGAAGAAAGAATGCTTGATGCAAATCAGTTGACAGGTGATTTTAAATATGAAATAGCAAATGTAGATAATTTTCTTAGTTTTGGTACTGAATTGGCTTATGCAGACCTAGACCAACCATCAAACTATAAATATACCTACAAAAGAGATATTAGATTTGATGGTGTTGTATTAGGTGAACCCTATTTGGATAGATATTCAGCTAACGCTTTTTTAAATTTAACATCTGAAGATGAACTCTATGCTGGATATCTTAAAAACAGAACAAAGCTTAATTTTTTTACAGAAGATGATTACTTAGAGCTAGGTACTAAGCTTAGTTCGAAAACTAGAGAGTCTAGATATAACAAATATCTAATGACCAAGACTACAACAGATAAATTAACTAATGATATCGACACAATCTATAATGAACATATTAGACAAAATTTTGATGGAACCTTTAGGTTGGATATAGCTTTTTTACCTGCATATTGGTATGATGCAGAAGTTGAAGACACTAGCTATTATGCAAATGTTTTTTTAAAGCCTCTAAAAAATATTGAAGTTATGATAGGAGCAAGACAGGTTGATTTTAAGCAAACTGTTTATGAGTATACAAATCATAATGATGCTTTAGCGCCTATTCAAAAAGTTCCAGAAACTTTAACTTTTGATTCATTATTGCCAAGTTTTGGTGCGAAATATATTTTTGATAAAAAGAACCAACTAAACTTTGCATACTCTCAAACTTATATAGTACCGGATTTAAGAGAGTTTACGAGTGCTGAATACTTTCATCCATATGAAGTTGCAACAGTAAAGGGAAATCCTAATTTAGTAAATACAGATATAACTAACTACGATTTAAAGTATAGTCACTATTTTTCAGACACTGAGAGCATAAATGTTGGAGTTTTTTATAAAGATTTGGATAATCCTATAGAAGATGTTCAGCTTCCATCATCATCGCTACCTAGATATGGTTATGATAATGCAGATAATGCAATACTTTATGGTTTTGAAATAGATGGAAGAAAGCATTTTGATATGATACATAACTATCTTGAGAACTACTATTTTTCAGGAAATTTTTCTTATACAAAATCAGAAGTTACACTTAGAGATGAACAACTTGCTACTTATACATCAAATAACCGAGAACTGCAAGGTTTATCTCCAATGGTTATAAACTTCTCTTTAGGTTATGAGCAAAAGGGTAGAGATTTAACTCTTTCTTATAATAAAATGAGTGAAAGAATTCGTAAGATTGGTATGATAGATGGTACTGATAAGTACCCAGATTATTATGAAGTTCCTGCTCCTGTTTTAGACTTTGTGTGGATAGAAAGTTTTAAAAATGGCATGAGTTTTAACCTAAAACTTAAAAATTTACTTCGTCAAGAAACAATTTGGTATCAGGGAAGTAAAGATTATGTTACCAAAAAATTTACTAATGCAAGGTATTACAGCTTTTCTGTATCTTATAAGTATTAAAAGAGTTTGTCTGTAACTATCTTGCAATATATTATCTCTATAATATAACTATAAAAATACTAAAAGGTTTCTTATGAGTAGCAAGATTATAGTAGTTGAGGATGAAGAAGATTTACTTGATTTACTAGAGTACAATCTTTCTAAAGAGGGCTTTGATGTTGTTGGTTTTTTAAATACTAAAAGAGTTGAAAACATCATAGAAGAAGAAGATATAGACCTCATAATCATGGATAGAAATTTACCTGGTATTGAAGGTAGTGAATATATACAAACTTTAAGAAAAAAAGGGGTTGTAACACCTGTGATATATCTGACTGCCAAAGATAAAGACTCTGAAATTGAGGAGGGTTTTTTAAGTGGCGGCGATGATTATATGACTAAACCATTCAATATGAAAGAGCTTATTTTTCGTATTAAATCTATACTCAAGAGAACAATGAAAAATTCTATTGAGGGAAATATTAAACATAAAGATCTGCTTTTAGATTTAGATTCAAGAACTCTTAAAGTAGGAGACCTCTTTATAAAAGTAACAAAGCTAGAGTTTGATCTCTTACATGAATTCATGCTGAATAAAAATATTATTCTTGATCGAAATTATTTACTACAAAATGTATGGCAAGATGCTGAACAAAATCAGTACAAAACAGTAAATGTAGCCATTACAAGATTAAAAGATAAAATAGATCCAGATAAAACAAAAAAGTATATCCAAACTATTCGTGGTATTGGTTATAAACTTTCATAAGTCAATGGAGAAATAATGAAAGAACAGATATTGATTGTAGATGATGATAATGATATGTTAGAACTACTAGAGTATAACCTTAGTTCTGCAGGTTATGATGTACACAGTTTTTTAAGTACTAAAAATGTCAAAACAACAATTATGCAAGAGAAGATCGACCTTATAATAATGGATAGAAATCTACCTGGTATTGAGGGAAGTTATTATATTGAAATGCTGCGTAGTAAAAAAATAGATATCCCAGTTATAATACTTTCAGCAAAAAACTCAACTGAAGATATAAAAGATGGATTTTTAAGAGGTGCTGATGACTATATAACCAAACCCTTTAATGTAGAAGAGTTGATACTGCGTGTAAAAGCTATTTTAAAACGCTCTCATAATGCCTTTAAAGATATTACAGATGATATTGAGTATAAAGATATAAGACTTGATCTTAATATGCATAAAGTTTATATAGATAATTTAGAAACACCATTAACAAAGCTAGAAACATCTCTTCTACAAATTTTATTGTCAAACAAAGGAAAGGTTTTAGATAGAGAGTTCCTACTGAGGTATGTGTGGAAAGATACAGAAAATATTCATCCAAAAACTGTAAATGTAGCTATTAAAAGATTAAAAGAAAAAATAGACCCTTTACAAAGTAAATGCTACATAAAAACCATTAGAGGAGTTGGCTATTTATTTGCATGATTTATTGTGTTATAAATAGAATAGAGTTTCACATGTAGAGATTAGGCACTATCAGCTTTAAGAAAAATAATATATCAATATATATTGATATATTTATGATATAATTTAAAAGATTAAATGGTGGAGTTTCATAATAATGGATATTTTTCTTAAAACAATAGGTTCACTCAATGATGAGACACGCTTAAAAATTCTTCATTTTATTGACCTCAATGGTGAAGTTTGTGTTTGTGATATTGAAAAATCATTTAAAATGGTTCAATCACGAATATCAAGACATCTCAAGATTTTAAAAGAAGCAGGTTTTTTAAAAGTAGATAGAAAAGGTCGATGGGCTTATTATTCTATTCGCATGCCTCTTGATAAGTTTAGAAAAAGTGTTTTACAAGAGGTAAGTTACTTAGAATTAGATGTTCCAAAGTTAAATAAAGAGTGTAAAAATGGATAAATTATAATGTGGAAAGAAAGTGTTGATTATCTTACAGTAGATATTTTAGGTTTGAGTGGAAAAGTAAATGATGCGATTAACTTTTTTATATATGACACTATTAAAATATGGTTTTTACTTATCACTATTATTTTTGTCGTATCCTACCTTAGAACTCATTTTAACACAGAGTATGTGAGAGTATATCTACAAGGTAAATCTGAATTTACAGGGAATATCTTAGCAGCTCTATTTGGTATAATAACTCCCTTTTGTAGCTGTAGTGCAATTCCACTATTTTTAGGATTTATTCAGGCTAGGATACCCTTAGGAGTGACATTTTCATTTTTAATTAGTAGCCCTATGAATAACGAAATAGCAATAGCTCTGCTTTTTGGTCTCTTTGGTTGGAAGATTACAGTTATTTATATTGGCTTTGGATTGCTTGTGGCAACAGTTGGTGGTTATCTTATAGGTAAAATGAATATGGATAGATATATCTTACTAGATGTCACCCCAATGGAAGGTGAATTAGATGAAGTGAAAATATCTCTCACATTTAAACAGAGAGTAAGAGAGGCTTGGGAATATACTTTTGATATATTTAAAAAGATCTGGTTTTATGTTTTGATTGGAGTTGGAATCGGAGCTTTTATACATGGTTATGTTCCAGCTGATTTTATAGCCAAATATGCAGGGGCTGACAATCCTTTTGCTGTACTTATTGCTGTTTTGATGGGAATCCCAATGTACTCAAATGCCGCTGGAGTTATGCCACTTGTGGAGGTTTTAACATCAAAAGGGATGCTTTTAGGAACTGCTCTTAGTTTTATGATGGCTGTAACAGCACTTAGTCTTCCTGAAGCTATGATTTTAAAACGGATATTACATGTGAAGTTAATAGCACTATTTTTCTCAATCGTTGGCTTTGGGATAATTTGTATAGGCTATCTGTTTAACTTTATTTTATAAAAAGGAGAAAAGAAAGATGAAGATAGAGATCTTAGGAACAGGTTGTGCCAAATGTAAGGCACTTGAGGAAGTAACAAAACAAGCAGTGGCAAAAATAGGTGGCTT
>JAYEGN010000185.1:0-1737 GCA_034659115.1 Campylobacterota bacterium
TTAACTCCGTATCTAATGTTTCTACTCTACATGTAGAGAGTGTTCTTATCTGTCTTTGTTTTTGATAAATCACTTAGCTGATGATTAAGTCACTAAAGTGGATATTCAATCACGAGGGGTGTAACTTGAAACTTGGTGAATAATGCTGTTAATGCGTCAACCATGCTTCAGCTTTATCTTTATCTTCCCGTTCAAAAGCTTTGATCTCTAAGCCGGGGATTAACGCACCTTCAACTTCACTTGCGTACCTTAACCATGTTTTTTCAGTCACAATCGCCATACGGTCAAATTTTTTGATCACGCCAAACAGGGAAGGAAGTCTTGAGAGTTTAACATTTATGGCAGCTAATGTCGGAAACTCGAAATCATAAATTTCATACAATATCTTTCCATGTTCTACGCCTTCAGATTTTTCCATAAACTCATCCAGTCCTGCTGTCATAATCTTCTCATCCACTTTCCCGCTTAAGACCAGATCTAGACGGTCATTTCCATGTTGTTTTATCTTTAACATTACTGTTCCTTATATTTTATACTTTCTGCTTTAATGAAATGTAATTTATCTAACATATGTCCAAGTTCGAATATTTCATCAGCATTATCCTCTTCACTAAGAGTTACACCCCTTGTGATTGAATATCCACTTTCTCAGCTCCAAATATTAGTTCTACATGTAGGTATATTATTTATTAGATAAATATTGTATCAAATATATACTGTTAATACTATTTTTATATGATTTATCATCTCTACATGTAGAGAGTGTTCCTGTCTGCCTTTGTCTTTGATAAATCACTTAGCTGATGATTAAGTCACTAAAGTGGATATTCAATCACGAGGGGTGTAACTTTTAGCCTTGATTTGAAGAGATTCATATAACAGCAAGTAGTACAATAATAGCTAAAGCTATTATTATTTCCACTAGTGAAAATGCGGATTTTTTGAGTTAAATATTTAGGAGTGGTTTTAGTTTAATGTTTTTTTTGGATTTTGGAAGTTGGATTTTGGAAAAGTTTTTAGTAAAAAATTTGCATTTCTTAAAAAATAGGCTACAATGTAGATACAAATTTATTTTTACATAAATATTATGGCTAGTAAGGTTGCTACATTGAATTATGATTGGAACGAAGAAAAAAACAATATTTTGAAAAACAGTGACAGAAAAGTATCCTTTGAAGATGTTGTTTATGCTTTAAAAAATGAGCAGTTACTTGATGTAATACCAAGTCCTACTCATTCAAACCAAGAGTGTTTAGTGATAAACATAAATGATTATATCTATATTGTTCCCTTTGTAGTTAATGAAGAAACAATATTTTTAAAAACTATCTACCCAAGTAGAAAACATACAAAATATTATTTAAAAGGTTAAATTATGAAAAAAATAGAAATTTATACAAAAGAAGAATTAGAATTATTTGAAGCACTTGAAAAAGATGTAGATAATGGTACTTATAATCCATTAGAAAAAAAAGAATTAGATAATAAAAAAGCATTTTTTAAAGAAGTAGCTGTAAACACAATTGAGAAAAAAACAAAGAAAAAATCTTTAAATATTAGACTTTTTGAAGATGATATAGAAAAGATAAAGGCTATTGCGCTAGAACAAGGCTTACCTTATCAAACACTTATTTCATCGGTTATCCATAAACTAGCACTAAAGCAGATTAAACCTGCATAAATTTTATAGATAGAACTTGCTCCTTATTATGTGCAAGTTTTTTTATTTAATCGCAA
>JAYEGN010000186.1:0-32003 GCA_034659115.1 Campylobacterota bacterium
TTACCTTCATACTTCACTACAGATTTAGAAGGTGATTTCAAATTTAATATTATAAATGATGTGTTACCAATAGAAGAACTTCAAGAAGCTGTTGAAAAAGAGCTAGAGACTACTAAGATTGAAAAAATTATTGATTGCTTGGTTGATAATAGTAGAGTGAACTGATCTTGTATAATTGCATTAATTACCTAAATGGCATAATTGTAGGCTATAAAGTTTTGGACAAATTTTGGACAAATATTTAAACTTAAAGCTTAAAAGTATTTAAAATAGGGATTGTAGGTGGATGGGGTAGAGGGATTCGAACCCCCGAATACCAGTACCAAAAACTAGTGCCTTACCGCTTGGCGATACCCCAATATTATTAAGAAAGTAGTTTTAGAGAACCTTTGTTATCGTTAGTTGATAATACATTTGACAAAGCTTTAAATCTACTGCAACGGGTTAAATCCGTTTTGATAGCGGTATTATAGAGTTTTATTTTTAAACTACACTTAAAACATGGGTTGTATGAAATAAATTTTTTACAAACTCTGTGAAGTTTTTTCTTTGGAATCGTTTAGAGTTCAAAAAGATATGAAAGATATTGTAAATGTCAAAAATTTGTCTTTTAGGTAGCTTGTTAGTTACTAAATTTAGATATAATATTTTTTTTTAAAGTATTTTAAAGGTTTGTAAACATATGAGTAAATATTCACAAATTTCGGATTATTTGGAACGATTTTTGGATGATGAAGTTTGTAAAACGGGGATAGAGAATGTTGTTGTTGGTTTAAGTGGTGGACTTGACTCCGCTGTTGTAGCTGTATTGGCACAAAAAACTTTTAAAGATAATCTACTTTGTGTAAAGATGCCTTCACATTATTCTTCACAAAACTCTCTTGATGATGCAGATGCTTTATGTGAAGATTTTGATATTAGAAGTGAAACTGCATCGATAGAACCTATGTTAAAAGCTTATGAAAAATTAAATCCAAATATGGACAACTTAAGAAAAGGTAATTTTTCTTCTCGCATGAGAATGTCAACTCTTTTTGATATATCTGCCAGAGAAAATGCTTTAGTTTTAGGAACTAGTAACAAGAGTGAATTGATGCTAGGTTATGGAACTTTGTATGGAGATTTAGCAAGTGCTGTGAATCCTATAGGTGATTTATATAAAAGTGAAGTTTTTGAATTGGCAGAGTATATGGGCGTTACTCCTAGCATTATAAGTAAGCCGCCATCTGCTGATTTGTGGGATGGGCAAAGTGATGAAGCTGATCTGGGTTATACTTATGCACAACTTGATGAAGCTATGAGATTCTATGTGGAAGAGCGACTGACAATAGAAGAGATAGTTGAAAAAGGAGTCGATGCAAAGATGCTAGATATGATTATAGGGCGTATATTTCGTAACCATTTTAAGAGAAAAATGCCAGTTATAGCAAAACTTACATCAAGAACTTTAAACCATGATTTCAATTATCCAAGAGATATAACTTTATAAGGAATTAAATAGATGAAAATACCATTTTGTAAATATGAAAGTGATAGAGAAGAACATTCGAATGTAGCTGATGTTTTAGATGCAGAGGACTTAGATCAGGTATCTCAACTTGAAGATGAATTTATTTCGTATATAGGGTCACGGTATGCTATCGCAACTTCTCATGGTACATCAGCCCTTCATCTTGCTATGCTTGCACTTGATTTAAAAAGAGGAGATAAGGTTGTATGTAGTGTAAATGCTTATCCTAATCTGCCAGAGGTTGTTCGTCATTTCGATGCAGAACCTGTTTTTATAGATATAGAACCAATTTCTTATAATATAAATTTAGATCTATTGGAGACCTATTTAGAAGATAATCAATCAAAAAAATTAAAAGCTGTTATCATAACTCATATAGCTGGGCAAACAGTTGATTTGGATAGGTTATACTCAATCGCAAAAATATATGATGTCAAGATTGTTGAGGATGCAGCTGAAGCCTTAGGTGCAACATATAATGGAACTAAAATAGGTTCGACAGGTGCAGATATTACATGTTTTGATTTTTCCCCACATCTGAAGAAAAATATATGTAATGGTGGTATGCTTGTAACAGATGATGAGGAAATTATCCAAAGAGCAAGACTTTTGAGCAATCATGCTGCTGTTCGTGATGAGGATTCTTTAGCCTATATATATGATATCATAGATATTGGAAATGATTACTCTTTAAGTGAGTTAGAAGCTGCATATATTAGAGCACAGATAAAAAAACAAGATAAAAATATTTTAAGACAGCAAGCTATTGCAAAAATGTATAGTGACGCCCTGAGTGATACACCACATATAACAATACCAGATATGAGCAATGAAGAGCATCCCTTTTTTCTATATATTGTTAAGATAGATAAAAATCGTGATTCATTTGCATTGGAATTAAAAAAAGTTGGTGTTGATAGTGGACTTCATTATATACCATTGCACCTTTTGACCTACTATAAATCAAAGTATATGCTTAAAATAAACAACTACCCTAAAGCACTTCAAAGTTATCAACAAGTTTTATCTTTGCCAATCTATCCTAGTATGAGTGATAAAGATGTGAAATTTGTTTGCGACAAAATAAAGCAGATAGCTAAAACAAGAGTTTAAGCTTGAAAAGAGAGTTGGTTTTCTGGGTTGAGGAGTATTTTTATAAACCATCCTTAATTCAAAAGTTACTCTCTTTTTTATTACTTCCTTTAAGTTGGATATATTGTTTTGTGATCTATATTCGCTTTAAAACCAAAATAGCCATAGATTTTGATATAGGTATAGTAAGTGTAGGTAATCTAAATGTAGGTGGTAGTGGCAAAACACCTTTAGTGACTGCTCTAGCTTCCAAATACAAGGATGTAGCCATAGTTCTTCGTGGTTATGGGCGTAGTAGTAAGGGACTACATGTAGTTAGAGATAAAGATAGAGTCTTATGTGATGTAGATATTAGTGGTGATGAGGCTATGATTTATGCACATAAAGTTCCCAGTGCTATCGTTATAGTAAGTGAAGATAGAAAAAAAGGGATACTTAAAGCTAAAGAGATGGGTGCTAAAATAGTTTTTTTGGATGATGCCTATTCAAAGCATGATATTAAAAAACTTGACCTACTTATAGATGTAGATACTAAAAATAAAAGTTGTTTACCATCTGGAGCTTTTAGAGAGCGTTTATGGAGTTCTAAAAAAGCTATAGTGCTCAAAGAGGGGATCGATTTTAAAAGAGTAGTTGAGTTAAAAGATAGAGCTGATCACATGTCATTAGTAACGGCTATTGCAAGACCCCAAAGGCTAGATAGATATCTGCCTCAAATTATAAACAAAAACTATTTTGAAGATCATCATGCATTTACAAAAAATGAGTTAGAAGAAATTTTAAGAAATGATAATGCAGATTCACTTTTAATAACTTATAAAGATTTTGTAAAAATAGAATCCTTTGGACTTCCTTTGTCTTTACTTGATTTACATGTAGAGGTTGATGAGAGAGTTTTTGAGATTATAGATGATTATTTAACTTAAACACAAATATGATAAAATACAACTAATTATAGCAATTTATAGGATATTTATATGCAAAAAAAGATAGAAACAGTAAAAACGCTGCTTGAGGCACTACCATTTATAAAAGAGTTCAATAACCAGATAGTAGTTATAAAGTATGGTGGTTCAGCACAAACATCAGCTCAGTTAAAAGAAAAATTTGCAGAAGATATTTTACTGATGTATCTTGTTGGAATAAGACCAGTTATTATTCATGGTGGTGGCTCTAAAATAACAGAGATGCTAGATGCTTTAAATATAGATACTAAATTTATAGATGGGCAAAGAGTAACGACTAAGGAAGTTATGAGAATCGCAGAGATGATTTTAAGTGGAGAGATAAATAAAGAGATAGTTTCTCTTTTGAACTCACATGGAGTAAAAGCTATGGGTATTAGCGGTAAGGATGCACATTTCATAACAGCAAAAGCAAAAGATTTTGCTAAATGGGGCTTAACAGGAAATATAGACTCAGTAAATTCTAATGTTATTACAAAGCTTATTGCAGATAAGTTTGTGCCAGTTGTAGCTCCAATAGCAGCTGGTGAGGAGATGGGTCATCCTGGATTTAACATCAATGCAGATCTTTGTGCTTCACATGTAGCAAAATCCATAGGTGCAAATAAGATAATATTTTTAACAGATACACCGGGTGTATTAAATAAAGATAAAGAGCTTTTAGCAACTTTAACAAGAGAAGAGGTGGATGAATTAAAGGCTGATGGAACTATACATGGTGGAATGCTACCAAAGGTTGATGCATGTCTAGAAGCGATAGAGGGTGGTGTTAAAAAAGCTCATATCATTGATGGTCGCATAGAACATTCAATGATCTTAGAACTTTTTACTTCTGAGGGTGTTGGTACAGTGATTAAAGAGATATCAAACAAATAATTAATAGATGAAGTGTATAATCACAAAATAATAAAAATAAAGGAATAAATATGAAATATAGTGCGCTATTTGAAGATGAAGATGATCTATTTTTAGGTTCACCAATTAGTAAATTGATGGATATAATTTTTAATGCTAACAATGATGTTGTTAGATTTGATTTAGAGAATTTTATAAAAAGAAGAGCTGCCTTAGAGATGGTGCTTGAAGAAAAACTTGGTGAAGATTATGGTAAAGAGATTGATATTTTTATGATGGAAAATCGTGATGAAGTTGAGACTAAAACGAAAAGTTTAAGCATAGAGCTTATGGGTGAAATTGTTTCAAAAAGTGAGTAGTTAAGTTGAAGCTTTTTTTACAAGTTTTTGTCTTTTTTTCTCTTAATCTTAATCTGTTGGTAGCACAAGAGTTTGTAGATGTGACTACTGTCACATTGAAAAAGGATGAACAAAAGAAAATTCTTGTAAAATATGGTGATGATGTTATAAAACTCTTTAAATTTAGGTGGACGCTATATCAAAATGGTGGATTAGTTGTTAATCGTTCCTACGATAAAATAGTATCGCAAAACATACTATATTTAAGATTTAGAAATCAAAGTTTTAGATTTAACTTGATGCCTAAAGGTGCAGTATATTATAGTGTACCCTATATGCTAGTTAAATTTAAAGAGTTTAATTATGAGACAAATGAAGCTGTTTTTGAACTCTTCTTGTCTGATAAAACTATGCAAATTAAATTACATCATCTAAAGAATAGTTGAAGAGGTATAGATGCAAAGAGTTGAGCGTGAGATAGCAAGGTTGATAAAAGAGATCGATTATGATGAGGTGACTCGTCTTTTTGATATGCTAAGTGGTGGAAAAAGACTTCGAGCAAAACTAATTTTAAAAATTGCTTCTAAACATGAGAAAGCACCACTGTTAGCAGCTATAGTTGAACTGATTCATGCTGCTAGTTTACTACACGATGATGTTATAGACGAGGCTCTTACAAGAAGAGGGGTAAGCTCTGTGAATGCTACTGATGGAAGTAAGACAGCTGTAATGCTAGGTGATATTCTTTATTCAAAAGCTTTCACAGAGTTGGTTGAATTTGATAAAGATGTAGCCAAAAGTATTGCATCGAGTGTTACCTCTCTATCCAAGGGTGAGATGCAAGATGTAAAGATGGCAGAGTCATTTAATGATGATGAAAAGATATACTTAGATATGCTTTATCTCAAAACTGCTACCCTTATAGAAGCTGCAGCTTATGCCTCTGCACTCTTAGTGGGTAAAGATGCTAAAACTTATGGAGTTTACGGGCGAAATCTTGGTTTATCCTTTCAGATAATAGATGATATTTTAGATATAACGGCTGATTCTGCAACTCTTGGAAAACCTGCTATGAATGATTTTGTAGAGGGTAAATGTACTCTGCCATATATATACCTTTATGAAGAGTTAAATGATGAAGATAAACAAAGATTAAAAGATTCACATGCCAAAATAATTGATGAAGATGAGATTCTTTGGATTAAACAAAAAATGCAAGAACATAAAAGTGTTGAGAAATCATTTGAGTTGGCAAAAAAGCTATCTAATGAGGCTATGCTTGCAGTAAAAGATGATACCACACTCATTGAAATATTACAAACCATGATAAAAAGAAGTTATTAATGCACTATTTAAATATAAGTTTTTCACATAAAAATTCTACTCTTGAGATAAGAGAAAAATTATCATATCCAGATGATGAGCAGTTAGGTGGGTGTTTATCTAAACTTAATACATGTGAAGCGATAAATGAAACTATTTTAATATCTACATGTAATAGAATGGAGATATTTTGTAGTTGTAGTGATATCACTGAGGCGACTAGACATATCTTCGATATGCTAACATCTCGTGTGGGTGTAAGTATAGAGGAGTTAGAGGGTCGTGCAGATATATTTGATGATAGCAGTGCGATTCATCATCTCTTCACTGTTGCTTCTTCTCTTGACTCTATGGTTATTGGTGAAACTCAGATTGCAGGACAATTAAAAGATGCCTTTAGATTTTCCTATGATAGTGGACACTGTGGTCAGAAACTAGCAAGAGCTATGCACAATGCTTTTAAGTGTGCTGCAAAGGTAAGAAATGCTACAGAAATTTCTTCAAAGCCAGTTTCTATAGCTAGTGTTGCTGTTGTAAAATTAAAATCAGTTTTAGAGAGTGTTGAGGGTAAAAAAGCACTTATTATTGGGACTGGAGAGATGTCTGAGATTACGGCTAAGCATATGGTATCAAATGGTGCTGATGTTTATATTATGAATAGAACAAAAGAAAAAGCATTTTTACTAGCACAAGATTGTGGAGCTAAGGTTTTAGATTTTGATCAACTTCACCATATTATAAATGAGTTTGAGATTCTTTTTACAGCAACTTCATCTCCAACACCTATAATTACAGATGAGATAATTAAACCTTGTGATTTTGATAGATATTGGTTTGACTTAGCTATTCCTAGAGATATTATCTATCATAAGGGCGAGAGAATAAATCTTTACCAAATAGATGATTTAAAAACCATTGTGGATGAGAATAAAAGCCTCAGGGAAGCTGAAGCTAGAAAAGCTCATACTATTATAGGTAGAAGTACTGTTGCATTTTTTGAATGGTTAGATACACTCAATATTGAACCGATGATTAAAGAGATATATGCCAAAGCTTTCCAAGCAGCAAAGGTCGAGAGTGACAGAGTAATAAATAATGGGTATATTCCAAAAGAGTATGAAGAACAGGTTCACAAGATGTCTCAGCAGGTAATGAAAAGATTTTTGCATGATATGACCTCAAAGATGAGAAGTGTATCAGAAGAATCCAAATCAGATATGATAACTGGAGCGATGCAGTTTTTGATAAAAAATGAAACAGTAGAAATACCAGATAAATATAAGTGCGAACATGCACTAAATGTAATTCAACAGGGAAGAAAATGAGAAGAAGTAGGGCTTTTATACCAACAAGTAAAGAGGTGCCAAATGATGCAACCTTGCCAAGTCATCAGTTTTTAATACGAGGTGGTTTTATAAATTCTCAAGGTGCTGGACTTTATAACTATCTTCCTTTAGGGAAAATTGTATTAGAAAAGATTCGTACAATTGTAAAAGAGGAGTTAGACAAAGTGGGGTGTAATGAGGTGCAGCTCAGTTTTGTAACACCAATTGCGCTTTGGGATAGAAGTGGTCGTGCTGATACTATGGGTAAAGAGATGCTTCGTATAAAGGACAGACATGATGGGGAGTTTGTTCTAAGTCCTACAAATGAAGAAGCTATGGTTGAGTTAGTTAAAAATAGGGTGAAGAGTTATAAGGACCTACCCCTGAATCTATACCAAATCAATACAAAGTTTCGTGATGAAGCAAGACCTAGATATGGTCTTATGCGTGGTCGTGAGTTTTTGATGAAAGATGGCTACTCTTTTCATGCTTCTAAAGAGGATATGGTTAGAGAGTTTAATCTTATGCAAGAAACATATAAAAATATTTTTACTAGACTTGGGCTTGATTTTAGAGTAGTAGAAGCTGATAGTGGTGCTATTGGTGGAAGTGGAAGTAGAGAGTTTCATGTTTTAGCAGATAGCGGTGAAGATACTATTGTTGTGTGTGATAGTTGTGATTATGGTGCTAATATTGAAACGATACAGAGCATAGATGAAGATGAATTTAATCTTCTTACATATGAAGAACTACAGAGCAAACAGTTAGATGATAGATGTACATGTGGTGGAACTATTGGTTTTAAAAAAGGTATAGAAGTTGGACATATCTTTCAATTAGGAACTAAATATTCAACCGCCTTAGAAGCTAACTTTAGTGACGAGGGTGGCAAACCAAAACCTTTTGAAATGGCAACATTTGGCATAGGCATAAGTAGGTTGGTAGCCTCTGTTATAGAACAAAATCATGATGAAAATGGTTGTATTTGGACAAAATCAACTGCTCCATATATGGTTAATATCATGGTATCTAATATTAAAGATGAGGCTCAGACTGCCCTTGGAAATGAGTTATATGCAAAACTTCAAGATTCACATGTAGAGGTTATGCTTGATGATAGAAAAGAAAGATTTGGCTTTAAGATGAAAGATGCTGAGCTTATTGGTTTTCCTTATACTGTTATCATAGGAAAAGAGTTAGTTAATGGTTTGGTTCAAATTTACAATAGAAAAACAAAAGAAAAAATATCAATAGATCAAGATAAGATATTCCAAAAGATTATGGAGCAGATATAAGATGATTTACTTTATCATATATCTGTTCTTAGAAGTCTTAATATCTGTAAATATATCATCTGCTATTGGTGGTTTAGCAACATTTTTTGAGATACTACTGAGTGCTTTTGTAGGTATATTGATACTGGCTAATTTAAGAACAACTCTTCTTCATAATATTACATCAGTTTCATATAATGCTATTGATCTTCAAGAGTTTCAAAAATTAAATCTTTTTACAATTATAGGGGCTATTATGCTGATAGTACCGGGTTTTTTTACAGACATATTGGGTGTTTTGATGCAGTTTAGCGTTTTAACTAGTATGATTGTTAACCGTTATAATGTAAAATCGTTTAGTAACAATCCTGATTACATGCAGGAAGATATTCAAAATAATATAAAAAATAATACACAAAAGGATTCAGATGTTATCGATGTTGAAATTATTAGTGACAGCACTACTACTAAGTAGCACTTTAGAGGCAGGCAGTTCAAATGCAGATATAGAGAAGTTTTTAAAAAAATCTTTTGAAGGCAATCCAAATATAGTCTCTCTTGATGTTAAAGTTAAGCAAAAAGTTTTAATTAAACAGATAAAGGGCTGGGAAGCTTTCATTGTAAGTGTGGATGCTACTGTTAAGGCCAAACCCAAAAATCGTAAAGTTAAGCAAAAGATGATTTGGTTCTCCAATGGAGTCCTAATGACGCAAGATTTTATAGATATGAAGAGTGGAAAAAGTTTAAAAGATTTGATTGCTCCATCATTCAAAAAAGAGTATTATAAAAAAGAAAATCTTATCTCAGGAGATGAAAACTCTAAGCATAAGGTGGCTATTTTTTCTGACCCACAGTGCCCATTTTGTAAAACTTTTGTTCCAGCGGCTATAGAAACTATGAAAAAACAACCAAAGAAATTTGCTGTGTATTATTATCATTTTCCACTGCCTGCACTTCATCCAGCAGCAGTTGAGTTAGTTAAAGCTGCTGTTGCAGCTGAGCTTAAAGGTGAAAAAGATGTTGTTAGTAAGATGTATAAAGTCAAAGTAAGTCCAAATGAAAGAGATGTGAAAAAGATTTTAAAAGCATTTAACAAAACAATGAAGACAGATATAACACCAGAAGATTTAAAGTCTAAAGAGGTTCTAAAGCATATAAAAAGTGATGCAGATATTGCAGATGCTCTGATGGTTGGTGGGACTCCAACAATGTTTTTTGATGGTAAAATAGATAAATCAAAAAGAAAATTTGAGAAGGTTAAGTAGATAATGCAAAAACTAGTAATAGCTACAAGAGTGTCAGATTTGGCACTTTGGCAGGCTTATCATATCAAAGATAGAGTAGAGGTATCTTACCCAGAAATAGAGGTAGTTCTCAATAAGATAGTTAGTAATGGTGATAAAGTTTTAGATAAACCATTAGCACTTATAGGTGGAAAAGGACATTTTACCAAAGAGCTTGAAGATGAGATGTTAGCAGGTAATGCTGACTTGGCAGTTCATAGTTTAAAAGATGTTCCAACTTATATACCAGATGGTTTAGAGCTTGTAGCAGTTACTACTAGACAAGATCAAAGTGATGTTTTTCTATCGCATAAATATGCAACTCTTGAAGATTTGCCACAAGGTGCAGTAGTGGGAACAACAAGTTTACGAAGAAGAATGCAACTTCTTCGTAAGCGACCAGATTTAAAAGTAAAAGATTTAAGAGGTAATGTAAATACAAGACTTAGAAAGCTAGCTGAAGGTCAATATGATGCTATTATCTTGGCATTTATTGGGCTTGATAGACTTGACCTACTTAAAGATATTCCTCACACTCAAAAACTCTCACTAGATATGATGATACCTCCTATGGGTCAAGCAGCACTCGGCATAGAGATAGTTTGCAATAATGAAAAAGTAAGAGAGATAGCTATGAGTGTTAATGATGAGGACACTCTTACATGTACAAAGATTGAGAGAGACTTTATATCAAATATAGGAGCAGGTTGTTCTGCTCCTGTTGCTTGTAATGCTGTTATAAGTGGAGATACTTTGACTCTTAGAGTTATGCTAGGATTTGCTGATGGAACAAATATAAGAGAAGAAAAAGTAGTTGCAAATGTAGCTGATTGTAGTAATCTTGGAAATGAGTTAGCTAAAAAGATGATTGATGAGGGTGCATTAGAGTTACTTAAAGATGCAGAGAGAATCGCATTTAAAGATGAGATGCCACAGAGACTCTAAAGAGAGATAATGAAAAATAGTATAGACCTTTTAAAAAAACATGATGAACTAACAGTTATAGATACTGAGTTAGATATATATCTTGAAATTCCACATTTAGCTTATGCAGAGATAAAGAAAAAAGATGGTGGGAAGGCTCTACTCTTTACAAATGTAGTAGATAAAAAGAGTGGTGTAAAGTTTGATGATGATGTTCTTATGAATGTTTTTGGTTCATATAAAAGATGTGAACTGCTTTTTGGTCGTACCATCCAAAGTGTTGCAGATGAAATAACAAATCTTTTACACATGAAACCACCTGAGGGTTTTATGAATAAAGTCTCAATGGCAAAAGACCTTTTTGCACTTAAAAATATTTTTCCAAAACGCTTAAAAGGTAAGGGTACCTGCCAAGAAAACATATATTTAGATGAGGCTATAGACCTTTATAAACTACCAGTCTTAACAACATGGGAGCAAGATGGTGGACCATTTATAACTATGGGACAGGTTTATACTCAAAGTCTTGATGGAGAGTTAGTTAATCTTGGAATGTATAGACTTCAAGTTTATGATAAAAATCATTTAGGCATGCATTGGCAGATTCATAAAGATAGTTCGCATTTTTTTGATCAGTATCAAAAAGCTGGGAAAAAGATGCCTGTTACTGTTGCCATCGGTGGTAATCCACTCTATACTTGGTGTGCTACAGCTCCATTACCTTATGGTGTCAATGAGCTTTTAATGTATGGGCTTATCACAAAAGAACCTGCACAATTGGTAAAATCATTAACAAATGAGCTTTATATTCCTAAAGATGTTGATTATGTCATAGAGGGATGGGTAGATACGGATGAGATGAAAATTGAGGGACCATTTGGTGATCATACTGGTTATTATACTTTAGAAGAGCCATATCCCGTTATGCAAGTTAGTGCTATCAGTACAAAAAACAATCCAACATTTTTAGCTACAGTTGTTGGTAAACCACCCTTAGAAGATAAGTATATGGGTTGGGCAACAGGTAAGATATTTTTTCCTCTTTTAAAGACTACTGTTCCTGATTTACTAGATTATCACATGCCTGAAAATTCTGGTTTTCACAATCTTATACTTGCAAAGATGCAACCACTTTATAAAGGACATGCAAAACAGTTTATGCATGCGTTTTGGGGTGCAGGACAGATGAGTTTTGTAAAACATGCTATCTTTGTAGATGAGAAAGCTCCACGACTTGATAATTATGAATCTTTTGCAACATATATTTTAAACAGATTTACTCCAAAATCACTTTTTATTACTGAGGGTATTTTAGATGCACTTGATCATTCTTCTCCTGAGACATTAGTTGGTGGAAAGTTGGGTATAGATGCTACTCTAGCTCATCAAGTTGATGCTCCACAACTACTAGGAGATGAGGAGTTGTTTAAAAAAATTAAACAGCTTATACCAGATGCTAGAGCTATCCATCAGTTTATGAGAAGAACTAAAAATCCAGTAACTGTGATTAGTGTAAATAAAACTAAAACTGCTAAAGAGTATTTTGATGCATTAGTAGATTTAAGCACCAATATCAGAGTAGTAGTTTTTGTTGATGAAAAGAAAAATGATATTTTAAATCCATATATGCTGATTTGGCGTGTTACAAACAATATGGATGCCCTTAGAGATGTTTTTGTTTCTGGATTGATGGTTGGAATTGATGGAACAAATAAAAATCAATTAGATGGTTTTAATAGAAGATGGCCAGATGATGTTGATTGTACTCTAAGTGTTGTTGAAGAGTTGAAGAAAAAAGGTCTTTGGGATTTAGATAAATCATTATGTGACAGGTATCAGTTATTATAATAATAAAAGAGTAGTAAAATCACATTATAAGCTGTATATAATATAATCTGATGTAACATAGTACATATAAATTGTGGGGTTTAAGTTGATGAGCAAGTTTTTATTATTATTATTTTCTATCTGTTTTGTTAGTTTAGTTTCTTTGAATGCTGCTGTTTATAAAGGTCAGAGGGTGTTTGTAAAACAGTGTGTAGATTGTCATAAAGATGGACAATCATTTGTTGCTGAAAAAAATATAAGATCTTGGAAAAAACTTATGAAAAACAAGGGTAAGCCATTGGCTGATTTGCATTTAAAAGATGCTAAAGCAGAAGATTCATGGGATTACTTTAAAAGTAAAAAATATACAAAGAAATCAAAACATTTGAAACAGTTTTTAGTAGAGTATGCTAAAGATAGTGGAAATGTACCTGCTTGTAATTAACTACTAAACTATCTTTAGTTAAAATACCAAACTTTTTTAAATTATTATTAGGAACTACGATGGAAAAAATGTGGTCAGGTCGCTTTAGTGCGAGTGCCTCTAGTTTGCTAGATGAGTTTAATGCTTCTATAATGTATGATAGAAAATTATACATAGAAGATATAGAAGGCTCTATCGCTCATGCAACGATGCTTACAAAACAAAAAATTTTAACACAAGATGAACTTAGTCAAATTGTTGATGGATTAACTCAAGTCAAAAAAGAGATAGAATCTGGCGAATTTGAGTGGAATATATCTGATGAAGATTTGCATATGGGAATTGAGAAGAGACTGACTGCTCTTATCGGTGATGCTGGAAAAAAACTTCATACTGCAAGAAGCAGAAATGACCAAGTTGCTGTTGATTTTCGCCGCTGGGTTTTAAAAAGAAACTTAGATTTAGTTGATGGACTTAAGCTTCTAATGAGTGAGATTTTAGTTGTAGCTTCTAAGCATACAGATACTCTTATCCCTGGTATGACTCACCTTCAACATGCTCAACCCACAAACTTTGGTTTTCATCTTGGAGCTTATCTTTCTATGTTTAAGAGAGATATTGCAAGATTTGAAGACTCTTATAAAAGAAACAATGTTTCGCCTTTAGGTTGTGCGGCATTAGCTGGAACTCCTCATAATATAGATAGAGATTTGACAGCAGAGCTTTTGGGTTTTGACAGTGTAAGTGTTAACTGTTTAGATACTGTAAGTGATAGAGATTTTGCATTAGAGATTTTGTTCAACATCTCAACTATGATGATGCATATCTCAAGGCTTAGTGAAGAGCTTGTTATGTGGTCTAGCTATGAGTTTGGTTTTGTTGAATTAAGTGATGAATATTCAACAGGTTCATCTATTATGCCACAAAAGAAAAACCCTGATGTTCCAGAACTTCTTCGTGGAAAAACAGGTCGTGTTTATGGTTCACTTATGGGACTTTTAACTGTGATGAAGGGTCTTCCTTTAGCATATAACAAAGACACACAAGAAGATAAAGAGGGTGTTTTTGACTCTGTAGAAACAGCTCTTATATCTTTAGAAATTTTAAAAGAAGCTATAAAAACTATGCAAGTCAAAGCTCATAATATGCAAGCGGCTTGTTCGGTTGGACACTTAGCTGCTACAGATTTAGCTGATTATCTAGTTGAAAAATGCAACATACCTTTTCGTGAAGCTCACTTTATAACAGGACATGCAGTTGCTAAAAGTGAAGAACTAAAGATAGACTTAAGTGACATAGAACTGAGTGAACTGCAAAAAATAGATGCTAGAATAGGTGAAGATGTACTAGAGTTTTTAGTGCTTAGAAACTCTATGAATGCAAGAACTTCTGCTGGCGGAACTTCAACTGTGAGAACAGAGGAACAGCTAAAACAATTTGAAAATTACTTAAAGGTATAAAATAGTGAAAGTAAGCATAAAACACCAAGATGGAATGAAGTTTGAGGCTACTACAGCAAAAAGTAGTTTTGTTATAGATTGTCCTGTTATATCTCCTGTTGAGTATTTCTTAGCCGGACTTATCACATGTAGTGCAACAGATATTATATTGATACCTAAAAAACAGGGTAAAACTGTAACTGATTTAGAAGTAGATGGTGAGGTTTTAAGAAATGAATCTCATCCATGTAAATTTAATACCCTGCATCTAACATATAGCTTTAACTCTGATGGTGATGATATAGAAGCTGCTAGATGGGTTATGGCTTCGGTTGAGACATATTGTTCAACTATCAATACCATTAGAGATACTACCGCTATAACTTATACAATTACGCATAATGGAAAAGTAATTCGTGACAAAGAAGAGATGATTTCTGGTGGTGGCTCAAACATAGATTTGGGTGAGATTGAGGGTTGTCCATCTTAATTTTACCCACTTAACTAAATGGGTAAAATTTAAATCTATATAATTTCTAGTTTAAAAATGACCTTTTGGATCAGAATCACTAAGATGTCCCCATTTTAATCTTGCACCACCAAGTAGATGGAAATGTAGATGCTTAACTTCTTGTCCGCCATTGTCACCGATATTTGTAATGATTCTGTATCCACTCTCTTTGATATCTACCTCTTTAGCAACATCTTGAATAAACTTAGTCATTCCTGACATCATATCACCACTTGCATCATTGAAACTATCTACATGTACCTTTGGAATAGCTAAGATATGTACTGGAGCTTTTGGATTTACATCATGAAAAGCAAGAAAATTCTCATCTTCTAAAATTATATTTGAAGGTATCTCTTTATTTACGATTTTACAAAATAAACACATGTTTTGTCCTTTTTTATTGGGGTTTGTATCTAAATTATAGCACATATATTGGTAAATGAAGCTATATGTAAATTATATTTGACTATAATCTTTTTTAAATTTTTATAATTGATGGATAAATATATTGAAAGATTGGTACGATAAAATTAAAGAGGTACAGAGTGTAGAGAGTCTTGAAGAGATTCGCATATCTGTATTTGGAAAAAAAGGTGTTCTTGCAGCAGAGTTTGCAAAGATGAAAACAGCACCTAATGAAGAGAAATCAAAAATAGCAAAAGAGCTCAATACGCACAAAAGTGCACTTATGAACGAGCTTGTGCAGAGAAAAATAACTTTGCAAACATTGGAATTGCAAGAGGCTATGAAGCGTGAGTCTATTGATGTTTCTATGTTTAGTGTTGGTTCTGAGGCTGGTGCATTGCATCCAGTTATGGAAACTATGGATAGAATTGTAGAGTATTTTTCAGCCATGAACTTTGCAGTGAAAACTGGGGGTATGGTAGAGGATGATTTTAATAATTTTGAAGCCTTGAATTTACCAAAATACCATCCAGCAAGGGATATGCAAGATACATTTTATTTTAAAGATGAGATGCTTCTTCGTACTCATACTTCACCAGTTCAAATAAGAACCATGATGAATACTAAACCTCCTATCCGTATGATAGCACCAGGTGCTGTGTTCCGTCGTGACTATGACCTTACACATACGCCAATGTTTCATCAGGTTGAAGGACTTCTTGTTGATGATAAGGGGAAAGTGTCATTTGCTAATTTAAAATATATTTTAGAAGATTTTTTGAAGTATATGTTTGGAGATGTAGAGGTTCGATTTCGTCCATCTTTCTTTCCATTTACTGAGCCATCTGCAGAGGTAGATATATCTTGTGTTTTTTGTAAAGCAAAGGGGTGTAGAGTCTGTTCTAAAACTGGTTGGCTAGAGGTTTTAGGTTGCGGTATAGTTGACCCAAATGTATTTGAAGCAGTAGACTATAAAGATGTTAGTGGTTATGCTTTTGGTCTTGGAGTTGAAAGATTCGCGATGTTGATTCATCAAATAGGTGATCTTCGTTCTCTTTTTGAGGGAGATATTAAACTACTGGAGCAGTTTCGATGATAGTTACTAGAAGTTGGTTAAATGAGTGGATAGATTTAGATGGTATCTCTACTGAGGATTTAGCAAAAACATTTAACTCTATTGGTTTAGAAGTAGATCGTATAAAAAGTTATGAAATCCCAAAAAAGATTATCTTTGGTAAAGTTTTAGAGTGTGAAAAACATCCAGATGCTGATAAACTAAATGTTTGTAGGGTTGATATTGGAACAAGTATTCGTCAGATTGTTTGTGGTGCTTCAAATGTTAGAGTTGGACTAAGCGTAGTAGTAGCAACTATTGGAGCAGTAATGCCAAGTGGTATGCTTATAAAGCCTGTAAAACTTCGTGGTGTTGAATCTGAGGGTATGATATGTTCGGCAGCTGAAATTGGTTTAGAAGAGTGCCAAGATGGTATTCTTGAGATAGATGAGAGCATTGGTGACTTTAAATTAGGTCAAGAACTCTCTTCACATGTGATACTTAACGATGATTTAATAGAGTTAGAACTAACTGCTAATCGTGGAGATTGTTTAAGTATCAGAGGTGTAGCAAGAGATCTTAGTGCCGCATATAATAGAACTTTAATAGAAACAAACATCAATGTGGATGAAGATAAGAGAGTTGGAATAGGGCGCATACTGAGTTTAACGCACCAAAATGAGCTAGATGTTAATCTTCGATATAAGGCAGTTGATTTTAAGGATTTAAAGCTTCCTCTGATCGTAAAGCTTAGATTAGCACAGATTCAAGAGAGTAGAGATTCTGATATAGAAGCATTGATGTTATATGTTACTCAAAGTAGTGGTGTTATTTTAAGAGCATATAACTATGATTTTTTCTGTGAAGATGATTCAGCAGTAGCAAAAATTGAGATAAAGAGTGATGAAAATGGTTATGTCTCTGTTATGTCAGCAAAAGCTAAGGCATCAACTATTGGTATTATTCAAGAAGATACTTCAAAAGTAACTTATGACGAGGGAACGGTTTTTATAGAAGCTAGCTATATACCACCAGATATAATCTCTAAGAAGATGCAAGAATCTAAGATAAGTTCTGGTCCTATGTATTATAAAACATCACGAGGGAGTGAACCTGAGTTAAATCAGGGTCTTGATTTTTGTTTGAATCTTATAGAATCAAATTCTACATCTTCTGTTTTTGGAGGCACAATAGAACTTTGTGATTCTTATGAAAATAAAATAGTTAGTATTACCAAGCAGGAGATTGATGATATTGTCGGTGCAGATATAGACAAGGTTAAGATTAGTAAAATTTTAAGAAATCTTGGATTTAGTACAGCAAAATCATCTTCAGAAAATTTTGTTATTTCGGTTCCTAGATTTCGCCATGATATTATGCACAAACAAGATATAGTTGAAGAGATTGTTCGTCTTGTAGGTATAGATAATATTCCTTCAAAGCCTTTTGTGTTTTCAGAAAAATCAAAATTAGAAGATGACTATTTTAGCTATAAAAAGAGAACCATCTATAGACATAAAGCTGCTCAAAGCGGTTTTTTTGAAACTATATCTTTTGCTTTTGATGAAAGAAAGGTTTTTAGTGAGTATGGGTTTGAAACTCTTGATGAAGAGTTAGAACTATTAAACCCAATAGTAAATACACTTGATACATTAAGATCAACCTTGATGACTGGACTTCTAAAAGCCGCCTCACAAAATGTAAAAAATGGCTTATCTTCTGTTAAGCTTTTTGAGCTTGGTTCCATCTTTAACTCTAAAAGAGAAGAATCTTTAAAAATGGCTTTTATATTTAGCGGAGATAGATCTCAAGAGAGTCTTTTAAATGCTGGAAAACCAGATAAAGTTGATTTTGCTTTTTTTGTACAAAAAATTTCTGATGTTATAGGGGAGTTTGAACTCAGAGAATTTGAAACCAAACACAAACTTTCTCATATCTATCAAACTGCTGAAATTTTGCAAAATTCTCAAGTGATTGGAGAGCTGTTTAGGGTTCACCCTAGTGTTGAAAAGAGCTATGGACTGAGCGCTACTTTTATGTGTGAACTTGATTTTGATAAACTTTTTTATGGACTTACAATAGCAAAAAAATCATCAAAATATCAGGTCTCTTTTAGAGATTTGAGTATTATAATGCCAAAAAATATGAGTTATGAAAAGGTGAGTAATGCTATAAAAGCTTCAGCAACAGATGAGCTTATAAGATTTTATCCAGTAGACAGATATAGTGATGAAGAATTGGGTGATAATATAAGTTTATCAATCCGTTTCGTACTTCAATCATATGAAAAAACTCTTGAAGAAGAGGATATAGTTTTGTCGATGGATACCATTTTAAAAGCACTTAAAGATGAATTAGGAGTTGGACTTAGATGAGTACAGTTAAAGTAAATCCCGCAAAACAGTTTTCACTTCGTATAGATTCGATAGCTCCGGACAAATCTATATCTCACCGTAGTGTAATGTTTTCTATGTTAGCAGATGGAACAGGTAAGATAAGTAACTTTTTAAGAGCTGAAGATACCTTGAACTCTTTAGAGATAGTTAAAAATCTTGGCGCAAAAGTTGAAGATGATGGTGTTACTATCAGTATAACTTCTGATGGAATCAAAGAGAGTTCAGAAATACTTGATTGTGGGAATTCTGGGACAGGTATGAGACTTTTTTGTGGGCTTTTAAGTTCTGCAAATGGTCATTTTGTTCTAACGGGAGATAAATATCTTCGTAGTCGCCCTATGAAAAGAGTCACAACTCCACTTCGTAATATTGGAGCAAAGCTTGATGGTAGAGATGGCGGAGATTTAGCACCACTTAGTATTAGAGGTGCTTCTTTAGAAGCTTTTGATTACACAGGTAAGATAGCATCTGCACAAGTAAAATCATGTATGATTTTAGCAGCACTTCATGCTGATGGAATATGCTCATACACAGAACCAGAGCTTTCAAGAGATCATACTGAAAGAATGTTAAAAGGTATGGGTGCTGATATAGCGGTAGATGGTCTTAAAACTACAATTACTCCTATGAAAAAACTTCTTTCACCTTTGAGTATTAGAGTTCCAGCTGATCCATCTAGCGCTTTTTTCTTTGGTGTGGCAGCTGCTATTACACCAGGTGCCGATATAGTGTTAGAAGGTGTTACTCTTAATCCTACTCGTATAGAAGCATTTAAAGCATTAGAGAGAATGGGTGCAGATATTAGTTATGAGATTACTGATAACAGATATGAACCTATAGGAGATATACATGTCAAGCATGCACCTCTTCATGGAATTTGTGTTGAGGAAAATATTTCATGGCTTATAGATGAACTTCCTGTTCTTTCAATTGCGTTTGCATGTGCTGAGGGTGAATCAATTGTAAAAAATGCAGAGGAACTTCGCGTAAAAGAGAGCGATAGAATCTCTACTGTTGTAGAGGGTCTTCGTGCTGCTAATATTGAAGTTGATGAATATAAAGATGGATACCGTGTTGTTGGTGGCGAACTTCGTAGTGCTACGGTTGATAGTGATGGTGACCATCGAATCGCTATGAGTTTTATTATTGCTGGACTTAGATCTGGTATGACTGTAACAGATTTAGACTGCATAAATACATCTTTCCCAAACTTTTTTGAACTGCTTCAAAAAATTACAGATATAAAGATTTCTTAAACTATTTACTGATTAGGTTAGTACAAAGGGGTTACTCCCCTTATAAAGGAGAGAGGCATAATGCATATAGAACTTGCTGAAAATTATGGTTTTTGTTTTGGTGTTAAGCGTGCTATTAAAATAGCTGAAGAAAATAAAAAATCTGCTACTTATGGAGCACTTATTCACAACTCAAAAGAGATAGCAAGATTAGAAAAAGATTTCAGCGTAGGACTTACTAATAATCACAAAAGCTTTAAGGCTGGTGAAAAGGCGATAGTCCGCACTCATGGTATTCCTAAGAATGAGCTTCAAGAATTAAAAGATACCGATGTAGAAGTTGTAGATGCTACATGCCCTTATGTAACGAAACCACAGCAAATTTGCCAAGAGATGAGTGAAAAAGGCTATGATATAGTTATCTTTGGCGATGTTGCTCATCCTGAGATAAAGGGTGTAAAAAGCTATGCTACTAATGGTGCTATAGTGGTTACATGCAGTAAAGATTTAGAAGATATAAAACTAAAAGAAAAAGTTGCACTTGTCGCTCAAACAACTAGAAGAGTTGAAGATTATTTAGAGATTGCAAACTATCTTATACCAAGACATAAAGAGGTAAGGGTTTTTAACACTATCTGTAATGCAACTTTTGAAAATCAAGAAGCGGTTAGAAAAATCTCTAAAAAAGCTGATGTCATCATAGTTATAGGTGGGAAAAATTCATCAAATACAAAGCAGTTGCATAGCATTGCACAAGATAATCTTCAAAATAGTTATCATATTGAAGATGAAAATGATTTAGATTACTCTTGGTTTAAGGGTAAAAAGTTCTGTGGCATAAGTGCAGGAGCATCTACCCCCGATTGGATTATTCAAAATGTAGTGAATTCTATCCAAGACAATATTAATGAGAGAAAAATCACAAAATAAACAAGTCTGTTAAAAGAGAATTTCGAGTCTCTAGCAAGAATAAAAATAGTTAATACATAGATAGCATCGATAGTAGCTTGAGCATATTGAGTATTGACTAAGCGAGAGAGAGTAGCGATACCTGCTTGAAGCTATTGGAAATATTGCACATAGTAAATTGACCCTTATTGAGAAGAACTTTTTTAGCATAATAAGTTAAAAGTTCCACAAAGTACAGTTTATGGCATTATCCAAAATACTTCTGTAAAATACCTAACTCTTTCGCAGTTTCTGTATTATATGAGGGGTGTAGCTTTAACACAATCGAAGATAGTTTAAAATAACTCCACAAATAAGTTGCATCCTGAAACTCTACATAATCCCAAATAATTCCATAAGAATAAAAAATTTAAACTATCATTGCACTCAAGGCAGGTTCATTAAAAATTTACACCACCAATAAGGTGGCTTAAAATTTTTACTAAACATCCCTTAAGCACAAGCATAGATAAATTTTATAAATCCTTATGGAATTATTTGGGATAATTTTTTTAAATATTTATGTTAGAATATCTTACATAATAGATAGGAATGATTTTGAAGGTTTTACTAGTATTTATTTTAGTTTTTGGATTTGCTTTTGCACAAGATAGAGCAAAGATTGCTTTAGTTTTAAGTGGTGGTGGAGCTAGAGGTGGGGCACATGTAGGTGTTTTAAAGATTTTAGAAAAAAACAATATACCCATAGATTTGATAGTAGGGACTAGTATGGGTTCTTTTGTAGGTGGGCTTTATGCGTCTGGAAAAACACCCCAAGAGATAGAAGAGTTACTGGTTACAACAAAATGGCAAGATTATATCACAACTGATTTTAATCGTGCAGATACACCTATGCGAAAAAAAGAGATAGAGTATGTTTACCAAGGTAGACTGGGTGTAGGTATAAATTCAAAAAATGAGCTAGTACTTCCAACTGGAGTTCTTAAGCGCCAGCCAATGTTGAGTAAATTTTTAAAAGAAACACAACATGTACAAGATATAAAGGATTTTGATGAATTTCCCATCCCTTTTCGAGCAGTAGCTACAAATATCAAAAATGGTGATGCAATAGTCTTAAAATCAGGTTCTTTAGCGAAAGTTATCTATGCTTCTAGCTCTATACCAGGAGGTTTTCAACCCATTAATATAGATGGAATTGATCTTGTTGATGGTGGAGTTAGTGATAATTTTCCAATCACTATAGCTAAAGAGATGGGTGCTGATATTATTATAGCTGTTGATGTAAGTGAAAATTTTGATGAAGACTTGAATGTTGATTCATATTTTGTTGTCATGGGTCAGCTTATAAATATACTAATGAGAAAAAATGCAAATGAGTCTATCAGTATGCTTAAAGATACAGATATTTTACTTACACCAGATTTAGATGGTTTTGGTGGTTTGGATGCAGAAAAATATGTTTCAATTATTCAAAGAGGAGTTGATGTAAGTGAAAAATTTTATGAGGAAAAATTAAAAGTTTTGTCTTTGAGTGATGAAGAGTATGAGATGTATAAACACAAACATAGATATAAGGTCAATTCAAAATTTAGAGTATTAGATAAGATAGAGATTGTGAATCCAACATACTTAAGTGATGATTCTATCTTGCAAAGATTACATTTAAAAGTTGGCAATGTGATAGATGAGGATAGGCTTAGAGCTGACCTGCTTCATATATATAATATGATGATTTTTGATAGTGTTGATTATGAATTAAAAGAGGAAAATGGTGAAAATATCTTGCTTATAACAACTACTCCTAGTTGGGATAATCACGGGGAGATTCGATTTGCAATAGGTTTGGAAGATGATTTTGATGGTCATTCATCTTATTCACTTAAATTTGGTTATACGATGTTTGGGCTTAATGCTTATGGTGGTGAATGGAAAAATGATTTTGAAATAGGAAGAAGAAAGAGTGCTTATACAGAGATATTTCAACCACTTGATCCCATGCAACGATACTATATAAGACCATCTGTGGAGTACACTGAACTTTTAGATTTAGTTCCAATCAATGAATATAGTGATGAATTTTATGGCAATCAAGAACTAGGAATTAGACGATATGGTTCGAGCATAGCCTTTGGTGCACATGTAACAACTGATTATGAGTTTGAAATAGGTGCGTCAATCTATAAAGATAAGGTGATAATGGAGTTTATTCAATATGTGCAAAATACTGATGCTAGACCAATCTATGCTTCATTAAAAACAGACAACCTAGATAATATACATTTTCCAAATGTTGGTGTTATGTCACAAATTCTTTGGACAAAAGAGATGGAGAGTTTTGGTAGTGATTATGATTATGAGCAGATATACTTTGAAATAGAAAAACCATTTAGTTTTTACTCAAATAATCTTACAGCATTTTTTAAATATGGAGATACTTATAATAAAAAAACTGCAACATCCTTAGCTGGAAGTTATACACTTGGAGGTCTTTTTAACCTCTCTGGATTTCCTCCCTATTCTTTAAATGATGACAATATGGCTCTAGGTCTGTTAAAATATAGATATGAAATAAAAGATGGTGGTTTTTTTGGAACATTAAATACACCACTGTATGCTGGATTTAGTGTAGAGATAGGAAATACTTGGTCAGAAGGTGAATCACCAACTTATGATATGATGCAAAAAGCAGGTACTGTTTATGTAGCAGCAGATACATTTTTGGGACCATTTTATTTGGCTTATGGGATTACAAATACATCTCATCAATCATTTTACTTATATTTAGGAGATAAATTTTGAATACAACTTTAATAATAGGTGCAGGTGGCGTAGGTCGTGTAGTCGTACATAAATGCGTCCAAAATTCAGATGTTTTTGGTCATATAGTCTTAGCAAGTAGAACTCTACAGAGATGCCAAGATATAAAAAGCGAGCTACCACATGCTGATATAGAGGTAGTGAGTTTAGATGCAGACAATACTCAAGAGATTATACAACTCATCACTACATGTAAGCCAAATATAGTAATTAATGTAGCTTTGCCCTATCAAGATTTAACCATTATGGATGCTTGTATCGCTACATGTACGCCCTATTTAGATACTGCGAACTATGAGCATCCTGATGAGGCTAAGTTTGAGTATAAGCTTCAATGGGCAAGAGATGAGAAGTTTAAAGAGGTTGGGATTATGGGACTTCTTGGAAGTGGATTTGACCCAGGAGTTACAAATGTATTTTGTGCTTATGCTCAGAAGCATTATTTTGATGAGATTCATACTATAGATATTTTAGATTGCAATGCTGGTGATCATGGTTATGCTTTTGCAACTAACTTTAATCCTGAGATAAATCTGCGTGAAGTCTCTTCAAATGGTCGTTATTGGCAAAAAAATGAAGATGGTGTGGGAGAGTGGATAGAAACAAAGCCTATGGAGATAAAAATGGTTTGGGATTATCCTGAAATTGGGGAGAAAGACTCCTATCTGCTTTACCATGAAGAGATGGAAAGTCTCGTAAAGCATATAAAAGGATTAAAGCGAATAAGATTTTTTATGACTTTTGGGCAAAGTTATCTAACTCATATGAAGTGCTTAGAAAATGTTGGAATGTTAGGTATAAAAGAGGTGGAGCATAAGGGAATGAAAATAGTTCCTATGGAGTTCTTAGCAACCCTTTTGCCAGATCCATCAAGCTTAGGTGAAAGAACAAAGGGAAAAACCAATATCGGCATAGTAGCCCAGGGTATAAAAAATGGCGAAAAAAGAAAGATATATATCTATCAGGTAAGTGATCATGAAAAATGTTTTCAGGAGGTAAATTCTCAAGCAGTTTCATACACAACTGGTGTTCCAGCGATGATAGGTGCAAAACTTATGCTAGAGGGCAGATGGAATGCTAGGGGTGTTTTTAATATGGAGGAGTTTGACCCTGATATCTTTATGGATGAGTTAAACAAGCAAGGCTTACCGTGGCAAGTAAAAGAGTTAAGTGTATCTTAGATGGTAACTTATCAACCGGTGATAGAAGAGGAGAGTTTACAAACACCATATTATATCTGTTATGAAGAGCTTTTAGAAAACAATTTAAAACAGCTTGATTTTATACAAAAAGAGAGTGGTGCTAAGATTATTTTAGCACTGAAGGGTTTTGCTATGTGGGGTACATTTCCTTTAGTTTCACGCTATTTGTATGGTTGTACGGCGAGTGGACTTTATGAAGCAAAATTAGCTTATGAGACTTTTTCTAAAGAGGTTCATACTTACTCTCCCGCTTTTAAAGATGAAGATATCGTAGAAATCTCTGAAATATCAGATCACATAGTTTTTAACTCGCCAAATCAACTATTTAAATATATAGATATTGTTAAAAAAACCGATCCACATGTAAGTATATCTTTGCGTATAAATCCAGAGTATTCAGCATCACCAAAAGAGATCTATAATCCATGTGGTATCTATAGTCGCTTAGGAACTACACTGGTAAATTTTGATGAAAAAATATTGTCACATGTAGATGGATTAAACTTTCATGCTCTTTGTGAACAGGGTGTGGATGAGTTAGAAGATGTTTTAAATGCTTTTGAAATGAAATTTTCTAAATACTTAAAAGATATAAAATATCTGAATTTTGGTGGTGGACATCATATAACTAAAGAGGGCTATGATATTGATAAACTCGTAAGAATTATAAAAGAGTTTAGAGTAAAATATGGTGTAGATGTATATCTAGAACCGGGAGAGGCTGTTGGTTGGGAAACTGGTATATTGGTATCGACTGTTTTAGATATTGTCCATAATGGCATGGATATAGCGATATTGGATACATCAGCAGAAGCACATATGCCTGATACACTAGCTATGCCATACCGTGCACATGTAAGAGGTTCTGGTGAGGCTAATGAAAAGGAATTTACCTACAAAGTGGCAGGAAATACATGTCTTGCCGGTGATATTATGGGGGATTACTCTTTTGATAAACCCTTAAAGATTGGAGATAGATTAATTTTTGAAGACCAAATTCACTATACTTTTGTTAAAAATACAACTTTCAATGGGATTAAACTCCCATCACTTGTTATAAAAAGAAAAGATGGCTCTTTAGATATAGTAAAAGAGTTTAACTATGAAGATTATAAAAATAGATTATCATAAGGAATAATTATGTTAGAAGATAAAAATAAATGGAATGAAAAATATTCAGAAAAAACTGAATCTAAAGATGTTTGTTTAGTTGTGGAGAAATATATACAACATGCAGATGTAGGCTTAGCACTTGATGTGGCATGTGGAACTGGTAGAAATACTAACTTCTTACATGAAAAAGGTTTTACTATTGATGCTGTTGATATATCTGATTATGCACTCTCTCAGATAAAAAACAGTCCAACTATAAATAAAATAGATGCAGATTTAGATAAGTATCATATAACCCCAAATAGATATGATTTGATAGTAAATGTAAATTATCTAGATCGTCGCTTGGTTTCTCAAATGAAAGATGCGTTAAAACCTAATGGGGTTATTATATTTGAAACTTTTATGCTTGCTCATGGTGAGTTTAAAATACCAACTATGAACCTTGATTATCTGCTAAGAAAAAATGAACTTCTTCATTCTTTTATAGGACTTGATATTATCTACTATGAAGAAAAAATAGATATAAACACAAAGGGTGAGAGAGTTAAAGTAGCTTCTCTTGTTGCCAAGAAAGCTAGCTGCTAGCGATCAAGATTTATTGAAAGGTTTTGTCTGGTAGAAGTTTAATTTACATGTATGCCCATCTATAAAGATATTTTAGCATATTACGACCCAGAGGGTCGAGGGAATTAAACCCTCCTTAGAGCAATAACTTGAAGCATCCATATTTTCATACTCAATAGTTACTTTTTTTATAACCCTCGTGTATGTTGGTAAGGTAAGGTTATTGTTGCTCTTTTTAAGGGATTGTATTGTATCGTATAATTATTTTATATGAGTTTATTACTCTACTACTATATCACAAGAAAGTTTATTGCTTTTTAATTCATCATCCCATAATCCACCATTTGATAACCTTATACTTGAATACTCTTCACCAATTTGTATATATAAACAATACTCTCCAGCTACAACTTCACTAATATTTAAACTATCTTCTATTTTATTTAGCTCTTGGGGATTAAATGTTCTTAAGTCTATATTGGACGGCTCATACTCATAACTGTTAGTATCATTTTTAAGTATAAATCTTACATTTGATTTTATATATGGAGATGCATATCCTTTATTATCTATAGATAGTGATATATTAAGAGCATCAGATTTTTCTTCTAATGTTAATAGGGTTGCTACAAATCTATAGCCAATATTTTCTTTTATATCTTGATAGCATCCCTCATTTTTCCATCTTGTTATTACATCGGGATGATATGCTTCATTTATATAAGAGTATTGAAATCTTTTAAGTTCTGATCTTGCATTATTACATGTAGTAAATTCTACTTCATCTTTGCAAGTTTCTCCACCAACTGGAGCATATTTAGTGTCATTGATTATATAATTTTGCCAAAACTCTATACTACTAGATGGGTATGTTCCCATATCTGTCTCACTTGCTAAAAAACAATCATTATGATGAGCTATTTTTGCTTTTATATCTTCACTAAATGCGATATCGGCACTGATTTTAGCGTCATCTGCTATATCTTTATACTCTTGTGATGCACCAAAAAGTAACTCTTTATGCATCGGTGTGCGTATTTGAATATATTTGTTTGGAAATATTTCAGATAACTTTTCAATTATCTCTTTTCTATTAGCGATGTAGTTTTCATCACTATCTGCAAAATCACCACTAAATGAGTGCCACTCTCCATATGCACCAATAGTGCCTGCTTGAACAATAGAAATAATATCTTTATAAGTCACTAAAGTAGTTTTTAGTTGATTTAGATGTCCTAAAATTATATTTTTATCAGGATCATTGCCATCACCCTCTCTATATTTAATTCTAAGTATAAGTTTTACTCCAGCATCTTTAGCATCAACTAAGTGAGAGCTTATAACATTTATCAAATCATTTGGTAAGGTTGCTGTTTCATTATAATCGTTTAGCTCGATTGGTGCATAAACTAAAGAGTAGCCCTTATCTTTAGCACTTTGAAACATATTGTAGTTTTTTGCCTCACTTAGATTATAATTAGCATCATAAAATCCTCTATCAGGATTCAAGATATTTACACTACTATCTTCTATAAAACTAATTGTTTTTTCATGCACACTAATCGTAACAGCACCAGCAGTTTGAACAGACTGACCTGCAGTCGGAACAGCTGCTAAACCTAAAGTATTTACGATAAACTGAGCAAAGTCTTGCTCCACACCCACGACACCAGATATTTGATTAGCTCCTACAGTAAAAGTAAAAGTATCAGCCCCGCGTATATTTACTATAGCTCCATTACTTAGATTTAATAGTAATTCATTATGAACTACCACACTAGAAGATATTGTTAATCCATCAACAAGTTCTATAGTGTTACTTCCACCCTGATCAATGATAGTTATAGTATCTCCAGAACCTATAAGATTAGGATTGATCGAATATGTTTGGTTTAGTGAGTCCCCTACATATGTTTCACCAGCAGTTTGCACAGATACATAACTATCTTTTACTTTTTGTACTTTAGCCTCAAGAGTGAGTGTAGTTAGTAATAGGAGGAATAGTAGTCTTAAAATATGTTTCATTAGTTTTTCCTTATTGCAAGAGACTATCTGAATCTTTTTAATATGAGCTTAAGCTCCAACAAAATATCTGTACCGTGTTATATCGAAGTGGTGTAACAAAGAGTATCAAAGAGACAGGCTTAAGATTTGCTGGATTTCCTCTGATGCAACATAGAGCATGGCTTAAACTTCAGGGTAAAATCGCTAAACTATTAAAATAATTACTATTAGGGGATTTAAATGTCACAAACAATCGCATTAAGTGGAACAAAAAAGGGAGTTATTTCGGTAACTAAAGTGGATGAGCCTTATGGAGCTGGAAGTGCAACTGTAGCTAGCATAGGTATATCGTTAAATGGAGATTCTGCAAATCCAGAGTGGAAAGTTCACCTTCCGATAGATAATCTTGACGAGGTTATTAAAGAGCTTCAGGCTTTAAAATAATATTTTGCACTTACACCATTTATGGTGTAAGAGTTTTATCAAGTTATATTACTAAGAAAATTTTCTGTTATTTTGCACTGTAAACTTTTACTTCTTGATTGATTGAGCTTATAATCAGTAGAATTATTATCTACTACATAATGCCAGTTTGATTTTACTTCAGTTTTCGTATAAACAACCTCCATAAAACCTCTATTACTCAAGTTCGTATACTGTAAGTCATCAACTAATAGAGTTAAAGCACCTTCTAATTGTGCTGCTGTATTATCATCTACTAAACCTAAGTACTCTTCCATACCTGGAGATGAGACAGAAGTTGTAGCGAATTCTACTCCAACTTTCTCTCCACTCATATCTTTTAAATTATTTGCCCATGAGTTATGTGTGTCACCAGCCAATACAACAAGGTTTTTGCCAAGTGTTTTTGCGGTGCCAAGTATAGTTTCTCTCTCCACATAGTACCCATCCCAAGCATCAAGATTGTATGGAAGTACAGCGTTGATTCTTGCTATCTCTGTACCAGTTAAAGAAGCATCCCCTTGAAGATAACGAGCTTTGATTTGCGCTAACTCAGATAATGAAGTATTTATCTGTGTTAAAAGAGCTTCTGTCGTTGTGTTATAGGCTTCTGGGTTTTCAAGCATTGAGATAGGTGTAAGAATCTCAGCAGGTAAAAGCATTCGCCCCATAAGTACTTGTTGACCTAGTACTTGCCAAGTAGCTGTAGATGCTACCATTTCACTTTGTAGCCAGTTTAACTGTGAACTACCCATCATAGTTCTACTTGAATCACCTATTGCAGTTGTAAAGTCTGCTGTAAGAAAATCACCATTGGCAGTGTAAAAATCACCATAATTCAACTGTTCATCTCTTCCAAATATTCTAGTTTCAAGCATATTTAAAGATACTAAGTCACCAAAATCAAATGTTCGATAAATTTCTTTTTTATTGTCAATAGGTCTTATAGGTAACCATTCAAAATAAGCTTGAAGTGCAGCATCAACTCTTGCTTGGAAATCACCTTCTGTATCATCATGGTTTTGTGCCCCATCTTTGTATGTATCATTAGCAACTTCATGATCATCCCATACAGCAATCATTGGAGCAGCTGCATGAAGAGCTTGTAATCCACTATCTGTATGATACAGAGCATATCTTTTTCTATAGTCGCTAAGAATAAGACACTCTTTTTCATTATCTGCTGGAAATTCTCTTTTTATAGCCTGTGCATTTGAAGTTGCATAAGCTGGAACTTTTGCAGTATAGTCATCATCTACATATTTACCATATTCATAGATGTAATCTCCCAAGTGTAGAGTAACATCTAAGTCTGGAAGTTTAGATGCTTCCATGTAGGGATTGAAGTAACCATTTGTGTAGTTTGCACATGAAAATACTGCCATTTTAAGAGTATCAAGTGTACCATCGCTAAGAGTTTTCATCTTTCCAACTGTCGATGTAGTACCAAATGAAGAGAATCTATAGTAGTATAGAGTTCCCGATACTAAGTTTTGTATATCTATTTTTACAGTGAAGTCTTTAGTGGAGTTAGTAATATAAGTACCATTGTGGATAATATCTGCAAATGATTCATCAGTTGCAACTTCATAGGTGACATTTACACTTGGAGCTGTTGATGTCACTCGTGTCCAGATAATTACCTTATCGGATAGTGGATCACCAGAAGCGATACCATGATTAAAGCTTGAAGTGTCAGCTTTATTGTTAGCATTATCCTCATCACTACCACACCCGCTTAAGCCTGTTGAAATCATCAATGCACATGCACTAAGTGCAGAAATCTTTAAAAACTCTCTTCTTGTAGAAAAATTCATCTGTAATCCTCAAAATAAAATTTGAAGATTATATGTTTCTATGAGAACATAATGATTTCTATTTGATTACAGTATAGTTACTTAATATTACACCCCTCAAGTTACGCCCAAGAAGGGTGCCGTGTCGTGAATTTACACTTTTATTATTTTAAAACTATGAGACCACTGCACAACCCTAAAGATCCCACCAATCTCAATTTTCAAATTTTTTAAAAATATTTCTCGTAAATTATCATCCCAAATTTGATTTTATCCTTCATTCTAATTGAATTAACTCTAATTTTCTTTATCTTTTTTATCTATTTCTTACTTTTTGTGCTTTTATTTTCTTATGGGCAAATAGTTTTAGGTTTGCAGCTAAAAGCACACCCAAAATGGCTATATTAGCGTTAATGGTGGGAATTTATAATCTTTTATTTTATATCTAGTAACCATTTTTAAGAAACCATTGGCTGTTAATTCCTTTTGAGTATCAAGTACACGCATCCAACCAAGATAATTATGTAAATATTTCGTTGAAACCCCATGAAAAGGAATCATCCAATTTTTTAACCTGCTATCGTAAGCATTGACATTTTGAACATGATAGACTCCTCGGGTATGCTCTTTACTTGCATTGATGGTTTGATGTTCAAAGCACACCCCTGCCGTTCAATCTCCACTTTTGCCCTTTTTGATAATCATAGATATTGATGATTTAGATAATTCTAAAAACTCAGCAATTTCTATTTGAGAGTATCCATCCTCTAAGTATGCCAAACAGATAGCACTATTTCTTGTTGTTTTTTTATTCTATAAATCTAAAAAGCACACCCCTGCCGTTCAATCTCCACTTTTGCCCTTTTTGATAATCATAGATATTGATGATTTAGATAATCCTAAAAACTCAGCAATTTCTATTTGAGAGTATCCATCCTCTAAGTATGCCA
>JAYEGN010000187.1:0-1729 GCA_034659115.1 Campylobacterota bacterium
TTGCTCTTGTGTAAAGTTAAACTTTTCTCTACATGATTTTAGGTACTTATTAAATTGCATTTTTTATTATAGCCAAAATTAATGCTATAATTTTGAGCTAAAGGACAAAAAATATGGAAAACATTTTAACTCAAATCATTCCTATAACACTTGCAATGGCTATCCCGATGCCTATGTTAAAAGCTACACAATACTTACTTATGAAACGACCTCTTTATCATTTGAGTATATTTATGTTGACATGGGGAGTAGTTTTATTTTTACTACTTAGTTCTACTGTATATATTGGTGATGAGATTAAAGAGTTTTTAGTATTTAAGCATAGTTCTAGTGATGGTTTCCACATAATGAGCTGGATTCATCTTATAGTTGGATTTTTACTTCTCTCAAAAGGGGTAAAAATACTCAAGCTAAGCATCCAAAACAAAGCGGAGCCCATCACTTCAAAAAAACTCTATGCAAAGCCTATAGATATTATAAAATTTGCTACAAAAACAGAGCTTATTGGTCTCAAAAACACTACTCTACTACTCATTATAGTATATATCATCATTAGTAGTAATATACCAGAGCAGTCTATCTTATCTATGTCTCTTATCATATCAACAGTATCTATGCTTTGGTTTAGTATGCTAATGCTTATATATCTAATGCTTGGGAAAGATAGAGAGCATATCATTAAGATGATAAGAAATTGGCTTGAAAACAATGTATATACCATACTTATCATTACCTACATATACCTTGGAGTCTACTTTTTTAGTTCAGCTATAAGTGATTTTATTCAGATTATTGTAGGGTTATCATAAAGGAGTACTAAATGCAAATATTACATTTTTTAACACTAGGCATAGGATTTATAGGTATTTTAATTATTTTATGGGGTGTGGTATCAAGCTTGAAAGAGTTCATAATCTTATCTTTGCATAAGACAAAAGAGGAAACTACACTTAAAAAGATGGGGGAGATAAGAAGACATTTAGGCTCTTATCTTTTACTAGGACTAGAATTTTTAATCGCTGCAGACATCGTTGATACTATCATCAAGCCTAGCGTAGATGAAGTTATCATACTAGGTGCTATTGTTGCGATAAGAACTGTTTTGACCTACTCTCTCAATAAAGAAGTTTCTGATTCACAATAAATTAAAGTTTTAACTATCGCAAAAAGTGGAAATTCATTACACGGTACTTATATTTTATATTCATTTAAAATATAAAAATATAGTTAATAATGTAATTAACCTTTTGATAACCTGAGTATGATATTCTACACTTATTGTCAAAAAAGGTGAACAACAAGATAAGTTGTTTTTAACAAATAGATATAGTGTAGTTGCTCAATGGCATCTTTTAGGCTGAAGACATTAATTGAGTTTTCAATAACTACTTTTTGCAGTTACATAATCTCTAAAAGACTAAAAAAGGAATATCTGATAATGAAGATAAAAAAATCTCTCTATTTAAAGTTAGCTTCTGTACTGCTTTTAACTTTCATGCTAGTTCAGGAATCTAACGCCTGTACTCGTGTAGTTTACAAAGGGCCAAACGACACAATTATTACTGCTCGATCAATGGATTGGCTTGGTGAAATTCCGGTTAGCTTGTGGGCTTTCCCTAGAGGTATGCAAAGAAATGGTTCAACAGGTTCTAACTCTATCACATGGACTTCAAAATATGGAAGCGTCATTGCAACTGCGTTTGATATAGCAACTGTTGATGGTATAAAT
>JAYEGN010000188.1:0-1713 GCA_034659115.1 Campylobacterota bacterium
TCCAACATTTAAGCCATATTTAAAAATCTAAAAAAGGAACATTTTTTGCTTTTTCAAATCTAAAAAGAGTTCCCATCCAATTAATACTACTACCAATCCTAGCAATAATTTTATACTTCCTGAAAACTTCGGAAAACTCCAAGGAACGATATTTGCTTCATAAAAAACAAATTAAGATATGGACAGACAATGACAATAAATGAATATGCTTCTAGAGTTACAGGCTACTTTAACGATACAAGAGTAGTTACAAAAATAGAGAATCTTTTAAAAAAATTGTAGAGCAGAAAACAACAAGATTATGGACACTTAGTAATGATAAGAGAGAGTTTGACAGGAGTAAAACTTTGCTAGATGGATCACTAAAGAGTGTACTTGATAATAAGAAAATCTCTAAAGCACTTATAGATAATAGTGTAGAGAAGCTAAACTCAAACAAGCGCCTCTATATCTTCAGTGATCACTGTGATAGTAGAAAACCTTACTCCAATAAACTTGAGAATTTAGGGAAAGTAAGGGACTTGAATTCTAATATCATCAATGGATTTACAACACTAGGAAGTGTCATACTTGATGAGAATAAAAAGAATCTCACACTTTCTAATATTAGTGTACAGAGCAATAGGGAGCCTACATTCCTCACAAAGCAAGAACTTAAATCCTATAATGATGGTAAAATTAAAAATATACAAAGAGTCAAAGAGATAGATCAACTGATTGAGCAGGATAACTATCATACTATGAGCAGTCTACTTTATAAACATCTCAAACAGCAGAGTGAAGCTCTTAAAAAAGAGAATCCAGAACTCTCCATTTGCCATGTACACGATAGAGGATGTGATAGTGTTGAGTATCTGGAGTTTATCAAAGAGATACTCAAAGATGATGCAGTAGTAAGAGCTAAAAAGTCACGAAATTCAGAACAAACTAAAATTAACCAAAAAACAAATCGTAAAGTAAAAGTGAAACTTATTGAGAGTGAGTTTGCACATAAAAAAGTTTATCTTATTGATAAACTAACACTTAAAGGACGACACTATCAACAGGTTAAATGCCATATAGAATGGGATACTATAATACTCAATAAGAAAGAGTATTCAGTAGTTAGAGTAACTCTTGTTAAAAGAGATGCTAAACCAATATATAAAGAGCCTATGCTCTTAATAAGCACATTAAAGATAACATCTTATCTTGATGCAAAAGAGATATATCATATATATCTTCATCGTGCTAAAATAGAGGGTGTATTTAAATTTTTAAAAGATGTGTTGGGCTGGGAAGAGTACCAAGTAAGAGATTGGGAATCTATAAAAAATATTATCTCAATATGCTACTTTATTGGTGGTTACTTTTATGAAATTCAATCAACACTCATTGAAGATGAAACAGTGCAGATGATATGTAATTTAGCAAAGAATAAAGGGGTAATAAGCAGGCACTTCTTTTTAGAAGGTCTTAAAGTGCTTTTAACAGCTTGGCATCTTGAAAATTTTAAAATTCAACATAGCATATCCGATGAAATGTTCAAGCAGATGCAGGCTTATGCTGGAATTGGTGATGGGATTTGAGTTTTCCGAAGTTTTCAGTATAGAACTAAAAGATTTCCCAAATATACAAAATATTAAAAAACTCACAAATTTTGAACCAACTTGCATAATTCGGGTTGAAGAAGCTATTTGTAACGGTTAGTTTTTAAAATGTACTGCAAGCCAA
>JAYEGN010000189.1:0-1706 GCA_034659115.1 Campylobacterota bacterium
TCTTTGTTTTAACTCTTTTGGAGCATGTAGTTTTACAACTCTTACTTTACACGCTTTTTTACAATCATTTAATGTTTTCATATTTTATCTTTTTTATATTTTCGTAATGATAACTAATATCATATTAATTAGAAGTTATACGCAACCATAACTTGTAAACGATTCCAATCATTTTCAGTTTTTTCTACACTCTGCTTATCTTCTTCCATAACATATATAGCTGCTACTGAAAATTCCTCATTTAACATATATTCAAGACCAATATTTTGCTCAACTATATGAGCTTTTTCTCCTGCACTGTTTGCTTTTCCATTAAAATCACCATATGCATAAAGAAAAGCAAAGTTATCATACTCATAAACAACACCACCAACTATAGCTATAGCTTCTCTGTCAATCGCTATCTCATCAATAATCATAGTATCCATGCTTGTAAACATGCTACCACCACCAGTTCCTGAAAAACTCTCTTTAGCATCATGTCTTTTAGCTTTATCTACAGCTATGTTAAAACCAAACCCATAAGCTACTAGCTCAACTAAAGCACCATATATATCAGCTTTTACACCACTATCTGAGAGTTCACTCTCATGCAGATACTGAAGAGCTCCATGCAGTTGTATATCTTTGTTAATATCGTAGTTATACCCAATATCAACATACGCTGCATTAGTAAACTTTGTAATATTATAGTACCAAGCATTGAATTCTAGATTCTCGCTGTAAGAAACTCCACCAAACCAAGTCCCATCTTCACCTGTTTTAACCCAACCATCATCAAGCCCAGCATCTACACCTTGCCATCTTTGCACATTTCCTGCCATTATTTCAATGCCGTTTAAATTATATGTTGCTACATAAGCTTCAAAACTGTTTGGAATCATTCTGACATCATCACTATCTGCTAATGGTGTTTCTAAAACTTGTCGCCCTACTCTAAGGTTTAAATTTTCATAGTTGTAGTTTATATATGCTTCAGCAAGTTGTGTATAACTGCCATCTGATGATGAAAGTTCATCATTTTGTTTTCTCTGGATAGGATTGCCTAAACTATCATATTCATCTCTACTACCAGTTATAAAACGCATATCATTTGATGTTGTAAACGCAACACCAGCATTAAAACCATTATACTCTGCTAGTTCATACTTTAGCATCCCACCTAGAGCAGTTGCGTATGTATTGCCAATATCTTGAGATTTTTGATTATACCCAGCATATACAGACTTGACTTTACCAGTAACCTTACCATCTAAAAACATTTTTTTAAACTTATCAACTACTGTTATATCTTTTTCCTCAGTAGGCGCAAATGTGCCTATTGCAGCTTTTACTGACTTTACTCTTTCTCTTTCCTCTGCACTATCTTCAGCCATCAATAGTGTTGTACCTAAAATAATTGATGTTGCTAAACTTAATTTAATGAATCTTTTCATATTTTCCCCTAATAAACTTTATACGAAATAATAATAAATCTCAACTTAAAACTCTCTTAATATTGATAATACATATCATTTTCAATATATATCATCTGTTCTTATAATTTGCTATAATATCGCAAACAAAACAAAAGGCACTAAATGAAATTTTTATGGATACCTTCATCTCAGTTTAATCTGGCAAATCTCTTTACATTTGTCAATATTGCAGCGGGACTTACTGCTACTTATCTTATTACTCAAAATAACTTTTTTTTAGCGATTATC
>JAYEGN010000190.1:0-9193 GCA_034659115.1 Campylobacterota bacterium
AAAAAACTGGTTAATAGTAGTTTTTTAACCTATATGGCTTGGGGATTAGCGGTTATCGCTGTTGTTTTAAGCTCTCTTATTGGTGGTTATTATCTTGGTTATGAAGATGCCAAACAAGAGATATTGGAGAGATCTAAGCTCAGTAAACAAAAACGACTTACTATGCTTAAAAAACTAGAAGATGTTAGCTCAAAACCAAAGCAAAATGTAAATACAAGATTAAAAGATATCTTAAAAAAGGATGTAAAAACATATACTGCTGCCTCACATGAGTATAGTTCCCCAGAAGCATTAAAACCACCAACAAGGATTAAGAGAGATATAAAGCGAATATCTTCAAAACCAAAATTAGCAATCATCATAGATGATGTTTGTGTCAAGTCACATGTGAAGGCTATTAAAAGGGTAGGGATTCCTGTAACAATGTCATTTTTACCACCGAGTAAGAATCGTCCTAACTCTGCAAAACTAGCCTCAAATGAAAAAGTATATATGGTGCATCTACCATTAGAAGCTCAAAGCTATAGCGCAGAAGAACCTTCAACATTAAGAACCGATGACTCTAGTGCAAAAATCACCTCAAGAGTTCAGTATATTAAAAAAATATTTCCAAGAGTTTCCTATGTTAACAATCATACAGGTAGTAAGTTTACATCCAATGAACTTGCAGTAAATCGATTGATATATGCACTCAAAAAAGAAAAAATCAATTTTATTGATAGCAGAACAACAGCAGATACCAAGGTGCCAATGGTTATGAAAAACCTTGGCTTAAACTATGTTGCAAGAGATGTTTTTTTAGATCATTATACAGATAAGAAATCTATAAAAAAAGCTATAATAAAGGCGATAAGAATCGCTAAAGATCATGGAACTGCAGTAGCAATAGGGCATCCACACACAAATACGCTCTTAGCTCTAAGTGAGTCCAAAAAGCTCTTTAAAGATGTGGAACTAGTTTATATTGATAGACTTTACTGATGCAGGAGTTCAAAGAAAATATAACAGAATTAAATGTTATGAAAAATTATCCTAAAAAGCTTTTTCTTAGTGGCAATACTAAACTTCTTCAAAAAACTAAAATTTCAATAGTTGGAAGCAGAAAGCCATCAAAATACTCCCGTTTACTTACACATCAACTAGCCTCAACCTTAGCAAAAAATGATATCTGTGTTGTAAGTGGTGGTGCTATGGGTATAGATGCTATAGCGCATAAGGGAGCAGGGGAGGCGAATACCATAGCAGTGCTTCCAACAGCAATAGATATTAGATATCCAGCTATCAATAAAAATCTTTTAAATGAGATTGAGAAAGAGGGACTTTTGATGAGTCAGTTTGAAGCTGGCTTTCGTGCAACTCCATGGAGTTTTGTTGTAAGAAATGAGGTCGTGGTTGCCCTAGGGGATGTTTTAGTCGTAGCAGAGGCAGAACTTAGTAGTGGAAGTATGAGAAGCATAGAGTTAGCGCTGAAGATGAATAAGCAGATCTATGTTTTTCCTCAAAGAGTAGGGGAGAGTGAAGCTACAAATGAATTACTAAAAAATGCACAAGCTCAAGCGATATATAGTATAGATGAGTTTGTATCTATCTTTAGTTCTAGTGAACTTTTAGAGACAACGAGTGATGAGTTTGTAGAGTTTTGCAAAACAAACCCCACTTATGATGAAGTGCTCAAAAGATTTCCAAATCGTATATTTGAAGCGGAATTAAATGGCGAGATAAAAGTTCTTAATGGTAGAGTTTTAAATAATTAACATAGCATCACCATAGGAGTAAAATCTATATTTTTCTTTTATAGCTTCAGCATAAAGATCTTGTGCTTTTTGTGTTCCGACAAAAGATGCTACAAGCATTAAAAGTGTTGATTTTGGTAGATGAAAATTTGTGAGTAGGTGATCTACCCGTTGAGGTTTATTGTTTGGATGTAGGAAAAGATTTGCTTCACCTTTTGTTACATGTGGGTGTCGTACATAAAACTCTATAGTTCTAGTAGATGTGGTTCCAACACTCAATATAGGGATAGTAGAATCTAGGAGTTCTTTTGCCTTGGTTGATATATCATAATATTCTGAGTGCATTGGATGCTCCGTTATAGTGTCAACTTCTACAGGTTTAAATGTTCCACTGCCAACATGAAGTGTCACAAAAGCGTACCTATGATTTTGACAAACCCTTTTATGCTGTTCATCTGTAAAGTGTAAAGATGCGGTTGGAGCAGCGACAGCACCCTCCTCTTTGGCAAATACACTTTGATACTCAGAGGCATCTTCTTTGGTATCTTCTCTTTGTATATATGGCGGTAGTGGTATATGACCAATTTTATCTATGATGGGTAGAAGGTCTTCAAACCTTAGAAGTTTGTTTTTTTGAAAAAAGTTTACTATTCTACTTCCATCATCCCTTAATGCCTCAACAACAGCAGTAAGCTCCTCATCAAATAGAATTTTTGTGTCTATTTTCACTCTGCCTTTTATGTATACGCTGATCTCATTTGCGTTGAGTGCTTTGTTGATTAAAAGCTCTATCTTGCCTCCACTTTGTTTTTTGCCATAGAGTCTAGCCTTTATAACCTTTGTGTCATTAAAAATAAGTGCACATGTGGGAGGTATAAATTTTTCAAAATCATAAAAATAACTATGTGTGATTTTATCGGTTTTACGATCATAAACTAAGAGTTTTGCATGGTCTCTTGGGTGTGCTGGATGAGTTGCTATGAGCTCATCTGGAAGATTGAAGTCATAGCTGGATGTTAATAGCTCTGGTTTAGTCACTCTTCTTCTCTGCCGTTACAGCTACTTCATCTTCGTCATCATCATCTTCTTCTTCAAGAGGTGGAGCAGGATTTACAACTTTAACAATAAGAATAGAAAAGCCATAAAGTATAATAAGTGGTCCTGCCATTAGAAGTTGCGTTAGAACATCTGGTGGAGTTAATAGTGCAGCTACTACGAAGATTATGATGATAGCATATTTGAAAAATGCTATCATCATTCTGTCATCTATCATGCCTAGAAGAGCTAGAAAATATGCAAATACGGGCAGTTCAAATGCTAACCCAAATCCAAACATAATCTTTGTAAAAAATCCAACATAATCTTCTATGTTTATAAGTGGTGTGAACTTAAAACTACCAAAGGTTATAAGAAAGTCAAATCCAAAGGGTGTTACTATATAGTAAGCAAATAGAACACCTATTAAAAACATAACTGTTCCACCAAAAATAAAAGGAATAATCATCTTCTTTTCATTAGCATACAAGCCAGGAGCTATAAAAAGCCATATCTGAGCAAGAATGATGGGCAAAGATGCAACAATAGCAGCAAAAAATGAAACCTTTAGTGCCACAAAAAATGCACCACCAACCTGACTTGTAGTAATCATTCCATCTGCAGCATGCAGAGATTTTTTGCCAACTTCTATAAGAGCAGTATTGAGTGGTTCTACCATCCAATTTAAAATTGGTTCATGAAAATAAAACATAACAAAAAACATAACAATTAGGCTACCAACAGATATGCCGAGTCTTTTTCTTAGTTCAATTAGGTGTGGTCGTAAATCATCAAACATTGGCACTATCTTCTTTATCTATTTTTTCTTTTTTTTCAAAAGTTATTTTTTCAGCTTTTTTGGGCTCTTTTATCGGTTCTTTTTCATCTAAGTCATCCAAATCATCTAATATATCATCACTTAAGTTTGTTAATGATGCTTTAATATCACCAATATCTGTGGCTTTTTTAAGTTCATTACTAGCACTTAGTAGCTCTTTCTTATAAGCTAGTGCCTCCTCTTTTATATCTGCTACATTCATCTCTTGTTCTAGTGATTCTTTTACTGTGCCAACGGTATTTTTTACATTTCTAAAAAACTTAGCAATCTCTACCATAGCAGATGGAAGTTTATCTGGACCAAGAAAAAGAATAGCGATAACAGTAATAATTAGTATTTCTGTAAAACCCATTCCAAACATATTTAACCTTTAAAATTTTAACCCGAATTATGCAGCAGAAATTTCTAAATATCGTTTATGCTTGTGTTCTAGGGTCGTTTATAAAAAGATTTTAGCTAAACTATCCTTAAGATGATAAATATAAGCTAATCTCATCACTTAAAAGATACTCGTAGTTGTACATCGTAGCATTTTTTAGGAAAAGTTTTTTTTCATCTATTAATATTTTTGCTTTTCTTTTCTCCTCGGTATTTAAAATTTCCATATCAACACCAACCGATGAACGAAGTCCGAGAAATATCTTCTCCATTTTTATATCCTCTTTGCTGAGTTCTTCTGCTTTTATGTTGAGCGGATTTTTAATATACTCTTCAACTATCGATGTCGGATAAAATCTTTTTGTTTGAAGTTTTCCCACACTACCACTTCCTAAGCCTATATAATCTTTATATTTCCAATATCCAAGATTATGTGTGCTTTGATAGGTGCCAAAATTACTAATCTCATACTGTTTAAATCCAGCATCAGTGATATTTTTAAATAGCCAACTAGTTAGATCTAATGTTTCTTTTGACATGTATGGTTTTGATGCAAAGGGTGTGCCCTCTTCGATAGTTAAAGCGTAGGCACTTAGATGATTTATGGGTAGAGAAAAAGCTGTTTTTAAATCAAAATCTAAGAGTTCTTTTGTGTCACCCATCGTTGCGTAGATAAGATCAAGTGAAATATTTTTAAAACCAACCTTTTGGGCTGATAATATGGCTTTTTTTGCATCTAGTGCTTTATGCGATCTGTTTAAAAGTTTTAATTTATCATCGTTAAAACTCTGAACCCCAAAGCTTATGCGATTTACTCCTAAGTTAAACATACCCTTTAGCCATTTTTGTGTGGCACTATTTGGATTTGCCTCACTTGTTATCTCAATATCTTTTATGAGATAGACCGATAGCATGTCAAATATCGGCTTGTATAGTTCTGGTGAGACTGTAGATGGAGTTCCCCCTCCTATAAAAACAGTTTCTATGCTTTTATTGGTGACACGAAACCTTTGTAGTTCGTAATGTAGTTGAGTGTATAGAGCATGCATGTATTCCTCTTTTAAGTGAAACTTATCTACATAAGAGTTAAAAGCACAGTAGGAACATTTAGAATCACAAAATGGAATATGAATATATAATAACATAGGGAATTATAGTGAAATTATCTTATTTTAATTACATATTTTGTATAATCGCGAATAATAAGCAATAGGTTAAATGAATGAGTAAAAAAAAATTATATCGTCCAAATGTAGCGATGATTGTTGTCTCAAGCGAGTATCCAAAGAAAAAAGAGATTTTTGTAGCACAGAGAGATGATCTAACGGATGTGTGGCAGTTTCCTCAAGGTGGCATAGATGAGGGTGAAAGCTCTGAAGAAGCGATGTTTAGAGAGCTAAAAGAAGAGATAGGCACAAAAAAAGTAAAAATTATTTCTGAGTTTCCTAGATGGATATCGTATGATTTTCCTCCTGAAATAGCTAAGCGAATGAAGCCATATATAGGACAAAAACAGAGATATTTTTTAGTAAAACTAAAAAAACGAGCAGAGATAAACATTGAGACTAAGCACCCTGAGTTTAGCGACTATAAATTTGTATCTGTTGAGGATGCTTTAGATTTGAGTGCTTCCTTTAAGCGTGTCGTATATAAAAAAGTGATTAAATATTTTAAGAAAGAGGGTCTTTTGTAGATGCTAATAGTTCAAAAATTTGGTGGAACAAGTGTTGGTGATTTAGAACGAATAGGCGATGTTGCTGCTCGTGTAAGTGAATCAAAAAAAGCTGGAAATGATGTAGTTGTTATTGTGTCTGCTATGAGTGGCGAGACAAATAAGCTAGTTGGATATGCCGAGTATTTTTCAGCACAACCTGCATCTGCAGAGATGGATATGCTGCTAAGTTCAGGTGAAAGGGTGACCGCTTCACTTCTTGCGATTGCGCTTATTGAGATGGGGCATAAGGCTACTGCTATGACTGGCAGAAAAGCTGGTATTTTGACAAATAATCATCATACAAAAGCTCGCATAGAGGATATAGATCCTAAAAATATGAGAGATGCCCTTAGTGATGGTAAGATAATAGTAATAGCTGGTTTTCAAGGTGTAGATGAAGATGGTGATGTGACTACACTAGGTCGTGGTGGAAGTGACTTGAGTGCTGTTGCAATTGCTGGTGCTTTAAAAGCAGATCTGTGTGAGATATATACAGATGTAAGTGGAATCTATACAACTGATCCTCGCATAGAACCAAAGGCTAAAAAACTAGATAAAATCTCTTATGATGAGATGTTGGAGTTGGCATCACTAGGTGCTAAAGTTTTACAAAATCGTTCAGTAGAGATGGCTAAAAAATTAAATGTAAATTTAGTAACAAGAACAAGTTTCTCAAATGAAGAGGGAACATTAATAACTAAGGAAGAAAATATTATGGAAGCACCTTTAGTAAGTGGAATAGCATTAGATAGAAATCAAGCTCGTGTCTCGTTAATGGGTGTAAAAGATAGACCTGGGATAGCATCTGATATTTTTAATCGTCTAGCAGATTCTGAAGTAAATATTGATGTGATTATTCAAAATAAAGCACATGATGGAACTACAAACATAGATTTTACAGTTCCAGTAAGTGATCTACGCAATGCTAAAAGTGTAGTGGATACCTTTGTTAAAAGTGGTGAAATTTCTGATGATTCTTACAATGAAAGCATATGTAAAGTTTCAGTTGTTGGTGTAGGCATGAAGTCACATGCAGGTGTTGCTGCAAAGGCTTTTTCAACTATGGCAAATAACAATATAAATATAAATATGATCTCCACTTCAGAGATAAAAATCTCTATGGTTATTGATGAAAAATATGCTGAATTAGCTGTTCGCGGTCTTCATAATGCATATGAGCTAGATAAGTAACCCTATGCCATATTCTGATATGCCAGATTTTGCTCAGTGGAGTTTAGACGCCATTAGAGAAGAGGGAGCAATCCTTAGCTGGCTAGAAGAACAGCGTTTTGATTGGACAACAACAACGGCTCATGCACTAGAGCAAATTTTATTAGGTAAGACGATTATTTTGATTAGTGATGAGAAAAGAAAATGGTTAGAGAGTTATATTTTAGATGCCATAAATGCTCAAGATCTTGATAGACCACTTCTTCCTATAGTGAGTATAGATAGTCTAAATAAGCACTATTCTCATGTTAGCGGTGGAGATATGATAGACTTGGTTGAAGATATGATCTCTTTATCATATGCAGATAATTACTTTTTTTGGTACATTGGAAAAGGTGAAGATAAACGATCTGATATTGCAAAAAGAAGAGATAGTAGCTATTTTTGGATTTTTGATGAAGAATATCACAATGGCTTTACTCTAAAATCTTATGACTCCATGCTGGATATAAAACTTTTACAACTTTATAAACTTTTTGATGCGTCTCTTAATGCCGCAATGTTTGGAGAAGTGGATGTTAGCTCCTAAGAAGATAAAAAGTCATATACTCATATCAGATGATATTGAGCATGAGTTTCAAAAATTAAAATTATCTTTAAGACCACATCGAGTAGTTGGTTTTATAGAGGAAAAATTTTTATTAGAACATTCAAAAGCAGTTGTTGCTCAAGCGTATATAAGTGAGTCTCAGACTAAGTATATAGTTATAGGAACAGCAGAGTTTAGCGTCATCTCTCAAAATTCTTTATTGAAAGTTTTTGAAGAACCACCTAAAAATATAGAATTTATCATAATAACTCCTACAAAATCAAATCTACTTCCTACTGTCCGCTCAAGATTACCAATAATAAAGGGTGAGAAGTTACTAAAAGAGTATAGTTGCGATTTAGATATTGCCTCACTAGAGTATAGCTCAATTTTTTCATTTTTAAAGACAAACAGCAGAATAAAAAAGAATGAAGCAAAGGTTTTAGTGGAGACACTTTATCATAGAGCCACTGTTGTAGACAGGTTAATACTCTCTAAAAATCAACTAGAAAACTTCACTAAAGCACATAAACTGTTAGAACTAAATTCAAGACCGCAAACTGTTTTAGCCCTTTTGCTAATGGGGTTTATAGATGCAGGTTGAAGAACTTTCAAACTCTATAGATGCTAAAGAGTATTTAAAACAACTTGGTGTTGATGGTGGTGGAATCTCTATATTGAGTTCTAAAATATCACATCATATTATCTACATAAGAGATCTACATGTAGGTGCAGCAAATATTTTGAAACAGGATGCACTTTCTGTTGGGGCAGACTTAGCTGTGCCTCGTGGAACAGTAATAGCCACTATGCCTATAGTAAATTGTATCTTGATTGCCACTTCTAGACAGTTAGATATTCTTAGTAAAAAAGAGTTATCTCAGCCTTTTGGTCTTAAAGATGTAGCAGAGAAACTTCAAAAAATTTTAAAAGTAAAAAAGCCAAAATCTGTTGATATAATGGGTGTAGTAAATGCTAATGATGATAGCTTTTTTAGTGGTTCTAGATTTAGAGAGCATGATGCGATTTTAGCCATACAAAATATGATAGAAGATGGCGCAAATATTATAGATATTGGTGGGGTATCTTCTGCTCCAAATGCATCACGGGTAGATGCTTTTGAGGAGTTAAGTAGAGTTAGCCCAATATTAGATGCGATAAAAGAGAAAAAATTATATGAAAAAGTGAGGTTTAGTATAGATAGCTATGAACCAACAGTTGTAAAATATGCATTAGATAGTGGTTTTAATATCGTTAATGATATTACGGGTTTAGCAGATGATGAGGTTTGTAAGTTATGTGCAAGTTATGATGCAACAGCTATTATTATGCATATGCAAGGAACCCCTCAAACTATGCAGATAGCACCCTGTTATGCTAATATACTTAGTGATATATACCGGTTTTTTGATCTTAGGATGCAAAAGGCTAAAAGTTTTGGTATTAAAGATGTTGTGCTAGATGTTGGAATTGGATTTGGAAAAACTTTAGAAGATAACTTAAAGCTTATAAAACATCTACAACATTTTTTAACTCTTGAAGCACCACTTTTAGTTGGAGCATCAAGAAAATCTATGATAGATAAAATCTATAGCTGTCCTCCTGATGATAGATTGGTAGCAACGATAGCTCTACATCTTGAGGCTGTAAAAAATGGAGCATCTATGCTTCGTGTTCATGATGTAAAAGAGCATGTGCAGGTCTTGAGTATCTACAAGGCTTTAGCGAAGAGTTAA
>JAYEGN010000190.1:9293-31718 GCA_034659115.1 Campylobacterota bacterium
TAAATCATAATACCTTTTATCATAAAAAATAGTATTCCTGAAAGAATGGCAGCAGCAGGAACAGTGATTATCCATGCTGTAATAATTTTTTTGATAGCATCTCTTTTTACATACTCTACTTTTTTAGCTTTTTTAATGATTTTTTTAGATGATTTGATAAGTTTTTGTTCATCTGCAATATATTTATAGAGCGAAACAATTCTTTCATAATCTTCTTGATTTTTATTGTCTTTGTCTTCTAAAGCTAAAAGTTCATGATTGTAAGCATCAAGATTTTTCTTTTCATCTTCCATAACTAGCTCCTCCTCTTCAAGAGTACTTGCCTGAGATGAATTATCTAGTCTATCCTGTGCATGTAGCCACTCTCTTAAAAACCCTACACCAAATACCCCACCTATGGCAATATGAGTTGAGCTAACGGGCAGACCAAGTTGCGAAGCTATAATTACTGTAATAGAAGCAGCCATAGCTATGGAAAATGCTCGCATCTGATCAAGTTCTGTAATCTCAGAACCAACAGTTTTGATAAGTTTAGGTCCATAAAGTGCAAGACCAAGAGCGATACCTAATGCTCCAACACCCATAACCCATAGAGGGATAGAGGCTTTTGATGATATACCACCATTTACTACAGCATCATTGATTGCTGCTAATGGTCCAATAGCGTTCGCAACATCGTTTGCACCGTGAGCAAAGCTTAGTAGTGCTGCTGCAAAGATTAGTGGGATAGTAAAGAGAGTATTTACTGATGCTCTAGTGTTTTCAAGAGCTGTTGTGTTTGAGCGGATTTTTGCTTTTACAAAAAAGTAAACTGCTATTGCTGCAACAAAGCCCATAATAAGAGCAGTTATAAAAGTTGGTTTCTTTGTCATCTCTAAAGCTACAAAAGGTATGAAGTTTAAAATATCTACAACTTGTGGCCAGATTTTTTTAAGACCTTTTAGTGTTAGGTATGTTACAAATGCCCACGACATGAGAGCAACAAAAACAGGAACATATTGTTTGGCGGCTTTTACCCTGTCATCTTTAAAAACTATAGTTGCTTTAATAGCGTAAAGAAAAGCAGCAGCGATAATACCACCTAATACAGGGGAAATCACCCAAGAAGCAGCAATCTTAGCCATAGTTCCCCAATCAACAATACTAAATCCTGCTGCCGCAATACCAGCACCCATCACGCCACCAACTATAGAGTGGGTAGTAGAAACTGGAGCACGCATCATAGTTGCAAAGTTGAGCCATAGTGCAGCGGCTAGTAGTGCTGCCATCATCGCCCAGATAAATGGATCTGCATTTCCTCCAAAAGCGGAGATATCAATAATGCCTTTTTTGATTGTTTTTACAACCTCTCCACCAGCAATAAGTGCACCAGCAGCTTCAAATATTGCAGCGATAATAATAGCGGTTGTGAGCGTAAGTGCCTTTGAACCAACAGCTGGACCAACATTGTTGGCTACATCATTAGCTCCAATGTTCATAGCCATGTAAGCACCAATAAGTGCAGCTACTGCTAGGAACATATTGTTAGGAATCCCACTATTACTTAAGAAACTATAGGTTAAAACACCAATCATAAAAAATAGTGCGAATCCTAGTCTTGTGAAATCTGGACCACTCTTTTTTAATGCCTGTTCTTCAAGTTTTTTCATAGTTTGAATTTCCATCATCTGCTCCTTGTAACCATTTTGTAATAAACTTTGAAATTATATCTTTTTAAAGGTTACAAAATGATTACAAAGCTTTACTTTTCAAAGCTCTATTTTTTGATATAAGCTTTAATAATCTCTTGTCTTTCTTGAGGTCTATCCGCACCCATTCTTCCTAGCGTTTGCACATTATCTAGCTTAAAAACTACCTGCATAGATTCTGGCGTAACCTGTCCAAAAATTGTGTGTCTACCATTTAGCCAAGGTGTTTTTGCAGTAGTTATGAAAAATTGGCTGCCGTTTGTGTGTGCTCCGGCGTTTGCCATAGCAAGCACACCCGCTTTGTTAAAAGTTTTACCTTTATATTCATCCTTAAAAGGTTTTTTCCATATACTTTGCCCACCTCTTCCACTCTCTGTTGGGTCACCACCTTGAATCATAAAACCTTTGATGATTCGATGAAATGCAATACCATCATAATATCTATTTTTCACATGTGTAGTGAAATTTTCTACAGCTAGTGGTGCCACATCTGAAAACAGGATGAGTTCTATATCTCCCTGTGTTGTTTGTAAAATAACAGTTGGATTTTTATCATCTGCATAACTATTTATTGAGAGTGTCAATAAAAGTGCTAGTATTGTTTTAAACATTTTCTTCCTTTAATTTTTGTATATTTTCACCTGTCTCATCATATATGATAAAGCTTTTTTCTTCTGCTATATCTATAGCGTATTTAAGTTTACTCAATGTTGTCTCTTCGATATCGAGTGCTATGACTATATCAGCATTCATAGCACTAATCTGCTCGTAAGAAGATAAAATAAGATTATCTAATTCTTGCAAAGATAGGTTTTGTGAACTATTGAGTAGTGTAACTTCACTCTCTATAAAACACTCTAAATCTTCACTTAATTTTCTTTTACTGTCATTATTGCTGATTACCAAAATTTTCTTTGTAGCATCTTCTTTTAGTAGATTTGAGATTATTCTAAGGGTTTTTGCATATCTGTTTGCCTGCTTAAAAACTAGTTCAACTTTTTTAGTTTTAAAACTTTTATTGAATCTGTATTTAACATCTTGCATATTTTTATCGTTTACTAAAACTAAAGATTTTGTCTTTTGTATATGTTTTAAATAATCGATAAATTCATTTGATAAAAGATTTGAATCATCACATATTATCAAATCTGCAATATTAAAGTTTTTTTTCATTAATACTTCATCTATATAGACTATCTCATCAAGAGGAGTTTTTCTAATTTTCACAAGATGTTTATTTAGCAGAGTTAGCGGAGTGATAACCTCAATTGAAGTAATATCCACTTCAACTATTGCATATTCTATTATGTTTAGTAGCTTTTTTTTCAATATCTCACATGCTAAAAGAGTTGGCTCTATAATAACTACTCTTAGTTTAGGATTGCGTAACTTTTCTAGGAGTGCTTTTAAAAGAATTGAACTTGTTTTTCCTGAATTAGAACCTCCGCAAAGAGCTTCAACCCCTGAAACAGTAGAGTCTATAAATTTTATCTGCTCATCTGTTGCTAAATCTATTTTTTTATCATTAGAAAAAATCAGATATTGCACAAATAGGTTAGCCATGATATTGGATTCATCACCAAGAGGAGAGCTACACACAGGAGCATTATTTAATTTTTCTAATATTTCTGTTTCACTAGAGTTACTAAATATAATTTTTTGATAGGGAAGCAGTTCTTTGAAAGATTCATCTAATTGCTTGTACTCATCTGTATTTAAATTTTCCATAATTAAGTAGTTGTGAATCTTAATACCATCACAATGTGTAAGTTCATTAAATTTTTGTTTTATAAAATCATGTGTTTTTTCATAGGCTAAATTTTTGTCTGTAGAGTCTTGGTTTGTGGCTTTTGAAATTGTTGAATTTTTTAGATCTTCGTAGGACCATTCTTTGTATTCAAATAGATAGATACCTTTAGTAGGGTTTAGTAGTAGCAAAGGGATAAAATAACTTTGAGTATGATGATATATTGTACTATTTTCATATATGCTAATCGCACTGTTTTTACAAATTTCTCGTAAGTTTTTGATTAAAATTGAATCAGGTATTTTCAGTTTGTTTTTTTTCTTTTTAAATAGGAATGAGAGTAAAGGTATTTGCATCAAATGAAGAAAAACTCATAACACCAATATGAAGTGTTGTGAGTTTAAAAAATTATTTACCGGCTGCAACACGGTCTTTAAGACCTTTACCAGCTTTGAATTTTGGAACCATCTTGTCCTGAGTTGTATAAGTTTTATCAGTACCAGGAACTTTACCACTTTTACCTTTTTGAAGGTTTGCAGAAAAACTACCAAAACCAACCAAAGATACATCTTCCTCTTTAACTAAAGCGGTAGTAACAGCGTCTGTAAATGCTTTAATCGCAGCTTCTGCTTCAACTTTAGTTTTATAATCACCACTTGCTTGTACTAGTTCAACGAATTGAGCTTTATTCATGTATTACCCTTAGATTCATAAAGATTTCCGAAATTATTCAACACAAGTAACCGTTTGCAGTGTGTGAAAATAATTCAGCTAGAGATACTTTATAGTTTATTTGCTTAAATTTTTCTTCTTTTTGATAAAAACTGCAATAAATTGTGACAATTTTGACTCTTTTATCCCTATTTTAGCTCTCTTTAGTAACTTAGATGTATTGGAACTTATACTTTTAGAGATTACTAAAGAGGAGATTTCTTTTAGTTTTACATACTTAGAACCATCTGTATTTATAGATAAAAATATATCTTCTAAGCTATCTCTTTCCTGTTTTGTAAGTGTACCCATGCTCAGTGGTCTCCAAGTTTGTTGATTTTTCTAACAGCTCTAATAATTTCATCATCATCTAATTTTCCTAGCATTTTCATAACAGTTGAAGCAGCCTGAGGTTTAGCTCTTCCTAGCTTCCAGTCTTGATATGTACGCATAGATATCCCAAGAGAACTTGCCATATCTTTAAGAGATATTTTTTTTCCATTGTTTTGAGACTCTAATGAGTTATGAAGGATATTAAACAGATCATCAATTTGCATAAAAAGAATTATACGGATTATATACTTAATTCTACATATAATTACTTATAACATAGGTTATATGTGTGATAATATACAATATATGTTATAAAATATAAATATTATATATCTAAATATATTAAAAAACTTATATTATGCACGGAAAACCGTGTAATATTTATATGCTAATCTATTTTTTAAGTGTTTAGTGAAAAGATTTTAGAGTTTAAGATAGGTATATCCTGATACCCTATCTTAAGAAAGTTGTCTTCACCGCTGATAAGTCTTATATCGATCGACTCAGAGGTATATATTTTTAGTTTAGTCTATGAGAGCAGATCACTATAGTCATATCTTGAAAAATCCAAGTAAAGTTTTCCATTTTTTTGAGCGATTCTATCATCAGTATCGTATGTAGCTAAAAATCTTCTTTTTATAACTTTTTTTTGGTATGAATCAATATCTAAAGTTTTAAGGTACTGTTTTAGCTCTATAATACTTAATTTACTCTCTTTTTTATCGAGTGTTTCTACCTCATGAATAGTATGGTTTTGATTTTCAAGCAGCATCTTTGTGTTGATGAGTTCTAAAATATTTTTAAGTTGCTCATCTTTTTTATTATACAGTTCTTCAATCTTATCACGCTCACCACGAAGCATCTGCTCTTTGTCATCTATGAGCTTATCTATTTTAGATTCAAGTTGTGTGATTTTGTCTTTTAGTTGTGCATTTTCTCTTTGATAGAGTGCTATGACGGTAGCAACTGTTGTTCTTGGTTTAGCTACAACAACTTTTTTTTGAGCAACTTTATCACTATGTGTAGCATCTGTAGGTTTGTCAGCAACCAGTATGTAAGTTACATCATCTTCTACGATATATTTTAATTTTTTCAATCTAAGTCTTGAGTTTACCATCTCTTTTGACATTTTAAACAGTTTTGAGTATTCATCTATTGTTAATCTCAATCTAATTCCTTTTAATTTCTAAATATTGATCTGAAGTTTGTGTTTGGTGGATTTATAACTCCTGATTTTCTAAGCCATACAAGACGACCCTCTCTTTTGTTGCCATGTTTATCTTCAAAAACATATGGTTGAGAGTGCTTAAACTCTCTTTGAAGTAAAAGTTGATGAAAATCTTTATGGTGTGCTAAAAAGTTTTTTAAACTTTTATAGGCACTGTCTGAAATCATTATAGTAGATATTGTATAATCTTTCACTTCTAAAAATCTTGAACAATCATTTAACCCATCACCAATATAATTCTTATGACCAAGAATATCGATAAATTCATAGATTTTGCCGGTATTGATAGCTATTCTTAGACCCTCAAAATATGGATATCTTTTGGAGATTTGTTCTGAAAAATAGTTAAAGCCAAGTCCTAAAATTGTTCCATAGCCCTTTAGCTTAGGATTTAATATACAGTAAAATCCGTCACCAGTTGGAATATAACCTAAGATTACATCCCCAAGCGATAAGTCAGAGTTTTCAAGCATACTATTCATCATTCTAGTGTAGCTTTTTGTCATAAAGTTGATAATCTCTAATTGATGTCTAACTTCCAATTTAGAAAAATTTATGATATCTATAAGAACGATATCTGTAATCCACTCATTTTTATTTTTTAAAGGCATATCTACTGCTTGATACTAAATTTTGTACATTTTAGCATAAAAAGTTTACAAAAAAGTTATTTCAAATAAAGCTTATAATATAATTGCACAATTAAAACAATAGGATGAATTATGAGCAAAGGTATATTAGATGTTGTTAAAGCGGGTGTTCTTTTTGGAGATGATGTACAAAAAGTGTATGATATGGCTAAGGAATTGGGTTTTGCTATTCCTGCTGTAAATGTTGTATCAACTGATTCTATCAATGCTGTGCTAGAAGCTGCAGCAAAAGTAAAATCACCTCTGATTATCCAGTTTAGTAATGGTGGTGCATCTTTTTATGCAGGTAAAGGCTTAAGTAATGAGAATGAAAAGGCAGCGATAGCGGGTGCTATATCTGGTGCAAAACATGTTCATCTTATGGCAGAAACCTATGGTGTACCGGTAATACTTCATACAGACCATGCTGCTAAAAAGCTTCTTCCTTGGATAGATGCTCTTTTAGATGCTGGAGAAAAACAGTTTAATCATACTCGAAGACCTCTGTTTTCTTCTCACATGCTAGACCTTTCTGAAGAGCCAATAGAGGAAAATATCGCTACATGTAAGAGTTACCTAGAAAGAATGTGCAAGATAGGCATGAGTATAGAGATAGAGCTTGGTGTAACTGGTGGTGAAGAAGATGGCGTAGATAATACTAACATAGATAACGCTCTTTTATACACTCAACCAGAGGAAGTTGCTTATGCTTATGAGGAGTTAAGTAAAGTCTCTCCTGATTTTACTATTGCTGCTTCATTTGGTAATGTTCATGGTGTATATAAACCAGGTAATGTTCAATTGACACCAACAATTTTAGATAATTCACAAAAATATATTCAAGAAAAATTTAATACTGTCGTTAAACCAGTAAATTTTGTATTTCATGGTGGTTCGGGTTCTGCACCTTCAGAAATTCAAGAAGCCATCGGCTATGGTGTTATTAAAATGAACATAGATACTGATACTCAGTGGGCTACTTGGAATGGTGTTAAAAATTATTATGAAAAAAATCGTAATTACATGCAAGCTCAAATTGGAAATCCCGATGGTGAAGATAAGCCAAATAAAAAGTATTATGATCCTAGAAAGTGGTTAAGAGCAGGACAAGAAAGTCTAGTTGAGCGTACAGTGGAAGCATTTAAAGATTTAAATGCGATAGATAGAAATTAAGTTTTTAGACTTACCATAAAAACAGAGATCACTTTTATAGTGATCTGTATATATCTTTTATATTTTTAGTATTTGGATTTTCTAAATAGTAATAATGTAAAAGTTTATTTAACCTATTTTGATTAAATCTCCAAAATCGTTTTTCATCAAAATTTTCATCATTTTTTACTTTTTCATACAGTTGAGCATCTGTTAAAGAGCCATCACTCTCTTTTATTACCTTAAGTATAACTTTTAAAAGTTCCTCTTGTGATTCTTTTGTAGTGTCATCATCTTTTAGCTGCTCATTTGGTAAAAAAGCATAAATCTTCCATATAGCAGCTACTAAAGATATAACGAAAAATATCATCATCCATGTTGAAATATCTAGTTCCATTGTTATTTCCTTACTTCTTTGTCGATATTTTAGCTAAACTTCTATTATGAATGATAAAGTATTTACAAAACCGATAGAAAAACAGTTTGAATTTAACGAAGAGGTAGCAGTTGTTTTTGATGATATGCTTGAGAGAAGTGTTCCATTTTATAAAGAGAGTCAAAAGATTACAGAATTTTTTGCTCTAAAACAGTTAAAAGATGGTGGAATTATTTATGATTTAGGTTGTTCAACCGCTTCTTTACTTATAGGTATCTCCAAAAAATCACCTCCACATGTAGAGCATATTGGACTTGATAATTCAGAGGCTATGTTAAAGCAAGCTAGAATGAAGTGTGAAGCTTATGGTGCTAATGTTGAAGTAGTAAATGCTGATATTTTAGAGTATAGCTACAAGAAAGCAACGGTTTTTGTAAGTAACTATACTTTACAGTTTATTCGACCACTTGTTAGAGAGAAGCTTATTAAAAAAATAGCTTCATCACTTAAAAAAGAGGGTCTGTTTATCTTTAGTGAAAAAGTCATCAGTCATCACACTAGGTTAAACAAAGATCTTATAGAGTGTTATTATGAGTTTAAAAAAGAGCAGGGTTACTCAGAGTTTGAGATAATGCAAAAAAGAGAAGCGTTGGAAAATATCTTAGTTCCATACAGTGAAGATGAAAACATAAAGATGGCAAAAGAGTGTGGTTTTTCTCATTGTGAAGTGGTATTTAGGTGGTCAAACTTTGCTACTTTTATAGCGATAAAGTGATTTTTACCAAACATTTCCTTTTGGTGTGGGGTCATTTCCGGTAAAAGAGTTCATCACATCTTCAACTCCATCTCCCATCTCTTTGTATGTCATAATATCATCTTCTCCACACTCTTTGTGATAGTATCCTTGCAGATCATAATACTCTTTACAGTTACTATAGTATTTTGCAGATATGCCATGTTTATTTACACATGCAGTGAAAAAAAGTGTTGTTAAAATTAGTAGTATTGTTTTAATCATAGTCATTATAAAGCACTTACTATACCTAAACTTTAAAGCTTTTCTTTGTTTTGCAATATTGGCTTACAAAACATTCATCACATTGAGGGTTGAGAGCCTTACATGTATAGCGACCAAAAAGTACCATTCCTTGATGAAGTGCATGAAGATTGTTTTTAAACTTTTTAACAAGTGTTTGTTCTGTTTTTGTAGCAGTTTTATCATCACTAAGACCAAGTCTATGTGAAACTCTAAATACATGTGTATCAACAGCCATAAGATTTGCTCCAGTATACTCTATCATAACAACATTAGCAGTTTTTTGTCCCACACCACCAAGTGTGATAAGTTCCTTTTCATTCATTGGAATCTTACCATCATATACTTCGATAACTCTTGTTGCCATCGCTATAATATTCTTAGCCTTATTATTAAAAAATGAACAACTCTTTATGATAGCTTTGAGATCATCTATATCTGCTAATGCCAATGCCTGAGGAGTTGGATATTGTAAAAAAAGTTCAGGTGTAATGAGATTCACTCTTTTATCTGTGCATTGTGCAGAAAGAGATACTGCAACTACAAGTTCATAGGCATTTTTATACTCTAATTCAGTAACCGCGTCACTATACCTCTCTATAAAAAGTTTATGAATCTCTATAATCTCTTTTTTGGTTGCTTTTTTCATCTTGGCATTTTATCAAAGATATATGTTATAATCAAGCCAATAATTTTAAGGATTTTTATTATGGGTATATTTTCATTCTTTCAAGCATCAAAAAAAAGTTCAGATAAAGAGTCTCACTATAGTGAGTATTTTACAAAAGATGTCGTTTGGGATATTGTTGATTCAAATAGTTCTATAATGATGTTCTTTACAAAGAAAGATGGATGGATAGGCGCTAACAAGCTTTTTTATAAAACATTTGGCTTTCGCGATATAGAAGATTTTCGTAAAAAATATGAAAGTGTACGAGAACTTTTTTTAAATGAAAGTGAAGAGATATTTACGCAAGACGATAGAAGTTGGCTTGATTATATAAAAAAATATAAGCAAGATGGGTATCATATTACAGTTTTTACACCTCAAGAGAAGATGATAACCATAAATGCAAAGTGTCATTCAGTAGCAAGAATGAAAGATTTTTATATTTTAGAACTAGAAGATATTACCAAACTTCATCTAGCAGAGCTTAAGATTCAAGAGGTTGAGAAATTAAAATCAAAATTCTTATCAAATATTGGGCATGAGTTTAGAACACCTATGAATGGTATACTTGGCTTCATTGAGTTGCTTGAACAAACAAAGTTAGGCAAGCATCAGTGGGAATATTTGCAGATGATAAATCGTTCATCTAGAAATTTAATGGCAAATATAGAAACGCTGCTCGACCTTTCGCAGATGCAAGGTGGTAGATTAAAACTTAGTCCTTCTGATTTTTCACTCTCTCATGAGATGGAGAATATAGCGTATAACTTTATAAGCGTAGGTAGAGATAAGGGTGTAAAGGTTTTCACATTTATAGACCCTAAGCTTCCAAGTGAACTCCATGCAGATTTTGTAAAAATTAAGCAGGTTATGAAGTCATTGATACAAAATGCCATCAAATTTACTCCTAAGGGAGGAAGAATCATTATTGAAGTAAAGTTACTTAAAAGACAACAAAATGGTGATTGTAGTATTAGTTTTAGTGTTAAAGATAATGGGAAAGGGATAGCTAATGAGCAGATAAGCTTGATAACAGAACCCTTTAATGCTGGAAATCAGGCTGATGAAAGGCTTGGAGTTGGGCTTAGTTTATCTCATGGCTTAGTGCAGTTGCTTGGATCTGAACTTAAGATACAGAGTGAAGAGGGCTATGGAAGCTACTTCAACTTTACCCTTAACTTTAAAGCATCAAAGGGACAATCATATAAGATGATGTCTAAGAAAAGAGTGAAAATTCTTCTGCTTGACCCATTAAAAGTCGATGAAGCAAACTTTTTAACCACATATCTTCGTGCGTTTGCTATAGATGTAGTAAAGTCTAATATTTTAAATGAAAATGTTTTTGATGGTATCGAAACACTCTATATTGTTGCAGATCAAAAAGACTCTTCATGGATGTTAAAGTTAGGTTCTTACTCTAAAAAAGCTCCTGTTGTTCTATATATGGAGGAGAGTGAAAAACTTCAAGCTAAACATAGACATGTAGTAGATGAACTCTTTAGAGCTCCACTACTTCCAAGCATTGTAGCAAAACAACTTCAAACTTTATATGATAAAAACTTATCAACTATCGTTAAAGATGCAAAGATTCTAAAAGAGAATATAGGTGCCTTAGTTGTGGAAGATAACCTAATAAACCAAAAGCTTATCCAGATTCTTCTAAAAGAGTATAAAATCACAGTAACAACAGCTTTAAATGGAAATGAAGCGGTTAAGTTGTGTGAGAAAAAGAGATATGACATAATATTTATGGATATTGATATGCCGGAAAAAAATGGAATTATCGCAACTAAAGAGATTAAGCAGCATGTTGTAAATAAAAAAACACCTGTAGTTGCTCTAACTGCTATGGCTATGCAAGGTGACAAAGAGATGTTATTGGGTGAAGGCTTGGATGATTACATGTCAAAGCCACTTACAAGAGAAAAACTAGAGAATATACTAAACAAATATCTTAAAGTACTCTCTGTTTAATAATCATTAATATAAAGCGACTAAAATTTTTCATCTAAAAGAGATCAAAGAGATGATTTTACGAGGAATATTGATGATAAATATTAAAAAAACAGTTGCTACACTTTTGCTAGCAAGTACATTAGTAGGTGCTACAACGCTAGTGAGTGTAAATGGAGAAGAGATTACTCAGCAAGATGTTGATACCGCTCTTATGAATGCAACACAGGGTAGATTCAATGAGGTTCCAGTTGAAAAACAGGCAGAGTTTAGAAAGCAGGTTTTAGAGCAGCTTATAGCAAAAGAACTAGTTTATGAAGATGCCAAAAAAACAGGGGTGCTTAAATCAAAAGATTTTAAGGATGAATATAAAAAGGTTCAACAAAGGGTTAAAAAAGAGTTGGCTATTCAGGTATGGCAAAAGCAACAACTCAGCAAGGTAAAAGTATCAAACAAGGAACTCAAAGATTATTATGATAAGAATAAAGAGGAGTTCAATGAAAAAGGTAGTGTACATGCGCGTCATATCTTGGTTAAAACTGAGTCAGAAGCTACTGATATTAAAGATCAATTAAAACTTTTAAAAGGCAGTGCTCTTAAAGCTAAGTTTATCGAAGAAGCAAAATCAAAATCAACAGGACCTAGCGGACCAAAAGGTGGAGATTTAGGTTATTTTTCACAAGGTCAGATGGTACCAGAATTTAATGATAAAGTTTTTAGTATGGAGGTTGGAACTGTGTCTGATCCAGTAAAAACACAATTTGGATACCACCTAATCTACTTAGAAGATAAAAAAAGCCCAAAAACATTGAGTTTTACAGAGGTTAAATCTTTTATAGAACAGAGATTGAAGATGGAAAAATTCAAAGTTATTATGCAAGATAAGATGTTAGAGTTAAAAAATAAAGCAGTTATAAAATAGATAGATGATTCACTCTCCTATTACTAAAATTTTAGTAGATGGGAGAGTTTTTTATGTTAAAAGGGATGATCTAATAGATCCTTTTTTAGCAGGAAACAAATACCGAAAACTATACAAACTTCTACAAACCCCCTCAAATAAACTTAGTAAAATCATCTCTTATGGTGGAACTCAATCAAATGCGATGTTGGCAATTGCGGCTATGTGCAGATTAAAGAGGTGGGAGTTTGTCTACTATACCAAACCCCTTAGTAAAACCCAAAAAGATAGCTCTTGCGGAAATTATTTTAATGCTGTATCACTTGGTATGAATCATATAGAGATAGATCAAAAGCTTTATCGGGATTTTATCGCATCTTTAAATTTAAATATTGATGAGAAAACATTTCTCATAGAGCAGGGTGGAGCAGTTAGTCAAGCCAAGGAGGGTTTAGAACAACTAGCAGATGAGATACGAGAGGAAAACATAGGTGTTAAAGCTCTTGCTACACCCTCGGGAACAGGAACAACGGCTCTTTTTTTAGCCTTAGCACTTCCTGAATTCAGGGTCTATACAACACCATGTGTTGGTGATACAGATTATTTAAAACAACAGATGCAGGTTCTACATGTATTGCCAGAAAACTTGATTATTTTGGAACCTTTAAAAAAATACCATTTTGCAAAACCATACTCGAACTTTATGCAGATATATAAAAAACTTTTAAATTCAGGTATAGAGTTTGATATGCTTTATGCACCTGCTATGTGGGAGGCACTTCTTTGTCAAACAAAGGATGAGATTTTATACATTCATAGCGGTGGAGTTAGTGGCAATGAGAGTATGCTACAGAGGTATGCTCAAAAAGGGTTTGCCTGAGTAAAATAAACCTATAACAGATCAATTGCTTATGTGTTAAGACTAATTAAACTTGACACTAATAGACTCAATGTGATATAATTACCCAAAAAAGGACTATAAATGAGTAATATATTTGAAAAATTAACACATAATATGACACAATCAATAGAATCTTCTCTATCTTTAGCGCTGCACAATAAAAATCAAGAGGTTCAGAGTATTCATTTTTTATGGGCATTGCTGAGCAATTCTGATTCAGTTTTAAATCAGTCGTTCAACAAGATGAATATTGACAAAGCAGCTATAGAGTTAGATGTAAGAAGTATGGCTGAGAAACTGCCAAAATCCTCAACGGTTACAAAAGATACCATAAAACTCTCTCGTGATTTTGTTCAAACACTTGAAAACGGTGCTGGACTTATGACAAAAAATGGAGATTCATTTTTAGCAGTAGATACCTACATATTGGCAAATTTAAAAAATGAGCCATATGCTACTGTCTTAAAAAAATACATAGATATTTCAGAATTGGCTAAAAATTTAGATGTTTCAAGAGGTGGGGCTAAGATAGACTCTCAAAGTTCAGATGAGAGATTGGAGTCTTTGGAAAAATATGGGGTTGATCTGACCATAGAAGCAAGTGAAGGAAAATTATCACCAGTAATAGGACGAGATGAAGAGATAACTCGCATGATGCAGATACTTATCCGTAAAACTAAAAACAATCCTATGCTTTTAGGTGAACCAGGAGTTGGTAAAACAGCATTGGTTGAAGGTTTAGCACAACGAATAAGTGATAACGATGTTCCAACATCACTACAAAATAAAAAAGTTGTTGCCCTTGATATGAGTGCACTTATCGCTGGTGCAAAATATCGTGGAGAGTTTGAAGATAGATTAAAAGCTGTTATAGAGGAAGTAAAACAGAGTGGAAATATCATTCTTTTTATAGATGAGATTCATACTATTGTCGGTGCTGGAGCTAGTGAGGGGGGTATGGATGCTGCAAATATTTTAAAGCCAGCCCTTGCTCGTGGTGAGCTTCATGCTATTGGTGCGACAACCTTAAAGGAGTATAGAAAATATTTTGAAAAAGATACAGCGCTACAGAGAAGATTTTTACCAATCAATCTTGCTGAACCGACAGTAAATCAGTCTTTACAAATTTTGCGTGGTATTAAAGAGCGTTTAGAAACGCACCATAATGTAAGCATAACAGATAGTGCTTTAGTAGCTGCAGCAAAACTTTCAGATAGATACATAGCAGATAGATTTTTGCCAGATAAGGCTATCGACCTTATAGATGAAGCTGCAGCAGAATTAAAGATGCAGATAGAGTCAGAACCAAATATATTAAGTGCCGCAAAAAGAAAAAGTTCAGAGCTACATGTAGAAGAGGAGGCTCTTAAGATGGAGAAAACTCCTTCTAATGAAAAAAGGCTCCAAGAGATTACAAAAGAGTTGGCAGATGTAGAGGAGGAGGTACGAGATCTTGAGGCTAAATTTGCGACTGAAAAAGAAGTTTTTGAGAGTATATCGGCTGTTAGAAATGAGATAGAGAGAAAAAGAAGAGAGGCAACAACTGCTAAAAATGAATCAGATTTTAATCGTGCCGCTGAGATAGAATATGGAGAAATTCCATCACTTATCCAAGAGGAAAAACAGATAGATGAGAGATGGGAAGTGATGCTTCAAGAGGGAACACTTCTTAAAAACAGTGTTGATGAAGACTCTATCGCATCCATCATATCAAGATGGACAAATATTCCTGTGAAAAAGATGCTTCAAGGTGATAAAGATAAGATTTTAAATGTTGAAGCACAACTCAACAAAGATGTTATTGGTCAGCAAAGAGCAACACATGCGATAGCTAGGGCTATTAAAAGAAACAAGGCTGGACTCTCAGAAGCCAATAGCCCAATAGGAAGTTTTATGTTCTTAGGACCCACTGGAGTTGGTAAGACGCAAACAGCTAAAACACTTGCACAATTTTTATTTGACAGCCAAGAAGCGATGATTCGTATAGATATGAGTGAGTATATGGAAAAACATTCAGTATCAAGATTAGTTGGTGCTGCTCCTGGATATGTTGGATATGAAGAGGGTGGTCAACTTACAGAGGCAGTGAGAAGAAAACCATACAGTGTTATATTGTTTGATGAGGTGGAAAAAGCACATCCAGATGTTTTTAACATCTTACTTCAAGTTTTAGATGATGGAAGATTGACTGATAATAAGGGAGTTACGGTTGATTTTAGTAACACTATCATCATATTAACCTCAAATATAGCAAGTGATAAGATCATATCAATGGAGCAATCAGATGAGCTTGATGAGATGGTCTTAAATGAGTTAAAGGCATCGTTTAAGCCAGAATTTTTAAATAGGTTAGATGACATAGTTGTTTTTAATGCCCTAGGTCGTGAGCAGATAGTAGATATAGTTGAACTATTTTTTAATGAGATTAAAAGAAAAGTTGTACAAAGAGATATAGAACTCAGCTTAAGTGATGAGGTTAAAGAGTATATAGCTGAGGTTGGATTTGATCCTGTTTATGGCGCAAGACCACTGAAAAGAGCTTTATATGAGATAGTTGAAGATAGACTAGCAGACCTTATTTTAGAAGACAAGGTAAAAGAGGGTTCTAAGGTTGAGTTTGTGATAAATGATACTGGCGTAGAGGTAATGGTTTCGTAAATATATAGTAGGTTATAATTGCATATGATAAATTTAATAATTATATTTTTTTTAACACTTCCTCTGCAAGCTAGTATGGGTGACTGCTTTACATGTCATCGAGATCTTCTGCCAAATCTTCAAGCAGATAAAAGACATATAGCTATGAAAACTTGTATTGAGTGTCACAGTGCTAATGAAACTCCAACTCTTGAGTGTGGCGATAAATGTTTTTCCTGCCACACAGAGGAAGATTTAGACTCAGATGAGATTAAAGAACATCAAGTGATTCAAAAGTGTAGAGAGTGCCATGTAGATGCTATTCATGAACTTTTTGATACATCAAGATCTTTTGATCAGTCTCAAAATGAGTCTTTACAAGATTTTTTACAAAAATAGTGCTGTAATTACAGTAACCTTAAACACACTTTAAGTAAATTTTCTGTAACATTGCGAACTTAATTTTAAATAAGGATATGTCGTGAAAAGAACATACCAACCTCATAATACACCGAGAAAAAGAACTCATGGTTTTAGAGCTAGAATGGCTACTAAAAATGGTCGTAATGTATTGAATCGTCGTCGTGCTAAAGGTCGTAAAAGATTGTCAGTTTAGGCGGTTTCTTTACGCTGAAACAACACAAAGAGTTTCAGCACATATACAAAAAAGGGAAAAATCAACATTCAAGCAGTGTTGTCCTCTTTTTTCTTCCTCAAGATGGAATCAAAAAAATTGGTTTCACAGCAACTAAAAAAATTGGTAATGCCGTAAAACGAAATAGAGCAAAACGAAGACTTCGAGCTCTTTTTTTAGAGTATTCTCAAAATTTAAAAGATGGTTCATATATCTTTGTTGCAAAACACTCACTAGTTGAATCACCCTATCAAAAACTTCAAAATGATTTTATGCAAATAATTAAACGCTCTAAAGCATTGAAAAAAACTCTAGATGATTAGAACGATTTTATTAAAGCTATTATGGCTATATCAGAAATTTTTCACGCTTATTGGCTTTGGAAGTTGTAGATATTACCCAACTTGTAGTGAATTTGCACGATTAAACTTCCAAAACAACTCCATTTCAAGTGCTTTTTACCACTCTTTTACTAGAATACTTCGTTGTAATCAATTATTTGATGGGGGTATCGAGTATCCACTGCTTGATAAACTATCTATAAAGCCCGTAAAAATTGGGGTTGATTCTATAAAATATTGGTTGGTTCCAAATAAAAAAAACCGTTTTTATATTATAAAAAATTTTTCATATAAAGGGTAACCGTGTTAGATAACATGTCAGCAAATCAAAGATTAATGTTAGCCGTAGCATTATCTATCGTTTTTTTCGTAGGCTATACAGCCATTTTTCCACCATCGCAGCCAGAAAACCTTGAGGCTAATCATCAAAAACAGGAACAAAGCGTAGGATTAAAGCAAAACAGTTCTGCTCAAACGCCAACTCACACAACCACAGGTGTCGAACAAACTACTGGGCATGCAATTTCTGAGGTAGAAAAGTATGGTTCAAATGATACAAATACAATTTTAACAGTAACAAATAAAGACTTTATTTTAAAGGTAGATACACTAGGTCGTATCAGTTCAAAAGAGTTATTGCAAGATAGATTTAAAACTAAAGAAGATCAGCATGCACAATTGATTCAGCAATCTGGCATGAAACCACTTTTCATCAGGTTTTTAGATGAAACTCTTAATAGCGAGGCTACAACTGTTGCCTATACAGCAAATTTGTCTGATATAGCCCTTTCATCTCAGCCTCAAACAGTGACTTTAACTCAAAAATTATCAAATATGATTATTGTCAAAGAGATCACTTTTTATGAAGATGGACATTACGATGTATCTGTTTCACTTTCCCAAGATAAAAGATATTTTATATATTTAGGTCAAAGACCAAAGGTAAATGAAACAGAGCAGATGATGACTGTGACTGGTGCTATGATATTTACAGGTGATGAGATAGCTACTATCATAGAAGATGGTGATGCTGAGGGCAGAAAAACATTTAGTGATGTGAAGCTTATATCTGCATTTGATCAATACTCTGCTTCGATTATGTATGGATTTAGTAATGACACAAATATCATAGTTGAAAGAGACAGAGATGATAACCCTATAGTATATTTTGATGCACTTCAAAATATGAAGTTTAATGGATATATAGGTCAAAAAGAGTATAAGGTTCTTGATAATATTGATCCAGTTCTTACAAACGCTATTGAGTATGGTTGGTTTACTTTTGCTGCTAAACCTCTTTTTCAACTACTTTCTTGGTTGCATGGAATATTTGGTAACTGGGGTTGGTCTATTATCGCTCTTACTCTTATGATAAGAGCAGTGCTTTATCCTTTGACATACAAAGGGATGATGTCTATGCAGAAAATCAAGGAGATATCTCCTCAGATTAAAGAACTTCAAGCAAAATATAAGGGTGATCCTCAGCGTATGAATGCGGCTGTTATGGACATGTATAAAAAACACAATGCAAATCCACTTGGTGGTTGTTTGCCGATGCTACTGCAAATTCCTGTGTTTTTTGCAATATATCGTGTACTTTTAAATGCTGTTGAGCTTCAAGGTGCTCCATGGATGCTGTGGGTAACAGATCTCTCTAGAATGGATGGATACTATGTTTTACCACTTTTAATGGGTGCATCGATGTATTATCAGCAAAAACTTACACCAAATAACTTTACCGATCCACTGCAAGAAAAAGTATTTAAGTACTTACCAGTTATATTTACATTTTTCTTTATAACTTTCCCATCTGGTTTGGTTCTTTACTGGTTTGTAAACAATCTTTTCTCAATTGGACAACAGTTTATCGTAAATGCACAGTTTAAAAATGCTAAAGATGCAAAAGCGGTATTGGAAAAAAACGGTGAAACTAAAGCTGTTAAAGAGGTGGAAAAAAAAGATGATTAAAATTGAATCAACAACACTAGAAGGTGCATATGAAGAAGCGGCTTCTTCCCTTGAATGCTCTGTAACGGAGCTAGTGATAGAGGTTGTTCAATATCCAAGTAACGGTTTTTTAGGTTTGTTTAGAAAAACTGCTATTATTGTAGCAGCTATCAATACAAAATCACCTGTGAAACAAGAGAACAAAACGGCTACTCAAGAAAAGGTAGAAGAGTTTTCTAGTGAAAAACAAAAAAATAAAGAAAAACCTAAAAGCAGAGAAAAGAAAAAAAATCCAAAAGATTTAAAAGTTAAAACTTCAAAAACAGAGGTTAAGGATCATCAAGAGATTCTCAACGATACTATTATGCCCCAAACATTTGTAAGTACCCAAGAAGAAGAGGATGAAGAGGAAAATAACGATTCATCATCTTTTCTTGCAGATTATGATGATAAATTTGATAACACAGAGAGTGAAGATTTAAAATCAACCATTGAAATCGCAAAAATAGTTCAAGAAGATATAAATAAACTTTTTACCTCTATATGTTTTGAGATAGATAAAATTGAGGTAAAAGCGTATAATGATAATACACTCCTTGTAGAGTTTAAGGGTGTAGATGCAGCTCTTCTTATTGGTAAAGAGGGGTATAGATATAAAGCACTTTCCTATATGATTTTTAATTGGATTAACACAAAGTATAAACTACAACTTAGATTAGAAATTGCAGAATTTTTGAAAAATCAAGAGGAATCTGTTTTAAGATACCTTAACGGTGTTGTAGAAAGTGTAGATAGAGATGGTAGAGCGCAGACAAAAGTTTTGGATGGAGTATTGGTTCAGATCGCTTTAAAAGAGCTTCGTGACATATATCCAGATAAATATGTTGCTATTCGCTCAACTCGTGAGGGTTTAAAATATATCATCATAAATGATTATCACTCAAACTAGAGATGGATGATGACACAATATCAGCCATTGCAACTGCAAATGGTGTAGGCTCAATAGCTATTATTCGTCTTAGTGGCGATAAGGCTTTAAGCATTGTTAAAAAACTTTCAAAAAAAGATAATTTTTCTCCCCGCTATGCAACTCTCACAGATATTTACAACCAAAATGATGAGTTGATAGATGAGGCAATCGTTATATATTTTAAAGCTCCACACTCATTTACTGCCGAGCATGTAGTAGAGATTCAGTGTCATGGTGGCTTTATTGTTGCTCAAAGTATCTTAAAAGCGACACTTCATTTTGGCGCAAGATTAGCTACTGCTGGTGAATTTTCTAAAAGAGCATTTTTCAATGGACGAATTGACTTGAGCGAAGCGGAAGCGATAGCACAGCTTGTAGAGGCAAAAAGTGAAGATGCAGCAAAGATTTTAGCAGCACAGATGAAAGGTTCACTCAAAGAGTATATAGAAAAAATCAGAGATGAGATAATTCATATACTTGCCTATTCTGAAGTAACCATAGATTATGCAGAGGAAGATCTTCCAGAAGATTTAATAAAGCAGATATCTCAAAAACTCTCTCAATTGACCGCATCTTTAAATTCAACACTGCTTGCCTCAAAACAGAGAGAGGGCTTGATGCAAGGTTTTAAAGTAGCGATAGTGGGTAAACCAAATGTTGGAAAAAGCTCACTTTTAAACTCTTTGTTAAATTTTAACCGTGCCATTGTGAGTGATATAGCAGGAACTACAAGAGACACTATTGAGGAATCGGTAAAGATAGGAACACACCTGATCAAAATTGTAGATACAGCAGGAATCCGTATAGCAAGTGATGAGATAGAGCGCATAGGAATCCAAAGAAGCATAGAGGCGATAGAACAGAGTGATATAGTGATAGCACTTTTTGATAGCTCTAGAGATATCGACAGTGAAGATGAGGAGATACTCTCACTTATAAAAACCTATGCACAAAATAAAAAAGTTATACATGTGAAAAATAAAATAGACTTAGAGTCAAAGTTTGTACAGAAGAAGATAGATTTTGATTTAGAGATAAACTCAAAAGAAAGCGTTGATGCAGTTGTAGAGATTTTAAAAAACACTATGGATATAACCAATAGTTCTGATGAGATAATGCTTATATCCCAAAGGCAGATCTCAGCTGTAGAAAATACACTTGCAAATATAGAAGAATCACTATCTCCTTTAGAGTCACAAGAGTTGGAAATCTTTTCTTTTCACCTTAATCAAGCGATAAAAGAGATAGCAAGTATCACAAGAGTATTTGAAAATGATGAGATGCTAGATAAGATGTTTGGCTCTTTTTGTTTGGGAAAATAGATGAAGTATTTAGCGATAGACTTAGGTCTTAAAAGAATAGGATTAGCATACTCCGCTCATAAAGATTTAGTAACCCCACTTCAAGCGATTATACGAAAAAATAGAAATCAAGCCTCAGATGAGGTAAGAAAAACTATAAAAGAGTGGGAGATAGAAGCTATTGTTATAGGAATACCACTAGGCGGAAGCAGTGAAGATGAGATGAGACGACGAATAGCACACTTTATGAATCTAGTTGATTTTGATGGCGAAGTGTTTTATCAAGATGAAGCTGGAAGCTCTAAAGAAGCAGAGGCTTTAATGAAAGGTGAGATTAAACAGATAAGAGATGGAAGAGTGGACTCCATCTCTGCTATGATAATTTTGCAGAGATATTTGGCAAAACACAAGAGTAAAGAATGAAAAATATTTATAAATTTCCCCTTCAATTTTAAGCTTTAGCCATTAAGTGATTTTCACTTAATGTTAGCTATGATATTACATAAAAAATTATTGGAGTTCATTATGCAAACTTTAGCCGTGCAAGTTGAAGATAATTACATTCAAGATTTTATGAACTATGTTAATAATCATAGTAATAATAAAGTTAATTATCATTAAAGAAACTGGATTAGCATTATAAAATAATTAGGAGAATAATAAAATGAGCGATAAAGAATTAATACAACAAGTTTTAAATAATAAAGCATTAATTGAAAATTTAACAGAAGAGCAAATAAGTCAAAAAGCAATAGATTATATTAATGGAAATAAAGATTTTTTAAAAACTATAACCTTTAAATATAATACAAAAGATAAAAGATTAATATTTACAGCAGGTAGTCCAGGAGCAGGAAAAAGTGAGTTAGCTGAAGAATTAACAAAACAATTGAATATAGATACTATTGAAGCCGATAATATTAGAAAATATTGTCCACATTACAACGGACATAATTCACACTTATTTCAAAGAGCAAGTTCTAAGGCAGTTGATATTTTAGTAAGCTATGCTTTTAAAAATGATTTATCATTTATCTTAGATGGTAATTTTGCACATTATCCAATACAAAAACAAAATATTGAAAGAGCTTTAAAAAGAGATTATAAAGTAGAGATAAGATTTGTAAGTATTGATATTGAAGAAGCTAGAAGATATACAAAAGTAAGAGAAAAAACAGAAGGTAGAAGAATAACCGATGAAGTTTTTCAAGAAAAATTTTTAAAATCTATCGAAACAGTTAAAAAGTTTTTTGGTGTAGTTAAAATTAGT
>JAYEGN010000191.1:0-1696 GCA_034659115.1 Campylobacterota bacterium
CAACAGGTACTTCATAAACTTCAATGCCTATATCTTTAGAAACTCTGTCTATCATAGAACTTGATACGAGAGTTTTTCCAACTTTAAGATCACTTTTCCAGTTTTGACGATGGGTAAAAAGGTACCATATTGCGACACTTAGATAATGGTTTGGATTCATAAGTCCTCCATCTGGCGTGACGATGCCATGACGATCTGAATCTGCATCATTTCCAAATGAGATATCATAACTATCTTTCATATCTACTAGTGAAACCATCGCATAAGGGCTTGAACAATCCATGCGAATCTTTTCATCATGGTCTAGTGTCATAAATGAAAAAGTTGGATCGACATGTGGGTTTACAATCTCCATATTTAAACCATAAATCTCTTTGATTTTCTTGTATATATCAACACTGGCTCCACCAAGGGGGTCTACCCCTATGTGAAGATTGGAATCAACTATAGCTTTCATATCTACGACTCTACTTAGAGCAGTCACATAGGGTGTTACAAAATCATACTCTTGTGTAAAGTCACTTTTGAGTGCATCTTCGTAAGGTATTTTTTTAACATCGATTACCCCTGCTTTTAAAATCTCATTTGCACGATTTTGTATCCAAGAAGTTATATCAACATCTGCGGGTCCACCATTTGGCGGATTGTATTTGAATCCTGCATCTTCTGGAGGATTATGTGATGGTGTTATTATGATACCATCTGCTTTATTGGTACTTTTTTTATTATGCTCTAAGATAGCAAAAGAGGTTTGTGGTGTAGCCGTATAGCCATTATCTTTTGCGTAGAGAGTTGTAACTTCATTGGCTACCAATACCTCTATAGCAGTAATTTGTGCCGGAGTAGAGACTGCATGTGTGTCTTTGGCAAGATAGAGTGGACCATCGATTCCTGCTTGTTTTCGATACTCACATGTAGCCTGTGTCATAGCGATAACATGAGCCTCATTAAAGCTTCTGTTAAAGGCTTTTCCCCTATGTCCAGATGTACCAAAAGATACAGATTGAGATATTATGTTAGCATCAGGTGATAGAGTATAATAAGCTGAAATTAGTGCAGGTATATCAACTAAATCACCCCTACTAGCAACTTGCCCCGCTCTTGAATTGTTTGACATGATAATGTTCCTTGTGGTTTATTGTTTAATGCGATTCTACATCATTTTTGCTTTATTAGATTTAAAGTAAAGTTTATACCATAGAATACCACCCCAATCCTGAATGACTTAAATCAAATACAACAAGACTCAAGGGTATAATGTCCGTTTAATGCTATATATAACAAATCAAGGAACACTTTGTCTAAATAATGGTAATTGTCTTGTTAAAAGGACACTTTTTACTTAAAATTAATCATGAAAAATTGCAATATGTCATATAATCAATAAATCTAGTTGTGTTTTTTGGCTTTAAGGGTGCATTTTTTGTGTCTATTAAAAATGATAGTTAAGATTGTTTTCTTTATAATGGGTGTTAATAAATAGTTGTGTGTACGACATTCTTCAGTAGAAAAATTTAAAACTCCTGCAAATAGGGCTTTAAGAGAGCATATTGTAACTTTTTTTTCTTAAAAGTCCGATGAGAGTCCGATTGATAATAAATTTCGTATAAAGCCTACTACTCCCATAAAGTAGGCTTTTATTTGACTATGCAACTCTTCCAATAATACAACTGTCAAACTCACTATAATCCATCCT
>JAYEGN010000192.1:0-1693 GCA_034659115.1 Campylobacterota bacterium
TAAGAACCTTTTGGAAGTGAGAAACTGATGTTTAAAAGTGTTTCTTTTTTTACATAGTTACACTCTATATCTTTTGGGTATATTAGAGCATCTCTTCTTGCACCTTTTACCTGTAGATACTCATCATCATACTCTTTTTCTATCTCTCTTGCTTCAAGCTTAGAGCGGAAAACATCTCTACCACATAGCAAACCTGTTGGAGTTAGTTTATGAGCTTCATACTCTCTAGTCGGGATAGTTTTAGGAGTAGATAGTTTAGACTCTTTTGAGCTAAATACATCTCCATCAAGTAGTTTAAACCTGCTCTCTTTACTCTCACATGTAAGGTTTACCCTCTCTCTTAACCAGTCATTGAAAAACACGCTTTGATATATAGAAGTTAGGAAGTTTTTAAGTTTTGCATCTTCTATAAATAATTCTCCTTGAATCATCTCTTTAGCTTGATTTATACTGTCATTATCTCGCCCAAATCTTTGATAACCAAAATAGTTTGGAAGTCCATTTTTAGCTATTTTACGAGCTACTTTTTCTATGCGACCTGCATCTATATTATCCACAAAATGCAAGTTTATGCTAAATCTATTACCTGCTAAATCCCCCATCTTTATAGGTCGTGAATGCCTACATGTAGAGAGTATCTTTATCTGTTTGTGATAAAACTTCTTTAACATCTTCTCATAAGTTGCATTTACAGATATATACTGAGTAGTAGTCGCATGCTTATCTTTTAGCCCCGCATAGCCAATTTTATCAGCAGGAGTAGCCATATACTCAGCAAAAATAGCCACCATATCCCAAGTAGTAAGCTCTGTCTTCTTTACATGTAAGATAAGATAGTTCCCTTTACCTTTAAACTCCCCAGACGGAATCTCATCAACTACAAAATCCACGGGTGTTTGGTAAAACTTGAAGTTTATATCTTCTACGCTTGTTATATATTCTCTTTTTCTCATAATTGCAACAACTTTAATCTTTTTGAAGCGATATTGATGTCACTCTTTATCGCTTGTTTTAACTCATCAAGTGAGTCAAATTTTGCATTATCTCTTATGAAAGAGACAAAACTTATGCTTGCTTTTTCTTCACATCTGACTTCGCCATCAAGTATGTGTGACTCTATGGCAAATGAGCCATCAGTAGTAACTCTATGTCCAACAAAACTAACAGATGGGTGATAATGTTCTTCATTATCTATACAGGTAAGAGTAACATAAACACCCTCTTTTGGAGTTAAAAATCCAGAACTCTCTATGTTTATGGTAGCAACCAACTCTTTTTTACCTATGCCCTGACCTCTTACATGTAAGCCTCTTATAGTGTAGTTGTGACCTAAAAAACCGTTAGCACCTTTGATATCGCCTATCTGGATTTTGGCTCGTATCTTATGTGAGTGGATAGAATCATCTCTTAAACAAACCTCATCAACCACCTTAACCTCTCCATCAAAAAGTGAGTTCAGGTCGCTAAATGAGTATTTACGATTTTTACCAAAGTGAAAATCATATCCTACTACTATCTTTTTAAGTTTTGGAAACTTCTCTTTTAAAAGCCCCACAAACTCCTCCCCATCCAGATGGCGAATATCCTCAAGTTCAAAATACTCTATAGGATAACTAGAAAAGTTTTCTCTCTCATCTTTAGGAGTAAGATTTGCATACCCAGTTTCGATAACCACTATACACCCCTCATCCCC
>JAYEGN010000193.1:0-1690 GCA_034659115.1 Campylobacterota bacterium
TATCGAGTTACAAAAAGAGATAGGCGAAGGCAAGGCAAGTTCTTGGCAGAAGTACGAAGATAACTATGAGTTTTATCGAAAAAATCAAGAAGCTGTTTTGGGTGAAAAGGTTGAACCTAGCTATGAAGCTGATTGGTATTTATATGATGGTGGGCTATAGATGGCTAAACTAAAAGCTCAATCAGTTAGTGATACTATCTATATTTTTGTAGATGAAGCTGGAGATATGGACTTCTCATCAAAAGGTTCAAAACATTATATGTTTAACTTTTTAATTAAAACAAGACCATTTAATCTTCATGAATATATATCCAACTATAGATACTCTTTACTTGAAAAAAATTTAGATCTATCAGGTAGAAAAAGATTAGATATCGAAGCTTTTCACGCTTCTGAGGATAATAAATATATTAAAGATGAAATATTTAAGATTATTGAAACATTTGATGAAAGAAGTGTAAAAGCCTACTCATATATTTTGGAAAAACCAAAAGTTGCACCATCAAAAAGAGAAGAGAAAGATAAGTTCTATATTGACAATCTCAACCTTGCAATACAACAGCTTTTAGATATTCTACAGATAGATAAAAACTTTATAATTATTACAGACAGATTGCCTGTTCATAAAAATAAAAACAAGCAAATCAGTGCCTTAAAAAAAGGTATCAAAGAGTATATAAAAAATAAGAGTTTACAGATTAGATATGATATTTTTCATCACTGTAGTGCTTCAAGTGTGAATCTACAGATTGTTGATTATATTAGTTGGGCAATTTTTAGAAAACATGAGATGAATCAAGATATTTTTTATAAAAAAATTGAAAAGTATCTAATAAGGGTTGATGAAATGACTAAAAATAGAGAAGTAATTCATTATGAGAAATGACCCATGCTACCTATCTCGAAAGAAGCCTCCCTTGGAGTCTTTCAGTAGCTGGGAACCTTTAGAGAATTATAGCATAAGTAGAATAAAAAAGGATAGTATTAATGCTAAACGCCATTAAAAATAGCTTTGCAACTGATGATATCATCGTTAAGCGCGATGATCTTTTTAAGGTTAATGTAGTTCGCGAGAGAGTATTTGAACTTATAGACTTTATAGGCAATAACTATGAGTATAAAACTCTTAATGCTATTACATGTACGGACTGGATTGAAGAAGAGCATTTTGCTATCACTTACATTATCACTACTCTTGATAGAAGAGGTACTTTTATGGTACAAACCATGATAAACCGTAATGAGGCGCATATAAACTCGTTGACAAAGAAGTTCGCTCAAGCGGAGATAATGGAGCGGGATTTAGCGGAGATGTATGGTATAGACTTTGTTGGAAATAGTAACTTAAAAGAGTTGAGTCTTGAGAACTGGGTGCACACTCCACCTCTTCGTCGTGAGTTTGATACATTAGAGTTTGTAAATGAGAATCTAATTTTTCGTGAGGGTCGTGATGATAACTTAGATGTAAAAGTTGAGATGAAACGCATTCGTGCTGAGAAAAAAGCGGCTAAAGAAGCAGCGAAAAAGTTGGCAGAGGAGGGTGAAGATGGAAAATAAGCATACAACTATCTTTCATGGTCCTCAACATCCTGGTATTACGGGAAATATGTCTGTAGAACTTGATCTTATAGGTGAGACAATTCAAAAGGCTACTACGCATGTTGGTTATCTCCATCGTGGATTTGAAAAG
>JAYEGN010000194.1:0-31570 GCA_034659115.1 Campylobacterota bacterium
ATCCGTTGTATTATATAAATTATTTAAACTTTGTACTTGAGTGTAAGTAGCTAAAAAATTAAATATAAAACCAATGACAATAGCGATTATAAGAAAATTTCTTTTTCCTTTTATGGTTGAGAGCATCATGATTTATCCTTCGTGTAATATAATTATTTACTTCAAATAATAAAACAAATAAAAGGTTCTGCTTATTGAGTAGAACTACCCCTCAACCAAAGAATTAGTTGTAGATAAAACTCTTACAAATCCGTATATGCGACATTTTACCTTGGGGGGGGTACTCTCTCTTAACTTTTAGAGTTCGCTTTTTATTTTGCTTTCCCCAATAAAGTGTAAAACTTAGAAAGTTGAAACTATTCTCTTTAGACTTACTAAAATTAAGAGTATATTTAGAGATAATCCAAACTCCTCAATTCTTACTTTAAATTGTAACATAAACTCCTTAGTATACTACCCAATATATCAAGACAACTTTTTATAAACTCTAACTCTCTTAATCACATGTAACCTTATGCTGCATTTTCATGTGATTTAACATAATTTTCATCATTTATTTTGATGCTATCCCAATAAACATTCATAGTTTTTTTATAGTCTAATGTTTTTCCTCATTCAATAGTTAACTTATAGGGTTCCCTCATCCTTTATAAATTAAAAATATATAAATCTGCTATTTTTTTCGAGCAATTAGAAGTGTAGAGATATCCATAGAGAAACTTTTTGTGTAAAGCATCTCAAAACCCGCTATTTCAAGCTCTTTTTGCATGCCTTGGAGAGTTACAAAATCCTCTATAGAATCTGGCAAGTATGTATATGCTTCTAAGTTTTTAGATATTGCCGCACCAACATAGGGAAGGATTTTATGCATATAAACATCTCTAATCTTTTTTAAAATATTTTTATTTTCATCTTTCATAAATTCTAGAATAACCACAAGTCCATCTTTTTTTAGTACACGATTAAACTCATGAAATGCTTCTTGTCTTTGCATAACATTTCTAATCCCATAAGTTATACTTACTATATCTGCACTGCTATCTTCTAGTGGTATCTCAGTAGCTTTTGATATATGGTAGTTAAAATCTGGAAACTTCTCTCTTGCAACATCAACCATACCATTTGATGGATCAACTCCAACAAGTTCTTGCACTTCTACATTAGCTTTAGTCGCTTGTTTTTTCCAGTAGCCCATCATATCACCAGTTCCACATGCTACATCTACTATCTTTTGAATCTTGTTTTTTGCATAAAACTCAAACGACATATCACAAGCTTTTTTTCTCCACGATATATCTACGCCCATACTCATAACACGATTTGCTGTGTCATATGTTGGTGCTATGTCATCAAACATATCTACTATTTTTTCTTGATCTTTTGTTGCCATTAACTTTCCCTTTTCATCCACATAATTATATCTTGCGTATCTTTTTGAATATTTAAAACTTTCTCATTTGTAGCCAAATAAATCAACTCATAATCAACAAAAGACTTTGATAACTCTCGCATATTTTGAGTACCCTCTATCATTATGTTTTTATAATCATCCAATCTTTTAAAATCACTCTCTATAAAAACCTTTCTGCCCTTAACATTAAAGAGTGCTATGCTTTTATCAAACTCTTTTTCTTTTGAAACTATTAAAATATCTGGTGCTTTACCATCTACTAACCTTGCATCCAAAATTGGTCTATCAATTCGTACACTGTTGCCACCAATTACTAGCAGATCACAAATATCTCTCATAGCATGAACGGTTGTTCTTGAGGTTTTTGAGCTTACTTCACCATCATTTGAGCCATCTAATCTTTGAGCCATTTTAAAAAATACAAATCTTTTTTCACTCCAAAGTTTAAATGGTTCTAACAGTTCATCACACTCTTTTCTCATAATATTTTCTTCAACTTCTACTCTACATGTAGAGAGTATATCCTTACCATTTGAAGCTTCTTCATTAAAGTCATTTGAGCCTATAAACACTTTTTTAACTCCAAGCTTAGATATAAGAGAAGCACAAGATGGTGTTTTTCCTACATGTGAACATGGTTCAAGTGTAGTGTAGAGTTCTATATCTTTAAAACAACTATTATGATGTTTTAAAAGATACTGATGTATATCATTTGATTGTTTTAGTTCTAGTATTTTTGTATCATTTGTTAGTTTTGAGTATGCTGTTTGAAGTGCTAAAACTTCTGCATGTGCTAAGCCAGCTTTTTGATGAGCTTCTACTGCTAAAAGCTGTGAGTTTTTTCCTACTATGGTGCAACCAACAGCCGGATTTGGATAAGTTAAACCTTGATATTTCCAAGCCTCACTAAGTGCAAGACTCATAAAAAAATCTCTACCGATTACCATTCAAAGTAAGTTTTAGCTTTTGTTATATCGTTGAATTGTACTTCAACAGTTTCATCTTCTACTTTAACAAAAATAGTAGAGTCTTGAACTTTTACTAAAGTTCCTCTTACTTTTTCTTTTTCAACAGTTACTAAAGATACTTTTTCGCCAATAGACTTTAAAAAGTGCTTTAGGCTTGTAAGTTTTCGCTCTATCCCAGCAGTTCCAACTTCAAGTCTATAATCCCCTGAAACAGGAGGTGTAACATCAAGAAGTGGAGAGATGAGATGAGTTAGTTCCACACAGGCATCTAAACTTACACCCTTTCTTTTTCCATCTTCTATCTCTGTAGAAATCACGCTCACACGGTAGATGGTTTCATCATTTTCACTAACTACTGCTGTATCATATAGCTCTAAATCAACTGACTTTACAAGTGAATTTATATCGCTCTCAAGACTCATCTGTTTTATCCTTTGCTATCTTTTTAAACAGCTCTTCTATGTTTTTTGATTTTGCTACTTGCTCATCAAACTCAAATGTAAACTTAGGGCATCTGTACCAACCTTGGTCTTTAAGACAATATGTCTCAACAATAGGTCTAGCTTTTCTTAGTAGTTTTAGATAGTCTCTTTTTTCTTGTTCAGAATACTCGCTAGGATTTATATATACCTTAGCGTCACTCTTTCCACGAGAACACTTAACTTCTAGTATCTCTAAATCATGAAGTCTTTTATCATTAAGAGAGCCTAGAGCTTGTGGAATCAATTCTGCGAGAACCGATTCGGTTCTCTTTAGCTTTATCTGTGCTTCTGTCAATTATAACTCGACTTTTTGTGCAACTTTTTTGAATGTTTCAAGTACATCTCCAGCGATAACATCATCATAACCACTGATAACTACACCACACTCATAACCATTACCAATCTCTTCAACATCATCTTTGAAGCGTTTAAGTGAAGTAAGTTCGCCTTCATAGTGAACAACACCCTCACGGATAACACGAACCATACCACCACGGATAAGTCGTCCATCAACAACAACACAACCAGCAACGATACCTTTAGGTATTTTAAATACCTCTCTAACTTCTGCTTGACCAGTATTTTCTTCAGTATATTTTGTTGTCATCATACCAGTAAGCATAGTAGTAATATCGTCTATTAGTTGATAGATGATTGAGTAAGTTCTTATCTCAACACTTTTTTGTTTTGCACTTGCTTTAACTGCACCAGTTGGACGAACATTAAATCCAAGAAGCACACAGTTTTCAGAGTTATTAACAAGTTCAACATCATTTTCAGTTATCCCACCAACACCAGCAGATATAACATTTACTTTTACTTCATCATTTCTAAGTTCTTCTAGTGATGATTTGATAGCTTCAAGAGTACCGTGAACATCTGTTTTTAGCACAACCTTAAGAGACTTAAGTTTGCCCTCTGCAATCATAGCTGTCATATCTTCTAAAGAAGATTTAGTGCTTATTGAAAGTTCTTTATGTCTGTCATATTCATGTCTTTTAAGAGCGTACTCTTTAGCCTCTTTATCACTTCCCATAACTGTCATAACCTCGCCAGAAGCAGGAACTTCATTTAGTCCTGTAACAACTGCTGTATGACTTGGTAAAACTAATTTAACTCTCTTAGCATGTTCATCAGTAAGTGCTTTAATACGACCATAAGAAGCACCACAAACTACATAATCTCCAACTCTAAGAGTACCATTTTGAACGATAACAGTAGCAACTGGACCACGACCTTTTTCAAGGGAAGACTCAACAACAGCTGCTTTTGCAAGTGCATCTTTGTTAGCTTTTAGTTCCATAACATCAGCAGTCAGAAGGATATTTTCAAGTAGATCATCTATACCTAAGCCACTTTTTGCAGAAACAGGAACAAACTCAATGTCCCCACCCCAATCAGTAGCATTTATGCCATGTTCAGCCATCTGACCTTTAACTAGGTCTGGTTGAGCAGACTCTTTATCCATCTTGTTTAGTGCAACGATTATAGGTGCACCCGATTCTTGAGCTAGTTTTATAACCTCTATAGTTTGAGGTTTAACACCATCATCAGCAGCAACAACGATGATGATTATATCTGTTATAGCCGTACCTTTTTGACGCATAGCACCAAATGCAGCGTGACCAGGAGTATCTATAAATGTGATAGCTCTGCCATTTTGCTCTATAGTGTAAGCACCGATATGCTGAGTAATCCCACCAGCTTCGCCATCAGTAACCTTAGCATCACGGATAGCATCAAGAAGTGAAGTCTTACCATGATCAACATGTCCCATAATAGTAATAACAGGAGCTCTCTCTGTCGCATCTGGGTCTTCTTCTATATCTGCAACATCTTGAGTAAACTCATCTTTAGGGTCTATGATTGTTACTTCAACATCAAACTCTTCACTGATAATCTCTATCTCATCATTACCTAAAAAGTCATTTTTAGTTTTCATGATACCTAAGTCAAAAAGAACTTTCATTATTTCACCCATAGGTCTGTTAAGTGCTTCAGCAAACTCGTAGAGACGAATGTCTTCTGGGATTTCTACTTGAGTTACAACCTCTTCTTCATGAACAGATTTAGCATATTTTTTTCTTTTATCTTTACGAACTCTTCTACCACGAGGTGCTTGTTTTTTGTTAGCATTTCTTCCAGCTGGCTTAGGTTGTCTCGGTTTTCTTGGCTCTTCAGCAGGAAGTGGTGCTCTCTCTGTAGAGTTCAAATCAAGAAGTGTAACTTGTTCACCCATATCCATAGATACATCACCTATAGATCCACCAAAGATATCCATTTTGACACCTTGTTCTTGCTTTTTAGCGTTGCTAGAACTTTGCTTAGTTTTTTTCTTTTTAGCCAACTCTTCTAAAACTTCAGCACTCATTTTTCCATAAGATGATACTGTTGATTGCTTTTGAGGTAGATTATAATTTTCTTCTACTTTTGGTTTTTTCTTTTTAACAATTTTAAGACCAGATCTCTTAATCTGACGAACAATTACAGGTTCTACTACCTTTAAAGAATTTTTCTTTTTTTCTTCACTTTTCTTCACCTCATCTTTAGAACCTACTTTTATCTCTTTTTCTTTCTCAACCTCAGCAGTTTTGTTCTCTTTTACAGGAGTTTCTATGGCATCAGGCATAGCAACTTTTTCTTCTGCTTTAGGAGCTTCTTCTTTTTTAGGAGTATCACTTTTAACTTTGTTTATAGGCTTTTTTTTAGGTTTTGGAGCTACCTCGGTAACTTCACCATTCATAATGAAGTTTGCTAAACCTTCAGCTTGTTCCATATTAACAACACTTTGTGCAGATTTTACTTCAAGACCCATTTTTTTTGCTTTTTCTAGAACATCTTTAGAAGCTATACCTAGCTCTTTTGCAATTTCGTGTACTCTAACTTTTTCTGTCATCAGTGATGATCTCCTTTAGTTTGTTCATAAATTTATCTCTGTCTCCACTTTTACATTGTCGCATAAGTGCTTTTGAAAGTTTTTTCTCTTCAAAGATACAATTTTGGCATAAATAAAAACTTCTTCCACTACCTCTAAAAACATCCAATGAACCATCATTACATTGAAGTCTAAGTAGCATTTTTTGCATCTGTCTATCTCTACACAAGATACACATTCTAAGAGGTTTATTTAAAATTTTCGCCATTATATCTAAACTTTACTTTATTTAATAGAGGTTATCTCTCTATTGTGAGACCATTATTATCAAAATCCAATGTTTTTACTGAAAAATCTGGAAATTTTTGTTTTAGTTTGTTGGCTATCATGGCCGAATCTTCATCATACGCCATAGAAAAGAATGTTGAACCACTTCCTGATAGCGTACTCATTAATGCTCCACTTTCATATGCAATTTTTTGAACAGAAAAAAGTTCGGGCAAAACTTTCATTCTAGCCTTTTGGTGAAATCTATCTTGGGTTGCTAATTTTAACATCTCCCAGTCTTCATTAAAAAATGCTCCAGCAGTCAATGCTGTATGTGACAAATTAAAAATTGCATTTTCTTTTGAATATGATTTTGGCAAAAGTGTTCTAGCTTTTGATGTATTTATAGGCTTATTTGGAATTACTACGATAGCTTTGAGATAAAGTGGAAGATGTTTTCTTTGTGAGAATACTTTATTTTTCTCAATAGTTGCCACATTAAAACCACCCATTACTGCTGGTGTTATATTGTCTGGATGTGATTCATAGTAGAGTGCATGATTTAAAATTCTTCTTTTTGAAACTCGTATTCCTGCTGCTTCATGCGCACTAGCAATAGCGCTTACTATAACAGCAGATGAACTCCCCAATCCTCTAGACATGGGTATTTGATTATAAAATGTAAATTTAAAATTCTGTTTTTTTTGTGTCAATCTATTATAATGATCATTAAAAATACTTACAAATAGATTATTTCCTTTGAGTCTTGGATTATTCTCACCTTCACCATTTATACTCACACTAAAAAATTTTGATGGATGAAACTCTACTCTGTTTCGCAAATCAACTGCCAATCCTAAAGAATCAAAACCGGGTCCAAGATTTGCACTAGTTGCTGGTACGCTTACTGTCATGCTTATAGCACCTTTTTATATTATTATCCAACAGCACCTATTCCATACACAGGTGCAACTGTTGAATCAAACTCTTTATAATCAAGTAGATTAGGAAGTTTAAATTCCATATTTGGTACTTTTTCTAATTTTTGAGTTTTTATTTCACGCGAAATTTTAACAAAATATAACTTTCCAATCGCTTTTATAGGTTGATTATTATTAAAATAAAATGCATCTGTTGCAAAAAGTGGTATATTCTTCAATACACTCAAAGATTTTAAAAAAATATATGAAACTTTTATAGCCATAAAACTACCAGGTCCATTTGCATAAAAAAGATTTTCAACATCATAAGTATCCAAAATCTTTTTAAATATCAATGGTAAAATTTCTGAGCTTTTTTCATCACTCTGTATTATCTCAATAAGTTTATAGTCTTTGTAAATCCCAACTAGTATTGGTGATGAAAGAGCGACTAATACAGCATCAACTCTTTTATGCATATGCTTTTTCTAACTCTGCTGTTTTTTCACCGACAAGTTCCACTACCTCATAATTTTCAGCACTTTTCAAAAGCTCTAAAGTTAGCTTATGATTAAGATCATGACTTCCTGCCATCGCTTCATAATTGCCAATAAAATTCATACCTATCAACGACATGTCACCAATGGCATCCAATATTTTATGTCTTACAAATTCATCTGGAAATCTCAAGCCCTCTGGATTTAAAATTTTTTTATCATCCAATACTATAGCATTTTCTAAAGTTCCACCAAGGGCTAAGCCTTTTGAACGAAGATATTGCACCTCATGTAAAAAACCAAATGTTCTTGCTCTTGCGATCTCATTTTTATAACTTTCTTTAGTAAATTCTAAGACATACTCCTGTTCTTTAATTACAGGATGAGGAAACTTAATAGTAAAATCATATTTTAAATCAGGTGATGGAGATAGCTTAACATACTTGTCACCCTCTTGAACGATAACTTCTTTTTGAATCCTCATAATTTTTTTTGGTTTGTCCAACTCCTGTATACCTGCCTCATCTAAAAGCATACAAAAACTAGCACTACTTCCATCCATCACTGGAACCTCATCTGCATCAACTATAACTTTTAGGTTATCAATACCATAAGCATAAACTGCTGATAACATGTGCTCAATAGTGGAGATAACTGTTCCATCTTTTCCTATAACAGTAGCCATCTTAGTATCAACAACATTTTCTGGTCTTAAAGGTATCGCAACATCAACATCACTTCTATAAAACACTATGCCACTATTAGATTCTAATGGTTCAAACCTTAAGCGAACAGGAGTTCCCTTATGCAGTCCTATTCCAACTAATTCAACAGCTTTTTTTATAGTTGTTTGATACATGCTTACTCCTTAGTTTCTATCTATAATCTCTTTTGCATCTTTGATTACATCACCTATATTTAACTTCATCCAAGTTTTGTCCATCCACTCTGCTGGACGAACTTCTATCCCTTGAATTAAAACTCCAAAATGAAGATGATCACCCATAGCATAACCACTTCTACCAGTATTAGCGATATCTTCATTGACTGCTATCTCATCACCGCTATGAACTGCTGTGCTTGAGCAATGCCCATATAAAGTATAAAGACCTAATCCATGATGCACTATAGGCATATTCCCATAAATTCCGTTATAATCAGAATAAACTACACTTCCACTATTTTGTGGTTTTATTTTAGCTTGTGCATTGCTAGCTAAATCGAGTCCCAAATGATATGATTCACTGATATAGTTTCCATCATAATAGTATTTCCTATGATCTCCAAATGACGCAACAACCTGTCCATTTTTAAGAGGATACATCCTATTTATCTGCAAATCATCTATCATCTCCTCTGGAACCTTAGAGGTTATTTTATGTATAAGTTTTTCATTTTTAGCTCTAATCTCTTCATTTATGATTTTAAATTGTTCTAGTGAACTTTCTACACCTTGAGTTTCAGCAAACTCCTCTGCTAATTGGGCTATTTTGCCTTTTAAGAATCTATCACTTAAGTTAATTTTAGAAACTCTATATTTTTTATTTTTTAGATATAGAGGAATATATTTTTTAGAAATATTTCCTGCTAAATCATTTGCAACAATAGTAGCTTTAAAATTTTCTTGAGTTACAGGCCAAGCAAGGAGTGAAATATAATACCCATCTTTATAAAAAGGTTCAGCTATAAACTTTTTATCAAAATTTGTTTGGATGTAAAAATCTTTTAAATTCTCATCATTAACCTTAAAGACAACTAAGGCTGCACCACCTTTTCTAATCTTGTAAGAATTAGCAACTATAGATAATTGCGGTCTTTTTTTATCGATCTCAAAGTTAAACTTTTGAATTACACTATTGCCATTTAAAAAATTCCATCTACTTCCATCCGTAGCTTGAACTATAATTTCAATCTCTTTATCCTTCATAGCATAGGCACTTCTTGGTGGCTTAACCTCTATACTAAAGGAATCTTTTACAACCATAAATTGTTCATTATGCAGCGTATCTTCACTGTTTTTACTTTTCAAAGTAACGCTATATGACTTAATACCACTTGCATCATCTATATTTATCTTTAATGGTTTTTTTAAATTCCAATAAGAGTTTGTGTTAATGCTTACAACTGGAACATCTCTTTCAAACATAGAAGAACTATACAGATATATCGCTCCAGATATTATCGCAATAAGAACAAACATTACACCCAGTGAAGACTTACCTCTTTTTCTACTCAAACTATATTTCCTTATAAATTAATTTTAAACTTTCATACTCTTTATCAACATCTAATAATACTGCGAATTCTACATGTGGAAGCTTTAATGATTCTTGCAATACCTCATCACAATCTTGCAAAGTTGCACCAGTAGATTTTAAATCATCACTATTTAGAAAAAAAACAGCAGTTTTTGCAGAATTTTGCAGAATCATACTTTTAAACATAATTGCCTTTAATCTTATAGATGACAATGTTATACTTTTCATTATAGATGTATTAGCAACTTTATACTCTGCGCCATACTCTATTAACTCCGTAATTACAGCAAAAACTGTACCATCTACTTTCGAGTTTAAAAACCCATCAGTATCAAGCAAAATCCCACTATAGAGTGCTGTAGCCATCTTAGAGTTTATTTTAATATTGCTATCTTTGAAAAAATTATAAAATTCTAAAGCATCATAATTAAACCAAATTGTGCAATCAGAAGATATAACTCTATTAGGTTTTATCTTATCAAACCATGCTAGATATGATAAGTTATTGTTTATATTTTCACTTTGACAAACAAAAGAAACTTTTTTATGTAATCTTAGTACATGTGAATATAGCGCACTTGCTGAGGGTATAAACGCAGAATCAACCACAATCTCTATATGCTTTGCACTATCTATTTTTTCTAATATATTTATCATATACTGAGATTATACACTATTTTTTATTCATTTTATAAATATATACCGCTTAACTAATCAAGATTAAATAAGAGATAAACTATAGCATCGTTAAGAAATTTTATCAAAAAGGGTTATAAACCCCTAAACCAAGGGGTTTATAGAGAATGTGTAGGTATTTACATCATACCTGGCATCCCTCCCATCTGTGGAGGCATTCCAGCACCAGCTTCTGGTGCTGGATTGTTTTCTTCTATCTCAAAAATTGCAGCTTCCGTTGTAAGAAGCAGACTTGAAACTGAAGTAGCATTTAAAAGAGCAACACGACTTACTTTAAGTGGGTCAATAATCCCAGCCTTAAACATATCTACATATTCACCAGTTGCTGCATTAAAACCAATATTTTGATTTTCTGCCATTTCTACAGCATTAACTACAACACCTGTGTCATATCCAGCATTTTCAGCAATCTGCTTTATCGGAGCTTTTATAGCACGAAGAATAATTTCACAACCAATAAGCTGATCACCGTCAAGATCTAAATCTACATTAGCACCAGCACGAATTAGTGCAGCTCCACCTCCAATAATAACACCCTCTTCAACAGCAGCTTTTGTAGCTGATAAAGCATCATCAACACGATCTTTTTTCTCTTTCATCTCAGTTTCAGTTGCAGCACCAACTTTAATTACCGCTACTCCTCCACTAAGTTTTGCAAGACGCTCCTGAAGCTTCTCTTTATCATATTCACTTGTTGTTGCATCTAGCTGTGTTTTTATCTCAGAAATTCTTGCCTTTACAGCTTCTTGTGTTCCAGCACCATCAACAATTACAGTATTATCTTTATCTATAACTACGCGAGCAGCTTGACCAAGTAAAGATATATCTGCACCTTCTATAGTGTGTCCAGTCTCTTCTGATATAACAGTTCCAGCAGTTAAAGTAGCGATATCTTGAAGCATCGCTTTTCTTCTATCGCCAAAACCTGGAGCTTTAACAGCACTTATATTTAAAACACCGCGAAGTTTATTTACAACTAGAGTTGAAAGTGCTTCACCCTCAACATCTTCAGCAATGATAAGAAGTGGACGAGAAGTTTTTTGAACTTGCTCCAATACAGGCAGCAGATCTTTTAAAGATGATATCTTACTATCAGCCAAAAGAATCCAAGGGTTTTCAATCTCAGCAATCATCTTTTCAGTATTCGTGATAAAATATGGACTTAAGTAACCACGATCAAACTGCATACCCTCAACAACTTCAAGTTCATCAGATATGCCCTTAGCCTCCTCAACAGTTATAACACCATCTTGACCAACTTTTTCCATAGCTTCAGCTATCATATCCCCAATAGTGCTATCAGAATTAGCAGAGATAGTTGCAACTTGTGCTATATCTTGCTTGCCATTCACGACTTTAGTAGATGCTTTCAAGTTTTCCAAAATTGCTTCACATGCTTTATCCATACCACGCTTAACTTCTACAGGATTAGCACCAGCAGTAATATTTCTAAGCCCTTCACTAAATATAGCATTAGCAAGAACTGTTGCAGTAGTCGTACCATCTCCTGCTTCGTCAGCTGTGTTTGATGCAACCTCTTTTACAAGTTGAGCACCCATATCTTCTAGCTTATCTTTAAGTTCTATCTCTCTTGCAACTGAAACCCCATCTTTAGTGATAACAGGAGAACCATAACTTTTTTGAATCAAAACATTACGACCACGAGGTCCCATAGTTACTTTTACTGCATCTGTAAGTTGTGTAACACCACGAGCTAACGCATTTCTTGCATTATCTGAAAAAATTATCTCTTTTGCCATCTTTAATTATCCTACTATTCCAAAAATATCATCAGTCTCTAAAACTAAAAATTTATCCGCACCAAGTGCAACTTCATTACCAGAATACTTGCCAAATAAAACTATATCGCCATTTTTAAGTTCTGTAACCTCTTTACTAGCTGCAACTACTTCACCCTGTGATGGTTTTTCTGTAGCACTATCTGGGATGATAATTCCAGATGCGGTAGTATTTACCTCCTCAACTCTTTTAACTAAAACTCTTTTTCCTAATGGTTGAAAATTCACATATATCCTTTATTTATACATATTTATAAATGAGATGTTATCCAATTATAGGTAAATCTTTGGTAAATTTCAAAAAAATTGTCTTTTTTAAGCTTATTAAAGGTTTCAAACTATATAATTCCACCCTCTTAAAGATGTCACGGTAGCTCAGCTGGTTAGAGCACTGGTCTCATAAGCCGGGGGTCGGGGGTTCAAGTCCCCCTCTTGACACCATTCTTTAAGCTCTACAAACTCCTTTGGTACAGACTTTCCAAGCATATTTACAGTGATTATCAAGAATCGTTATTGTATTAAATTAGCTACTTTTGTGGAATCTACAAGTGGCTCTGAAATATGTATGAAAAATCAACGCTTTGCTTGGTTCATTTTATAAACATAAGCCAATACTTCAGCAACAGCTGCAAATAATTCTTCTGGTATCTGCTTATCTATCTCTACATCAGCATATAAACTTCTTGCTAGAGGTGGATTTTGAACTATGTGAACATTGTTTTCTCTAGCAATTTTTTTAATCTGTTGGGCGATATTATCCATGCCTTTTGCTACGACTATAGGAGCCCGTTTTGTTTCTTCATACTTTAATGCAACTGCATAATGGGTAGGGTTGGTTATAACTACATCTGCATTTGGAACTTCTGCCATCATTCTTTTTCTTGATGCTTCCATCTGAATCTGCCGAATTTTACTTTTTATAAGAGGGTCTCCCTCCATATTTTTCATCTCATCCTTAATCTCTTGCTTACTCATTTTAAGACCATCAAAATACTGCTTTCTTACGATAATAATATCTATCATTGCAAATACAAAAATTATTAAAAGCATAACAAAGGCTAAGATAATCGCTTTATCTTTTAACCAATCTAATTGATCACCTAAACTAAACAAAGCAACAGTGGGAAGTTCCATTATATACATAAAGAAAAAGACAAATCCTATTCCTAAGGTTGTAAAAGATTTAAAAGTAATCTTTACACCCTCTATAAGTTTTTTCATAGAAAACAGATTTTTAGTTCCCTTAATAGGGTCAATTTTTTTAAAATCTGGCATTATCGCTTTTGTAGTAAATAAAAAACCAAACTGAGCAAGAGCTACTATAATACCAGATATCGCAACCGCAATGGCTAATGGCATAATTATTAAAAGAAACTCTTTCATTGTTATTATGGCTATATTAACCATAACCAACCTGTCCAAAGGTGTACCGATTAGTGAAAAATAATAATAATATAATCCAAGCACATGACTACTCATATATGGAAAGAGCATTAAAACTGCAAGAATTGCTACAAAAAGAGTTACAACTCCTGATGTATCTTGAGACTTGGGAACATTCCCCTCTTTTCTAGCATCTTCAATTTTCTTGGGAGTCGGTTCTTCTGTCTTTTCCTGATCATCTGCCATCTAAATTTCCTAGCAAATCTAGAGTTTATCTCATTTTCATAGAGAGATCTATCCAATTTGCTTGATGAATCAAAGAACCGCTGCTTATAGCATCTACTCCACTTTTTGCATAGCCCTCTATCGTATCTAGGGAGATATTACCACTTGCTTCTAGTAGCACATGTGGAAAGTTTTCATCCTTGTACTTTACTATTTTTTCTATCTCTTTGGGAGTCATATTATCACACATAACTATATCTGCTCCACTTTGCATAGAGGTTTTTGCTATATCAAATGTTTCTGCTTCTATCTCTATCTTTGTTGTAAATGGAATCTTTTTTCTTGCTTTTAGTATATACGATTTTAAATCTTTTATAGTTTTTAGATGAGTGTCTTTTATCATTAAACTATCATCTAAGCCCATTCTATGATTAACAGCACCACCGGTTCTTGTTGCATATTTTTCAAAAACCCTCAACATAGGTCTAGTTTTTCTAGTATCTAAAAGTTTAACTCCGTATGGTTTTATAATATCCACATATTTTTTTGTCAGTGTAGCTATAGAACTAGCATGTAAAAGCATATTTAAAACTGTTCTTTCATTTCTTAAAAGAGTATGAGAATCACCTCTTAGTATCGCTATAACATCACCCTTAACAAAGCTAGCTGCATCTTGCTTATCCCAAATAATCTCAAAGCCTTCAACCTTGGCTAAAACATCTATATATTTCTCACCAGCAATTACACCATCACTTTTTGCAATAATATCAGCCTTTGCTTCTATAGTAGGTTCAACTAAAGCATAGAGATCTCCACGCCCAACATCCTCTGCTAGTGTTGCTTTTACAAACTCTTCTATCATAATGCCAACATTCTCTCAAGTGCAATTTTTGCCCATTCTTGAGTTTTTTCATCTACATGTATCTCATTTAAAGGTTCACCATCATCGATAGACTTTAGTGTCAAGTAAACATCTTCAAGAGTCGTCTCATTCATAGTTGGACATTCTGGTTTTGTCGAAGAGAGTACGAAAGTATTTTTCTCTCTTAAACGATTAACCATGTTAAACTCTGTTCCAACTGCAACTTTTTGTTCAACTGGAAGTTGTGTAATGTACTTTATAAGTTGAGAAGTTGAACCAACAAAATCAGATGCATCGCAGATACTTGGATCACACTCAGGATGAACCGCTATCAAGATGCCAGGATATTTTTTACGATAAAAAGCTATATCATCTACTGTAAAAAGTTGATGAACCGAACAAAAACCATTATAACAGATAATATCTGAATCACTTGGGTCAGTTCCATCTCCAATGACACAAGACTTAAGTCCCATCTGATTTGCAATATTTTGTCCTAGACATCTATCTGGGACAAAAAGAATCTTTTTACCCTCGCTCAAAGCAGTTGTGATGATTTTTTTAGCATTTGAACTTGTACAAACCAAACCACCCATCTCACCCACTTTTGCTTTTACTGCAACATCTGAGTTGATATATGTGATTGGCAATATGTTCTCTTTAGAGATACCACTCTCATTTAAAATCTTTATAGACTCATCATATTGTATACCATCAATCATAGATGCCATAGCACAGCATGCAGCCTTTGGCATAACAACTCTTTTGTGAGGACTCAAAACTTTTACACTCTGTCCCATAAACCCAACGCCACTAAAGACTACAAACTTAGCATTATCATCTCTTGTTCTTATAGCTAATTCAAGTGAATCACCTGTAATATCTGCTACATCAAAGACTTCATCTCTTTGATAAAAATGTGCTACTAAAGTTACATCTAACCTATTTTTTAATTCATCTATTTTATCTTTTAATTCTTGTGTTGAAAACTGCAACAAACTACCCTTGATTTATCATTTTCGTAATTATATCAAATTTTATTTGCTTATAACTATATAGATAGTAAAATGTCGCAATTATTACAACTTAGGAATACAATGGAATTTTTATTTAACACAAATGTACAATTTTTTATATTAGCTTACTTGGTTGGTGGTATCCCATTTGGTTTACTCTTAGCAAAAAAATATGCTGGTGTAGATATAAAAGCTAGTGGTAGTGGTAGTATTGGTGCTACAAATGTTTTAAGAGTTGTTAAAGAGAGCAACCCTGCTCTTGCTAAAAAACTTGGTATTGCCACCTTGGCACTAGATGCATTTAAGGGTGTTTTCGTTTTACTCATTGCTTCTTTTTTTGGAGTTAGCGAGGCAACACTTTGGGGCATAGCGGTTTTAGCTGTTATTGGTCACTGCTTTAGTCCATATCTTGGATTTGAAGGTGGAAAAGGTATTGCAACAGGTGTTGGAGTGATGGGATTTATGCTTCCTATTGAAACTATTATAGCTTTAGTTGTTTGGGCAGTTTGTGCAAAAACAATCAAAATATCTTCTCTTTCATCTTTAATAGCTGTTTTAACACTTGCTGTTTCAAGTTTTGTAGTCCACCCTGATATGCCACATGCTCCGGTAATGCTTATATGTTTCATTTTATTTTATAAGCATATACCAAATATAATTCGCTTGTTTAAAGGTGAAGAGAAAAAAGTATGATTATACATGTAGAAGAACTAAAATTTCAAGCCATCATTGGAATTTTAGACTTTGAACGAACTGCTCCCCAAGATGTAATTATCAACCTTACTATCGATTATAGCTACGAAAATGATTTTATAAACTATGCCACTGTTGTTAAAATAGTTACAAAAACGATGATAAATGGTGAGTTTCTACTTATAGAAGATGCACTAAATAGTATAAATTTAAAGTTAGCTAAAGAATTCTCCTCCATAAATAGCACCGATATAAAGATAACAAAACCATCAATTTTATCCGACTGCATAGTAAGTGTGAGTAATCATTATATTTTTAAATCTTAATTATAAGTTAAACAATTATTAAAATAAATTGAATTTTTCTTTAAAGTAACCTAAAATTATGATATGATTCCACAAAATATTGACATATAGGAAATAATTGATGCGTATTCTAATTATTGAAGATGAAGTTACATTAAATAAAATGCTTGCTGAGGGACTCAAAGAGTTTGGTTACCAAAGTGATGTTGTTGAGACTCTTAAAGATGGTGAATATTATCTAGATATTCGCAACTATGATTTAGTTCTTATGGATTGGATGCTCCCAGATGGAAACTCTATAGATATCATTGGTGATATCAAAACAAATACTCCAAAAACCGTTGTAGTTGTTTTATCTGCAAGAGATGATAATGAAAGTGAAATTGAAGCTCTTAGAAGTGGTGCTGATGACTATATCAGAAAACCTTTTGACTTTGATGTTCTAATCGCTCGTATTGAAGCTCGCCTTCGTTTTGGTGGAAGTAATATCATCGAAATTGAAGACTTAACTATCAATCCCGAAGAAGAAAAAATAACATATAAAGAACAAGAGATCGAACTAAAGGGTAAACCTTTCGAAGTTCTTACTCACCTTGCTCGTCATCGTGATCAGATTGTTTCAAAAGAACAACTTCTTGATGCTATATGGGAAGAACCAGAATTAGTTACTCCAAATGTAATTGAGGTTGCTATTAATCAGATTAGACAAAAAATGGATAAGCCACTGGGCATCACAACTATCGAAACTGTTCGTCGTCGTGGCTATAGATTTTGTTTTCCAAAAGAGATAAGCTAAATTAAATTAGCCCTTTTGGGCTAATTCTAGGTATTTAAATGTTTATAAAAAAAAGTATTAGAAGAAACTTTCTAATTCAACTCATACTCGCTTCAACATCTCTTATATTTATATTTTCATCTTTTTTATATTTCTACATTGAAAACTCTATATATGATGAAAAACATCAAGAATTAATTCAATTTGCCAAAAACATTGCAAACAACCAATCTTTGATTCATGTAGATGCTGAATCCTCTGACGCACTTCTTGGCATAGAGATAGAAGTTATTCAAATTAAAAAACTAAATAATGATATAGATCTATATAAAAGTACAAAAAAAGGAAGAACATACATAACTCTAGTCTATCCTTTAAACCTTGATAAACTGAGTTATCTTAAAATCACAAAAGAAACAACTCACACCAAAAAACTTCTAGATAAAATACTTCGCTATATATTCGTCATCAATATAGTTGGTGTCATACTTGTTGTCATATATGCCATAGCACTCTCAAAGATGCTAATACTACCGATACAAACCATCAGCTCAAGACTATCAAATATGAATGAAAACCTTATGAAACCCATAACGGTAGAGGAGTTGCCTGAAGAGTTTGAGCCACTAGGCATTACCATAAACCACCTCATAACAAGAATACAAAACTTTGTAAAATATCAAAAAGAACTCTTTATCGGAACAGCACATGAACTTAAAACCCCTCTTGCCGTTATAAAACTTAAAAATCAAGTTACACTACTTAAAAAAAGAACTCCGCAAGAATATATAGATGCTATGAAAACAACAAACAAAACTGTAGATGAGATGAATATTATTGTATCAAACATACTCAATATTGGTCGCCAAGAAGGTGCTCAGCTTGAAAAACCTGTAACAGTAGATGTTATAGCCCTATTGCGCGAAAAAGCCAATGATTTTAATCTTTTGGCTGAAAAAGATGAAAAAAGACTTCATATTAGTTTTAAACCTGATGGGTTTATGGCTACACTACAAACCTCACTTTTAAACCAAATAATCCAAAACTTCTTACAAAATGCTTTAAAATTTACCGCAAAAGAAAAATCTGTAACTATCCAAAGCAAGCAAAGTGAGTTTGGATTACTTATAGAAGTTATTGACGAGGGTTGTGGCATCGATGAGAGTGTAGATCTCTTTGCACCATTTAAAAGACAGGGAAAGAAACCTGGGGTAGGATTAGGTTTATTCTTAGCAAAAAGTGCTGCTGACGCACTAGGAGCAAAGATAATACTAAAGAATCGAACTGATGGAATTGATGGAACCATCGCTTCACTAGAAATCAACTCAAAGTTATCTTGCATATTACCAAAAAAGTAAGCAAATTTTTTATACAAATATAGACATTTAAAATAATCTAAAGCTATAATCTGATATAAATCGGTCATATAAAATAATCAAGGTTTTTTTAATGGCGCTACTAATCAATAATGAGTGTATAGCATGCGATGCATGTCGTGAAGAATGTCCAACAATAGCTATCGAAGAAGGTGATCCTGTTTACTATATTGATCCAGATAGATGCATAGAATGTGTAAGTGTATATGATGAACCAGCTTGTATCTCAGTATGTCCTGTTGATTGTATCGTTTTAGATAAAGATAATGTAGAATCAATTGCAGAACTTCAGTTTAAATATAAAAATCTTCAAGATGAAGAATAAAGTTATAACTTAACAATGGCAAAGCGTGTAGCAGTTATAGACATAGGTTCTAACTCTATTAGACTTGTTGTTTATGAAAAAACATCTCGCTTTGCATTCCACCTACTTAATGAATCAAAAAGCAGGGTAAGACTCTCTGAAAATGCTTACAAAAATGATGGAAACCTTCAAGAACATGCTATGCAAAGAACCATAGATGCACTAAAAGATTTTTTAACTATTACAACTTCATATAAAACTCGAAAAACTTTGTGCGTTGCAACATCAGCACTTAGAGATGCACCAAACAAAAAAGAATTTTTACTGCGTGTCAAAAAAGAATTAAAACTCAACATCAAAGTCATAGATGGAGAAAAAGAAGCTTATCTCGGTGCCATTGCATGCGCCAATCTCCTTGCACCTCAAAAAAATGCTATCAGCATAGATATAGGAGGTGGTTCAACCGAATTTGCACTCATAGATGATAGTAGCGTATCAAATACTTTCTCCCTTGACATAGGAACAGTAAGATTAAAAGAACTCTTTTTTGACCACAATTCACTATCTGAAGCTATCAATTATATAGACACTAAGATAGAACCCTTAAACAGTTTAAATGCTACCACCATAGTAGGCATTGGAGGAACTTTCAGGGCTATATCTAGTGCTATCTTAAAAAATAAAAAACACCCTTTAAATAAAATTCACGCATTTTCATACAATAGTAGCGAACTAAATAAATTTATCTCATCTATACTGCAGGCTGATGAGCAAGAATTGCTACTTCTTGGTATTAAAAGTGACAGATTTGATGTTATAAAACCAGGAGCTCTCATACTTCAAAGAGTTCTTAATAAACTCAGTATTAAAAATGTTATTACGAGTAGTGTCGGGGTTCGAGAAGGTGTTTTTCTCTCAGATATGCTAAGAAACTCAAAAGATAGATTTCCTACCCACTACAACACCTCTGCAAGGTATATCTTAGATCTACATGTGGATGAAATAAATTATGCAAATCAACTTAACTCTCTTAGCAAAAAAATTTTTGATTTGACATATAGATATTTAAATATAGATAGCTCATATAGACAAGATTTAAGCCTTGCAGCAAAGCTATATCCGAGTGGTAATAGCATACATTTCTTTTCTCAAAATAAGCATAGCTACTACCTACTGCAAAGTGCTTTAGAGTATGGATTCACACATAATCAAATTTTACTGATTTCAACTTTATGTAAGTATGCTAAAAAGAAGTTACCATCATCATCACATGTTGCGAAATATCATGAACTACTTCCTGATACAAGAACACTAAATGCTATGAGCTATATCTTATCACTTTGTATCGCTCTTCTTGCTCATAGACCACGAAATATAGATTTCAAATTAGAGTTTGATGATGGTATCTTGAGTGTAGAGTCTAAAGAAACTTTGAGATTAAGCAAAGAGGCTGTGAACAAACTAGAGAGTATAGATAATTTAAAAATTGTATTCTAGACCTCTAGAGTTTCTCTTACATCTTTAAAATCTTTGCCCCATAGTAAATTCAAAGTTAGCTGTCTTGTCTCCTGGTTTTTCATTAAGTGGCTGAGAAAACATCAATTGAATAGGACCAACTGGAGAGAACCACTCCAGTCCTGCACCATAACCACCACGAGAAAACTCACTTAAAGATTCATCACCAATAAATCCCCAGTCAAAATAGGTAACTAATCTCATCTTTGCTTTAGGAATAAGCGGAAAACTAAATTCAAGATTATTTGAGAAGGTCTGTTCTCCACCAATTCGCCTTATTGCTCCATCATTTTCAACTACCACAGGAGAGATGGAGTATGATTCATAGCCTCTAACACTTCCAAGTCCACCCATATAAAATCTATCTGCTATTGGCAAATAACCAGTATCTGCTGCAAAATAATATCTAGCCTTATATCTAAAAATAGCATCAAATCCAACATACTCTTCAAGCCCTGTATACTTAGCAAAGTTTGTTCTACTCTTAAAAAAATTGGCATCAGCCCCAAGTCCTGATTTCTCAAAACTTTGACTCACTGTAAACCCTTCTCTAGGAAGATAATAATCATCTGTATCATCATAGTTTGCACTTATAATAACAGAACTTTTTGCATAACTTTCAAAATAATATTGAACAGTCTCATTGCTTTCTTCATCTATGGTCTCATTAATAATATCATAACTATTCGCAGAATAGCTATATCCAAGATATCCACTAATATGCCTTGAAAATCTGTGCCCTGCTCCAAAACTGACACCATCTGAATTTACGGAATAATCATTGTATTCATACACAGATTTAAATATAGAAAAATTACCACTAAAATCACTATCATTTAATCTAGGATTCGAAATATTAAAAGAATAATTTTGAGTTTTTTCTGATTTTTCAGCTTTTACACCTACATTTATTCCCGAACCCCAAATATTTCTATCATCAACAGCTACCGTAACTAAAAGTCCACCATAACTTCCATATCCACCACCTAGCTGAATATTACCAGTTGGTGCTTCTTTAACTTTTACAACTAGATCCATAATCTTGTTGCTAATCCTTTTTTCTTCGATGGTATTACCCTCAAAAAAACCAAGTCTTCCCAGGGATGAACGAGAATCTTGAAGGTCAGTTAATGAGTACATGTCGCCTGGTCCCAAATATAACTCTCGTCTTATAATCCTATCTAAAGTTCTGTTGTTACCAGAAATTACTACATTTCTAATTTTCACTCTATCGCCTGGTGTAATTTTAAAAACAACTTCAACAGTATTGTCTTCTCTATTTTTTCTAAGATCTGGAACAACTTGCACAAAAGCATAACTCAGATCTGCAATCAGCGTTTTAATTCTCTGTGCATCTTCACGAAATGACTTAATATTAAAAGCTTCACCTTCTTCAAGAGTAATAATATCTCGTATCTTTGACTCATCTATAACTTTAGTCACTTGATTTATAGATATAGCACTTATATTATAAACATCACCCTCTTGAATTTGATAGCTCATATCAGCAGTGTAGTGATCAAAATTGACTCTAACAAATGGCTCATTAATTTTTGCATCTAAATAACCATACTGCATATATAGATCACGAATCCTTAATGGATCGTAAGCCAGATCTCCAAGTTTCATTTCACCATCATTTCGTCCCCAAAACCAACCCATAAATTGATGCTCTTTATTTGCTATAACATCATTAAACATATCACTCTCAAGACCAACAACACCACTATAATCAAGCTTTTGAATGATAATCTCTTCACCTTCATTAGCAATAAAAGTAACCTTTATGCTTCCATTTTCAAGATGTTCCTCTTCAATCTCAACAACACTATCGATCTTACCCTCTTGAGATATAGCTTCTATAATTCTTTTTTTAGCAGCTTCTAACTTTTTTTTGTCATACAAAGAACCTTTTTTAATCTGAATGACGCTATCTTTTATATCTTTGTCACTCTCTTTCCAACCCTTTAGTTCGATTTTTGAGATAATAGCTTTCTCTTTGAAGTGATAAGTTAAATTTCCATCATCATACTCAGCCCAAATATCATCAAAATACCCTTGATTAAAATATTTTTTAATCGATCTATCGATAGTTTCTTCATCCGTCGTATCTCCGACATTGAAGTCCAACATTCTAAGCGCAACAGGCTTCGAAATATGCACCATACCAACATAGCTTATAGACTTTATAGTCATAGCAAATAGAGTTGTTGTCATCAAAGTTAACAAAACTGCTAAAAAAATTCTCATTAAAATTCCATAGTTGTAAAATAAGAAAAGATTTTACCTTTTATAGGGTTAATTTGAAGTAAATCTTGTATAATTTGTTAATTTATTACAAGAGAGAAAGATGAACATAGCTATAGTTGGACTTGGACTTATGGGTGGGTCATTAGCACTAAGTCTAAGAGAGTTAGATTTTATCGATGAAATAGTTGGAAGTGATCACAATCAAGAGCATCAAAAAGAAGCCTTAGAACTTGGACTAGTTAGTAAAATTGTTAATTTTGAAGAGGTAAAAAATTATGATGTAGTTTTTCTTGCCATACCAGTTGATGGAGTAATCAGTGCACTTCATAATTTACAAAATATTAATGAAAATACTACCATTATAGATCTAGGCAGTACAAAATCAAAAATTCTAAACTCTGTCCCACCATCTATACGAAAAAATTTTGTTGCTGCACATCCGATGACTGGAACAGAAAACTTTGGTCCACATGCAGCTATAAAACACCTCTATAAAGAACAAGTTGTTGTTCTATGTAATCTTGAAGAAAGTGGAGAATATCAGCAACTTGTAAGTAGAAAAATATTCAAAGCTCTTGGAATGAAAAAATATTTCATGAAAGCAGATGAGCATGATCGTCATGCAGCTTTTATATCACATATGCCACATGCTATATCATACTCAATAGCAAATACTGTGATGAAACAGGAAAATAAAAACAATATTTTAGCACTTGCTGCTGGTGGCTTTCGTTCCATGAGCCGACTTGCAAAAAGTTCACCAGACATGTGGGAAGATATTTTTAGGCAAAATAAAACAAATCTACTAGAAGCTATAGAACTTTTTGAAGGTGAACTGAGTATGCTTAAAAAAAATATAGAAAATGATCAATGGAAAAAAGTAAATAAAAGTATGGACGACGGATATAAGCTTCACGATATTTTAGATTGAGCCTATTTTTTAGGAGTAAGTAAAAAATAAAACAGCACATAAAGCATGAAAAAAAGACCAAAAATCAATATATCCTCTCTGATTTTAAAACCAAGCCCTATATAACTAAGAAGTAGTTGTACTAACCCTAGAATCAGTACTGTTCTTTTTGTATTGTTCTTTTGCTGTCGAAGTATAATATGGTGTATATGAGATCTGTCTGCTCTAAAAGGGCTTACACCAGAAGATATTCTTTTAGTCATAACAACAAAAGTATCCAATATAGGCAGAGCAGCTAACATCAAAATAGTAACAGGTGTTACATAGTGCATATTCACAGCATGAATAGCTACTATGGCTATAATAAGCCCCAATGGTAAACTCCCATTATCACCCATAAAAATCTTCGCTGGTGACCAATTGAAATAAAGATAACCTATGATAGACGCTATATATATAGCTGGTACATATGTTAAAAATGGGTCATTAAACTTTAAGCCAAGATACAAAAAAGAGCCTAAAATGATAATGCCAACAACAGATACTAAACCATCAAGCCCATCGATTAAGTTCATGGAGTTTACAAAACTAATAACAACAAAAATTAAAAATATATACGCTTCAACGCTAGATAGTACTATGCTATACCCTAGATATGTACCTAAATATTCCATGCTATAGCCATTAAAAAATAAAATATTTCCTACCAAGAAAAGGATTGAAATTTTCCATCGCATTCTTGCATCAAAGATATCATCATATATACCAAAAAGAAAAACTATAGTCATACAAAATATTACAGCAAATCCAACATCTACATGTAAGAGTAAAATACCCATAATAAATGATATAAAAATAGCTATACCTCCAGAGTTTGGCATAACCTCTTGATGTATACTTCTATGGTTTGGATAGGCTTGAAGTTTTGTTTTTATTTTGTATTTTATGAGAAGAAAAGTTATCGTAAAAGATGCCAAAAGAACAATTAATAAATTTATATACAGCATTTATTTTCGAGCCCCTTATTTATTCTATATTACTTTTTTATAAACTGTTTAATTTTAGATAAATTCTTAGTCAGCAGTGCTTTAATTCCACCAATATGATTTTTCTTTAAAGCCCTTAAATCTTCTTTCGATTTTAACATAATATTCTTGATACTTTTGTTGCTTTCTCCACCCATTCGCATTACATAAAGTATTTTAGAAATATATTTTACTTTTATACCAGATTTTAATACCCTAAGCATAAAGTCATAGTCACCAGCTATTTTAAACTCTAAGTCAAAGTCACCAAATCTGTTATAAACTTCTTTTTTTAAAAAGAGTGTTGGATGCGCAGGCATCCATCCTTGAGTTAGTAAACTCATCTTAAAATCACAACTTTTCCAGTATCTAATAATCTTAGAAGTGTCATACTTAGCTGTATAAATCAAATCTCCATACACACCATCTATATCATCTGCTTGCAACTCTTCTGCAACTAACTCCAAAGTATCATCAGATGCATATAAATCATCACTATGCAAAAAACCAACTACATCACCTGTTGTTAACGAAACTCCTTTATTCATAGCATCGTAAAGCCCATTATCTTTTTCACTTATAAACTTAGTTATTTTATCTCCATAGCTTTGAATTATTTCTTTCGTTCCATCATTACTTGCACCATCTACTATGATATACTCTATATCTTTGTATGTTTGATTAAATACAGAGTTTATAGCATCTTTTATTGTTTTTTTATTGTTGTAAACTACTGTTATAATTGAGATTTTTATATTATTCCCTTACTAAGTAAAATTACAATAAATCACATTCGTATTTTGCGAACTTATTATCTACTGATATTATTTTATATTTATGCGATATTGCTTGAGTTATTATCATCCTATCAAAGGGGTCACGATGATAATAGGGGAGTAGATGTAACAATAAGGCACTTTTTGCATTAAAATCTAAAATTTTCATATCAAAGAGATCTAGTACATACTCAAGATCAAACTCTACATCAAGCTTATTTAGCGACTTCTTTATCATGATTTCAGCTATACTTAAAGAACTTAAAAAGATATTATTTGAAGTGTCTTGTAATATTTTCATATGCTTTGAAGAAATTTTTTTTGTATCAAACATAAGCCAAAGAAAGATATGGGTATCAATTAAGACATTCATGACTTAAGCATACTATCATAAAAGGAATCAATCAGCTCTTCGTCTTCCTTATCAAAGTCATCTGCGATAGTATATTTTCCTTCATAGACTCCAAACTGCCTAGTTTTTTCTTTTTCCTCTTCATAAGGTACTAGCATCGCAACTTTTTTATGTTTCTTCCCATACTCTATAATATACTTTTCACCAAGGTTTTGCACTTTGTCTAATATGCTTGAAAACTCTGATTTAAACTGTCCAACTTGTATCGACTGCATAGTATTTTCCTTTTCCTAAAGTATATTATTTTATTGTCAAGTTGTCAAGTTGTTTTAACTTTAAACGGAAATGATTCGAGTACATTGGTCCAAAAAGCATCAACTTATAATTGTTTATTTATCTGTTTTGATATTTTCAAATCTTATTTTCCAAAATTTTCTTATAAATCTCTATTTGCTTCTCTATAATATACTCATTTTCGTACAGCTTTGCCAATTTTTCATCTTTTTCTTCTTGTGCTTCTTAACAATATATTTTTTATCATTAGTATTCTAAAAATAATTTTTTGATAAAAAGAATTACTAGACTTTTCTCCGCTAGAAGTAACATTATTGTCGTGTTTTCTATATACTATTAATCTGTCTTCTATAAAATAAGTTTTGCCATAAAGTTCGCCAATCAGCCCAATCCACCAATCATGCATAGGTATATCTTTTGGAAATGGTAAAGCTATCTCCAATATACTTCTGTTAAAAGCCATACAGCATCCTAGATATGAGTTTTTAATTATATTATGTATAAAACCTTGTTTTGAATTATTTATTTGATAAAAAGAGTTAGATAAAACATCGCCTATTGAATTAATTATATTTGCATCGCTTACAATTAAATCATACTCTTTTAAACAATTTTTAATCTCTTCAACTTTGTTAGGCATCCATATATCATCTTGATCAGCTAAAAATATATACTCATTATTTGAGTGCTTGAGAGCATTTTCAAAATTAAATATTGGTGATTTAAATTTTTGATTTTCATATATTTTAATTCTAATATCATTGTATAATTTAATGATTTCTATAGTTGAATCCGTTGAACTGTCATCTGACACTATAATCTCATCATATTTATCTAGTTGTACTAAGATGGAATCTAGTTGCTCTTTTATATATTTTTCACCATTATATGTTGCTATACAAACTGAGATTTTCATCTAAATAATTTTCTTTTTATAAAATTATAAGCAGGATGTGTAGCTAAATATAATATTGCTTTAATTCGTCCATTAAACCCAAAAAGTAAGTCTATGGCATTTTTTTGTAAAAAAGTGTGTAGACCAGATGAAATTCCTTTGGTATCATGAATAGATATCGGGAAATTTAACTTGTGCCATCTATAATTATATGCCAACATAAAAAATAAATAATCAGCTGTCGTTATATTCTTAACAACAATATATTTCCCTATCTCATCATGAAGAGATAGTCTATAGATAAGTGCTTGATGAATAAGTATCCGTTTATCTTTATTACAGATATACCTTATATTTTTATCCGTAATTGAATCAGAATAAAATAAGTCTATATTATCTGTAGCGAGACTCTCTTTATGAAATACACTTTCTAAAACATTATTATCAAAAAAAATATCCCCAGCATTCATAAAGTTTATCCACTCTCCATTTGCCACATCTATACCTTTATTCATAGCATCATAAATACCACTGTCTTTTTCACTTACCCAATAGCTAATTTTATCTTCATACTTTTTAATAATATCAACAGTTCCATCGGTTGAGCCACCATCTATGATAATATATTCTATATTTTTATATGTTTGGTTGACAACACTTTGTATAGTCTGTTCAAGATGTTTTTCACCATTAAAGACTACTGTAACTATTGAGATTAAAGGTTTATCTTTTGTCGCCATTTTTATTGTACTATCCATATTCATCATACATCTTTATAATTCACTAACTAAGATTTTAAGCCTAGCATAAAACTTATCTGATTGAAGTAACATATCATCACTGCTTAACTTTTTATTGTCTCGTATATTTTTTAGAAAAACTTCATCAAAGCCATCATCTTCAAGTAACTCCAAAACTTCAAAAGAGCTTTGCACCATATCGCTATACACCGGTATACTTTCATCTATAAAGCCACCACTAAGAAGCAGTTTTGCCATATCATATTTTCTTTTTATAGATTTAAACAGCTTCTTTATTTTCATAACCATTATTTCATCTATATTTTTCTCTTTTTCTGTAGATTTTTGATAAAGGATTTTTAAATTGTCTTTTAACTCGATCAACCCTTGTTGTGCTAGTGTAGTTAACAGTTCATATTCCTGTTTATCGAGTAGTTTTACCTGTGCATTTTCTGCCATTTTTACAATTTTATCATCTTTTTTATCTACAACCACAAAGAGGTGATTATTTTGGCTATTATGCGAAACCAACTCTATTCTATCGCTAAATCTTGAGAGTATATCTTGCGTAAAGTGTTGTGAATTGAACTCTATTTTCTTTTTCTGAATAGGCTCTTTTATATCATCGCTTTGCACTATTTTTTCTAAGTCATCTAAAAACTCTTTTCTACTGCTAGGAAGCTTCAGTTCATCTTGCCCTAGGCCATCTAAAACATTATCACTTAAAAACTGTTTCTGTCTTACTATCTCAACAATTCTATGCTCTAGTCTCTCCTGTGTTACGAGGTTTATCACTTGAACTGTGCGTTTTTGATGTTTTCTCCATGCTCTTGCAATCCTTTGTTCTAGTTTTGCAGGATTCCAAGGTATATCAAGATTGATAACAACATTGGCAACTTGAAGATTTAGCCCAACACTTCCAGAATCAGTAGATAAAAAGATATTACAGGAACTATCTTCTTTGAACTTTTTAATCTCTTCTCTTCTTTGTAGTTGATTTAAAGAGCCTGTGTGCCACACTACGCTTATACCCTTTTGCTGCAATGAGAAATCAAGTAGTTGCAACATCTTTTCCCACTCAGAAAAAATTATAATTTTACAATCTTTATCTTCTAGCAACTCTTCAATTATAGGCACTACTTCGTCAATCTTAGGAGATATGGTAACTTTTTGATCCAGTATATAGACACTATCACACAGTATTCTCATACACGAAAGCCCCATTTGCAATCGTTTCATCTCATCAAAACTAAGAGGATATTTTTTTGCTTTTGCTGCAAGTCGAGAAACCATAGTCTCATACTCATCATACCTATCTTGTTGTGATTGGCTCATATTTACAAAATATGTTTTATCTACTCTTTGGGGAAGCTCCCCTTCAACGGCACTCTTTTTTCTCCTAAGCATTATACCTTGGAGTCTTCTATGAAGAAGGTTCATATTTTTATAGCCGATTGCTATCCCATTACTATCTAATCTATAAAAATCACGGTTAAATCTAAAAAGTGGTCCAAAGATATTTGGATTTAAAAACTGAACAATAGAGTATATCTCATCAATTCTATTTTCTATTGGTGTTCCTGTTAAAACAAAAGCATACCTACTTTGTAGTTTTTTAATGCTATTGGCAGTTTTTGTCTGCCAGTTTTTTATTCTTTGAGCTTCATCAAGTATAATAATATCAGGTTTTAAAATAGTGTTAATCGCCTCAAAATCATATAAAATTTGCTCATAATTTGCTAGATAGAAAAAAGAGCTCTCAGCGTATTTCTCTTCTCGTTTTTTTCTACTGCCAAATATAAATTTAGTTTTTTTATCTGTAAATTTCCCTATCTGCTCTTCCCACTCACCTTTGAGTGAGGCTGGAGAAATCACTAAAACTTTTTTGATTTTTTTTAGTTTTTCAAGCAGTATGGAAGCACCAATAGCTTGGATAGTTTTACCAAGACCCATATCATCTGCAAGCAGAGCCCTCTCGTTAAAAGCAAGGTGAAGCACCCCCTCTTTTTGATAATCATATAAAGAGTGCTTTAAAAACTCAAAACTTTTTTTTCCATTTTTATAGTCGTTTAGAAATATTTTTTTATTCTCTATTTTTTCTATTTCAAATTTTTGTATCTGCAACCAAGGCTCAATCAAGCCCGATACTCTAATTTTATTTCTATAGTTTTGCTCTAGAGTATCTATGTTTCGTGTCAATGATTCAAAGGCAACAGTTGGTTCATACAACAACTCACCACTATCACTAAAGTAAGGTTCAAGTATATCTCTGATATAAGACTTTTTTCTACTGTTTTTTGGAAAAAGTATTTTGATCTTATCATCAATAGTATCTAAAAATATCTCGATAAGCTTATTTGTTTGAGCTACATCTTTATATAAAAGTTTGACCGCTTCGATATGCTTACATGTACCAAGTCTGCTTGTCTTAATATCAGGACAAGAGCATGAGTTGATGTTATCTGTCAATGAGCGTATTTCTATGAGGTAAGTGGCTGTTTTACTTTGTAGTTCAAAAGAGGAAAAAACCTTATCCTTTTTGCTTAAATTACAAATATCGTAATCTTCTTTTAGTGCTCTTTTTTTTCTAACATTTATTTCATCTTCATCTGAAGTATTCCAACCTCTATTTTTTTTTGTTACTTTCGTTTTTTTCATGGATGATATTTTAACTTTTGAACCTTATGTAAAATTGGACCACTTGCATAAATCATTTAAAATATATTTGCAAATTTACCTAAAAGTCCTGTCATTGAGATAGCAGAAAAAATCATGGCAAAAGAAAACAGCTTTATTGTTGTAGACCTGTTTTCTGCTAAACCTCTGTCTATCTTGACATCTATTCTATCAAGAACTTTATCTAGCTTTGCATCTATCTGCTCAAAACGCTTATCAATTTGTTCAAACCTTTTATCGACCTGCTCAAACCTTTTATCGACCTGCTCAAACCTTTTATCGACCTGTTCAAACCTTTTGTCGACTTGTTCAAACCTATTATCCATTTCTGACTGTATATTGTCAAAGCGTTTATCTATACCTGATTGCATATTATCAAAGCGCTTATCCATATCTAACTGTAGCTTTCCAATACCATTTTTTATCTCGTCTACTTGATACTGCAGGTGATCAAATCTAGCTTCAAAATACTGTGATGTAGGTATAAATTTAGCGATAAGAACTTCCATCGACTTTTCGTTCATAACTACTTCATTTGGTTGATTTTCTTCCATATTATATCCTGAGTATCTATTTACACTTACTAGCAGTAAAAGAATCTTTATTTTTTTCTACAGTTTTCTTACCGATACCTTTCACTAAAGATAGCTCATTTGTATTTTTAAAACAATGCCCTTTTCTAAACTCTACAATCGCTTTTGCTTTAGAGGCACCTATACCTTTTAAAGAGCTAAGCTCCTTTTCATTTGCACTATTTATATCTACTAAACCAAACACTAAACCAAACCACATAACTAAAACAACTAATACTTTCACTTATAAACCCCTATTTTAAACTTTATAGATTATACTTAAAAAACTAAAATTTAACAACTTAGCCATAGCATCACCAGCAATTCTAAGTCACCTATCATTATCCAGTATATTCCTAAACTATTTACTTAGCTAGACGAGTTGAGTTATACTTATTTCGATTTTCTTAACTTAGTAACTAAATCTTTAGCAAGTCCTGTCTTTTGCGAAAT